>JBJMIQ010000311.1:0-9707 GCA_045806805.1 Nocardioides sp. | reverse complement strand
TCGCCGTCGCGGAGTTCGACCCGCTGCGCGACGAGGGAGTGGCCTACGCCGAGAAGCTCGCCGAGGCGGGCGTGCCCGTCGACCTGGCGTCCTACGAGGGGATGATCCACGGCTTTGTCGACATGGGAGCGTGGAGCACAGCCGCGGCGGAGGCTGCCACCGACCTCAACTCCAGGTTCGCCAAGCTCCTGCACGCCACCTGACCGAGAGGAATCCCATGGCCCAGGAAGTCCTGACCGAGCGCCGCGACAACGTCCTGCTCGTCACGATCAACCGACCCGAGGCGAAGAATGCGGTCAACGAGGCCGTCGCCCAGGGTGTCGCGGCCGCCATGGACGAGCTCGACGGCAACGACGACCTCCGGGTGGGAGTGATCACCGGGGCCGGCGGCACCTTCTGCGCCGGAATGGATCTCAAGGCGTTCCTGGCCGGCGAGGTGCCGGTCGTCGAGCGCCGAGGCCTGGCCGGCCTCACCGAGCGACCGCCGCGCAAGCCACTGATCGCCGCGGTCGAGGGCTGGGCCCTGGCCGGCGGCTTCGAGGTGGCCCTCGCCTGCGACCTGGTGGTGGCCGCGGAGACCGCGCGCTTCGGCGTACCGGAAGTGAAGCGGGGCCTGGTCGCCGCCGCCGGCGCCGCCCTGCGCCTGCCGAGCCTGATCCCCCAGCCGATCGCCCTCGAGCTGTTGCTCACCGGCGACCCCATCGATGCCGAACGAGCCTCCGGCCTCGGCCTGGTCAACCGCGTCGTGCCCGAGGGCACGGCCCTCGACGGTGCCCTCGAGCTGGCGGCCACGATTGCCGCCAACGGACCCCTGGCGGTCGCGGCCACCAAGCAGGTCGCCCGGTCCGCCACGGACTGGACGACCGAGGAGGGCTGGAAGCGGCAGGACGAGATCCTCTCGCCGGTCTTCGTCTCCGAGGACGCCCAGGAGGGGGCAGCGGCCTTTGCGGAGAAGCGTGACCCCGTCTGGAAAGGACGGTAGGACCGATGGACCTGACCCTCACCGACGAGGAGCGCGAGGTCCGCGAGTGGGTGCGGACGTTCGTCTCGAAGGAGATCATGCCCCTCGAGCAGACGGTGCTCGAACGGGAGCGACGCCACGAGCGCGGCCTGACGCTCGAGGAGCTCAAGGCCCTGCAGGACAAGGCCAAACAGTCCGGTTTCTTCGGCGTGCAGACCCCCGAGGAGTACGGCGGCATGGGGCTCGGGGCCTTGATGAGCGCCCTGATCGAGGTGGAGCTCGGCCGGTCCTTCGTGCAGTTCAAGTTCGGCGGCGACGCCGACAACATCCTGTTCAGCGCCAACGAGGGGCAGAAGGAGTCCTACCTCCTCCCGACCATCAACGGTGAGAAGCACAGTTGCTTCGCGATCACCGAGCCCGGCGCCGGCTCCGACGCCCGCAACATCCGCACCACAGCCGTCCGCGACGGCGACGAGTGGGTGATCAACGGCGAGAAGACGTTCATCACCGGCGGGGACATCGCCGACTTCTGCCTGGTCTTCGCGGTCACCGACAAGGAGAAGGGCGCCGACGGCGGAGTCACCTGCTTCCTTGCCGACCGGGACGCCGGCTGGACCTCCACCACCATCGACACCATGGGCGAGTGGGGCCCGGCTGCGCTCTCGTTCCAGGACGTGCGGGTTCCGCACTCGGCGATCCTGGGCGAGGAGGGCCGCGGCTTCGAGCTCGCCATGAAGTGGATCGGCAAGGGCCGCTACATGCTCCCGGCGCGCGCGCTCGGCGCGTGCGAGCGGCTGGTCGAGATGGCCATGGAGCACGCCCAGAACCGGGAGACCTTCGGCGCCCCGATCGCCACCCGCCAGGCCATCCAGTGGATGGTGGCCGACTCCGCGGTCGAGATCGAGGCCCTGCGCTGGCTGGTGCTGACCGCGGCCTGGCAGGTCGACAACGGCCGCGACTCGCGACAGGCACAGTCGATGGCGAAGCTGTACGGCGGCGTCAAGGCCAACGAGATCGTCGACCGGATGCTCCAGATCCACGGGGGGATGGGCTACACCCGCGAGCTGCCGATCGAGCGGTGGTACCGCGAGCTCCGACTGCTCCGCATCTACGAGGGCACCGACGAGATCCAGCGCCGCACCATCGCCCGCAACCTGCTGGCCGGCCACGCCTCCGTGCGCGGCCATCTCGGATGACCCAGCACCCCAGATGACCCGCACCTTCCACTGGGACGACTGGACGCTCGACGCCCTGATGGCGGCGCGCCGGGAGACCTCGGTGAGCCTCGTCGTACCCGCGCGAAACGAGGCCGCCACCGTCGGTGACGTAGTCGGCCGGGTCCGCGAACGGCTGGTGGACACCGTGCGACTCGTGGACGAGATCGTGGTGATCGACTCCGACTCCACCGACGACACCTCGGCCGTCGCCGCCGATGCCGGCGCGGTGGTCCATCGCGCGGCGGAGATCCGGCCCGACCTCGGCACCCACCCGGGCAAGGGCGAGGCGATGTGGAAGTCGCTGTTCGTGACCCAGGGCGAGGTTCTGGTCTTCATGGACGCCGACCTCCTGGACTGGGACACACACTTCGTGCCCGGGCTGCTGGGTCCGCTGCTCACCGCACCGGGCGTCGAGCTGGTGAAGGGGTTCTACGAGCGTCCCCTCGGCGACGCGCCCTACGAGGGAGGCCGGGTGACCGAGCTCGTGGCCCGGCCCCTGATCTCGCTCCTGTTCCACGACCTCGCCGGCGTGCATCAGCCGTTGGCCGGGGAGTGGGCGGTCCGGAGGTCGTTGTTCGAGTCGCTCTCGGTCCCCACCGGGTACGCCGTAGAGCTGGCGGCCCTGATCGACACCGCGGCATCCAGGGGCGCCGACGCGATCGCCCAGGTCGACCTCGGTCGCCGGGCCCATCGCCACCAGTCGCTGCGCGATCTCGGGGGGATGGCGCGCCAGATCATGGCGATGGCGCTGGGTCGGGCCGGTGTGGCGGCCGGAATCTCGACCGCCGAAGGCGCCGAGTGGCCGGAGCGCCCGCCGGCACGGGAGGTCGCGTGACGCTGCGACTGGGCCGTCACGAGTTCGCCGACAACGCCACGCTGATGATGGCGATCGTCAACCGCACCCCCGACTCGTTCTACGACCGCGGCGCGACCTGGGACGAGGATCGGGCGCACGACCGCGTTTCACAGGTCGTTGCCCAGGGTGCGGAGATCGTCGACATCGGCGGGATCAAGGCCGCCCCGGGAGCGGAGATCGGCCCGGCCGAGGAGAAGGCGCGGGTCGTCGACTTCGTGGCCCAGGTCCGGGCGTCGTACCCCGACCTGGTCATCTCCGTCGACACCTGGCGGGCGGAGGTGGGCCGGGCCGTTTGCGAGGCCGGCGCCGACGTCCTCAACGACGCATGGGGCGGCGCCGACCCGGAGCTGGTCGACGTCGCGGCCCAGTTCGGCGCCGGACTCGTGTGCACCCACACCGGCGGCGTCACTCCGCGCACCCGGCCGTTCCGGATCGAGTACGACGACGTGGTCGCGGCCGCGATCACCGACACGGTGGCCTATGCCGAGCGCGCCGTCGCTGCCGGGGTGGAGCGAGAGAGCGTGGTCATCGACCCCGCGCACGACTTCGGAAAGAACACCTTCCACTCCCTCGAGATCACCCGGCGTCTCGGGGAGATGATCACGACGGGCTGGCCGGTGCTGGTGTCACTGTCCAACAAGGACTTCGTCGGCGAGACCCTCGACCTCCCTGTCGGCGAACGCCTCACCGGGACACTCGCCGCCACGGCGGTCTGCGCGATGGCCGGTGCCCGGATCTACCGGGTCCACGAGGTGGCCGGGACCCGCCAGGTGGTGGACATGGTGTGGTCGATCGCCGGCCGGCGGCCACCGCGCCGCGCGATCCGGGGACTGCAGTGACGCCCGCGCGGGTGGTCCTGGTGCCGGGAGTGCTGGCGCTGCTGCCGGAGTACGCCAGCCTCGACGACCCGGTTGCCGAGCTCCGGTCGACCTGCCGCGCCGCCGTGGCATGGCTGGTCGAGGCGGGGCCGGTCACGATCGTCGGCGATCAGCAGGGGCGACGGGTTGGGAAGTCGCTGGTTGCGGAGGTTGCGCCGGGTGCAGGGGTTTACTTCGAGACGGTCGCTGGGCGACCTCCTCAGCACAAGTGCCAGGGCGCCTTCACACCTCAACCACCGGATTCCGGCACACCTCAACCACCGGAGGGCGAGGGGGTGCTCGTTGTGGGCAACGGCAGCGCCTGCCGCTCCGAGAGGGCCCCCGGCTACCTGGACGAACGCGCGGCAGGCTTCGACGCCGTCCTGGCGCGCGCCCTGACCGCGCCCGATCCGGCCGCCCTGTCCGCGATCGATCCAGCGACGAGCGCCGAGCTGCTCGCAGCCACCGACGGCATCCGTTCCCTCGGCGACGTGCTCACCCCCGACCATCTCAGCACGGTGGACTACGACGACGACCCCTACGGCGTGCAGTACTGGGTGATCCGCTGGGACGCGCGGCTACCGTGAAACAGTGCGCCTGAGTTACACGAACGAGCGCAGGGCGGGTTGGGCCCGCGCGGCGACGTACTCCGTCGGCTTCGTGGTGCTGCTCTGGGCCATCGAGTTCGTCGACTTCTTGCTGGGCAACTCGCTCGACGACGAAGGGATCCGGCCCCGCGACGACGAGGGTCTGCTCGGGATCCTGTTCGCGCCGCTGCTGCACGCCGGCTGGGACCACCTCATCGCCAACAGCATTCCGCTGCTGGTGCTGGGGTTCCTCGTGTTCCTCTCGGGGATCGGCCGGGCACTGGCCGCCACCGCGGTGATCTGGATCGTCGGCGGTCTGGGCACCTGGCTGATCGCCCCCGAGCACACCATCCACATCGGCGCCTCGGGCATCGTGTTCGGCTGGCTGACCTACCTGATCGTCCGCGGTGTCTTCGCGCGCAGCGAGGGCCAGATCGCGCTGGGCGCCGTCATCCTGGTCCTGTACGGCGGTGCGCTGTGGGGTGTCCTGCCCGGCCAGCCGGGCATCTCCTGGCAGGGGCACCTGTTCGGTGCCGTCGGTGGCGTACTCGCCGCCTGGTGGCTGGCCCCGGACCGTCAGCGACACGCCCTCGTCTGACCCTGCGCGGAATGCCGCCCGGCCCCCGTGGGTTGGAGTGGGCATGCCCCAGGACTCCCGCCGCGTCTCCGTCCTCCTGGGAGTCCTGTTCGGGCTAGCCGGCATGGGCTCGTCGTCCGCCGCGATCGTGCTGCCGACGGTGGCCGAGGACTTCGGGATCGGCGTCGGCGTCGCCGCGTGGTCGATCAGCCTCTACGTCCTGATGCTCGCAGTGACCACCGCCGTCCACGGCCGGATCTCCGACCTCGTCGGGATCCGCCTCCCGCTACTGGTCGGGATCGGGATGATGACCGGCGGCGCACTGCTCGCCGCCTTCGCACCGTCGTACGGCGTCCTGCTGGTCGCACGCATGTTCCAGGGCGCCGGTGCGGCTGCCATCCCCACCTTGGGGGTGGCGCTGTTGAGTGCCCGCTACCACGGCGAGGTCCGTGCCCTCGCCCTCGGACGGCTGGCAGGTCTCGCGGCCGCGGTGAGCTGCTTCGGGCCGCTGGTCGGAGGCGTCGTCGCGAACGAGTGGGGCTGGCGGGCCGTGATGGCCCTCCCGATCCTCGGCGTCTGCGTGCTGCCGTTCCTCTGGAACACGCTCACCGGCGGTGGGACCGGTGCCCGCCTGGACGTGCTGGGCGCGGTGCTGGTCGCGTCCACGGCCGCCGGACTGATCCTCCTGCTCCAGTCGCCGACGACCGGCCGGCTGGTCGCCGGGGCCGGGCTGCTGCTGGTGATGGTCGGCGGACCTCTCGTCGCCCTCTGGGTACGCCGTCGTCCCGACGGTTTCCTCCCGCTCGAGGTCATCGGCAACCAGACCGTGGTCCGCAGCGCCGTTGCGGCAGCCGCGGTGCCCGCCGCGTGGTTCGCCCAGCTGGTCGGCGTACCTGTAGTCCTTGTCGGCGCCGGCTGGGAACCCTGGCAGGTCGGGGCCCTGTTGGTGCCGAGCGCCGCCTTCGCGCTGTTCGTGCCGCAGTACGTCGGTCGGCTGCACGCGCGCTTCGGCGCCGCACGCTGCCTCGCGCTCTCCGGGCTGGTCGCGGCGGCGTCGCTGGTGGTGGCCGCGGTGGGGACCGCGCTGCCGTCGCCCTGGGCGCTGGTGCCGGCCGTGATCCTGGCAACGGTCGGGTTCGGCATAGGCCAGCCCTCGCTGAGTGCGAGCGTGGGCGACGCCGTCACCCACGACGTGCGCGGGGTATCGCTGGGCATCGCGACCCTGCTCTTCCTCGTCGGCGGCAGCATCGGCTCCGCCGCCGTGGCCGGCCTCGGCCACCTGGTGGGCGTGCCCGGCAGCCTGGCCATCCTCGCGCTCTTCCCGCTGGCCGGCATCGCCGTGCTCACGCCCGAGCTGCGACGGGTACCGGAGGCGATCGGCGCCAGCCGCTGAGCCAGTCCGCCCGGCCCCGGTGCAGACTGACGTCATGCGCGTTCTGATCGGCGACACAGCCCGCGCCGGCCAGGACGGCAGGCTGGGCACGGGCGACCTCGAGTCGCTGTACGCCGCTCCGTCGACTCCCTGGCTCCGGGTCAACATGGTCTCGACGCTCGACGGAGCCGTGACCGGCGAGACCGGGCGCAGCGGTGCGATCAGCAACGACGTCGACCGCCGCGTCTTCGAACTGCTGCGCTCGCTGGCCGACGTGGTGGTGGTCGGCGCCGGAACTGCCCGGGTCGAGGGATACCGCCCGGCCGACCTGCCGATCGTCGTCGTCAGCCGCTCCGGCCGGCTGCCCGAGAAGCTGCGCGACGTGGAGCCCGGCCGGGTCATCCTCGCCACCTGCCAGCACGCGCCCGAGCTGGCAGAGGCCCGCAAGCTGCTGCCGGGGGAGGACGTCCTCCTGCTCGGCTCGCACCGCGTGGACCTCCGTGAGCTGCGGCGGCGGCTCGAGGAGCGGGGGTTTCGGCACCTCCTCTGCGAGGGCGGGCCGCACCTGCTGCGGGACCTGCTCGACCAGGGCGTGGTGGACGAGCTGGACGCCACCGTCGTACCCCGCCTCGTGTCCGGTCTGCACCCGCGGGTGACCGACGGACCCCCGATCGACGTACCTCTCCGGTTGAGCACGCTGCTCGAGGAACGCGGCACGCTGCTTGGCCGGTGGCTCGTCTGATTCGGCATGGTGAAGATCTCGGCATTCGCCGGACTCCACGTGCGGCCCCGACCTACACTCGATGGGCCCCCGTATTTGCCCCTCCCAGCCCTTGAGGTTCACCAGCATGCGCATCGACTGGCTGCCGTTCTCCGCGGCCGCGCTCGTCCTCGGCGCCACCGCGCTGTCGGTCGGTGCCCTGATCCTGCCCTCGGGCGACACCGCTGCCTCCACGCTGCAGATGGCCTCGAACGACAGCGGCCGCTGGCTCGCGGTGGCCGTCCTCTACTTCCTGGCGGCGGTGGCGCTGACCCTCGGCATGCCGTCGATCCTGACCCTCTTCCAGGCGCGTGGAACGAAGTTCGGTCTGACGGCGATCGGGGTGTTCACCGTCGGCTGCATCGGCCTCGCCGGCTTCGCGATGTTGCTCGTGTTCTTCCGGGCACTGGCGAAGAACCACGCCATCGAGCCCGGAACGATCGACCAGGTCAGCTCGGAACCCGGCCTCACCGTGTTCCTGCTCGGCTGGATCGGAGCTTTCTACCTGGGGGAGCTCTTGCTCGCGATCGCGCTGCTGCGGGCCCGGGACGTGCCGCTGTGGATCCCGGGGGCGCTCCTGCTGCACGTGGCGCTGCTCCCGATCTCCGCCCTGCTGCGGTTCGAGGACCCCCCAGTGACTGCGCTGCTGATCACCGTTGCCTTGTGCGGCGTCGGCATCACCGCCAACCAGAACGGCGCCAGCGTCCCAGTCTCCGTCTAGCGATCAGCCAGGGGCCTAGACTCGATGCTTCGGTCGGGTGGCCGGCCAGGCCTCGCCCGGCCAGGAGGGGGTCCGAGCACACGATGCGCATCGACTGGGTCCCGTACTCCGCGGCCTCCCTGGTGATCGGGGCGACCGCGCTGGCGGTGGGGTCGCTCCTCCTGCCGTCGTACGCCGAGGCAGCGATCACCGTGCAGATGACCCAGTCGGAGGCCGGCCTCTGGCTGGCGGTTTCCATCCTCTACTTCGTCGCGGCGATCATGCTGACCCTCGGCATGCCGTCGATCCTGACCCTGTTCGAGGCGCGTGGGGCGAGGTTCGGCCTGACGGCGGTCGGGATCTTCGCCGCCAGCGCCGCGGGGACCGCCGGATTCGCGATGCTGCTGATGTTCGTCCGGGCACTGGTGATGAACGACGCGATCCCCGACGCGACGGTGCTGGACGTGACTCAGGACACCGGGCTGACCGGATTCCTCTACATCTGGATCGGAGCCCTCGTGCTGGGGGAGCTGCTGCTCGCACTGGCGCTGCTCCGCGCCCGGGCCGCCCCACGCTGGATCCCGGTGCTCCTGCTGGTGCACGTCGCGTTGCTGGCGTTCGCGCCCTACCTGCCCGAGCTCATCGGGTCGGGGTCGCCTCTGCTGATCCTGGTGGCGCTGTCCGGCATCGGCATCCGCGCGGCCGCCCAACGCACGCAGCCCGCGTACTGACGCGAGCCGCATCTCGCTTGCCACTGCTCCGACGGGGCTACTTGCTGGCCTTACGCGCTCTGCTCGCGATCTTGGCGCGCTCGTTGGCGTCGAGCACCACCTTGCGGATCCGCACGGTCTCGGGCGTGACCTCGACGCACTCGTCCTCGCGGCAGAACTCCAGGCACTGCTCGAGGCTCAGCCTGCGCGGCGGGACCAGCTTCTCGAAGTTGTCGGAGGTCGCGGACCGGATGTTGGTCTGCTGCTTCTCCTTGGTGATGTTGACGTCCATGTCGTCAGCGCGGGAGTTCTCGCCGACGATCATGCCCTCATAGACCTCGGTCGCGGGCTCGACGAACATGATCCCGCGCTCCTGCAGGTTGGTCATGGCGTACGCCGTCGCGGCACCCTTGCGGTCGGCCACCAGGGAACCGGAGTTGCGCGAGCGGATCTCTCCGGCCCACGGCTCGTACCTCTCGAAGACGTGGTGGGCGATGCCGGTGCCGCGGGTCTCGGTGAGGAACTCGGTGCGGAAGCCGATCAGTCCTCTGGCCGGGACCAGGAACTCCATCCGCACCCAGCCCGTGCCGTGGTTGGTCATCTGCTCCATGCGCCCGCGCCGGGTGGCGAGCAGCTCGGTGATCGCGCCGAGGTACTCCTCCGGTGCGTCGATGGTCAGCCGCTCGACCGGTTCATGGACCTTGCCGTCGATCTCCCGGGTCACCACCTGCGGCTTGCCGACGGTCAGCTCGAAGCCCTCGCGCCGCATCTGCTCGACCAGGATGGCCAGCGCCAGCTCACCGCGGCCCTGGACCTCCCAGGCGTCGGGGCGGTCCGTCGGCAGGATCCGCAGGGACACGTTGCCCACGAGCTCGGCGTCGAGCCGGTCCTTCACCAGCCGCGCGGTCACCTTCGAGCCCTTCACGCGCCCGGCCAGTGGTGAGGTGTTGGTGCCGATGGTCATCGAGATGGCCGGCTCGTCCACCGTGATCAGCGGCAGCGGCTTCGGGTTGTCCGGGTCGGTCAGCGTGTCACCGATCATGATCTCGGGGATACCGGCGATCGCGACGATGTCGCCCGGACCCGCCGAGTCGCCCGGCACCCGCTCGA
>JBJMIQ010000310.1:0-4716 GCA_045806805.1 Nocardioides sp. | reverse complement strand
TGGGGGTCGTCTTCCTCCTGGTCCGCCTGCCCCACGAGGTGGACCTCGTCGACGACGCCGTCGACGAGGCGTTCCTGACCCGTGCGTGTGCCGGCACGCCGCTGGAGGAACCCTGCCGGGAGCTGCTGGCGGAACCGGGCGCCGAGCCCACGGCGTACGCCCAGGTCACGGGGTTCGACCGCTGGAACCTGATCCTGGTCCTGCTCATCATCCAGTTCGTCCAGGTTCTGGTGCTCGTGGTCGCGGTCTTCGTCTTCTTCGTGCTCTTCGGTTCGCTGGTCATGACCCAGGGCGTGCAGCTGGCCTGGACGCAGCTGCCGAGCACGCACCACATCCCCTACCTCGACAGCGTGTCCGCCGAGCTGGTCAAGGTCTCGCTGTTCCTGGCGGCCTTCTCCGGGCTCTACTTCACCGTCTCCGCGGTGACCGACGAGACCTATCGCGAGCAGTTCTTCTCCACGGTGATGCGAGAGATGGAGCGCGCGGTCGGGGTCCGTGCGGTCTACCTCGCCCTTCGGGACCGCCCCTCACATCGTTCGTGACGATCGAGTGGTCAGATCACGACACCGGCAGCTCGAACGTCACGGACGACGCAGGTCAGGCCGGTGATACCTCGACCGGTACGCCGTTGAGTGCGGCGTTGCCCGACACGTCGAGCCGCTCCGGGTCTGTCAGGTCGTTGATCGAGACGCCCGGCACCTTGGCGGCCCGGCTCATGCCCGTGCCGTCGACCTGGTGGCCGTAACCATGGGGGAGCGACACCACCCCCGGCATCATGTCGTCGGCGGCGGACACCTCGACCTCGACGGCACCCACCCGCGACCTGACGGTGACCCGGTTCCCGTCGGTGATGCCCCGGGCGGCCAGGTCGTCGGGGTGCATCAGGAGCTGGTGCCGCGGCTTGCCCCGGGTGAGGCGCTCGGTGTTGTGCATCCAGGAGTTGTTGTCCCGCTGGTGGCGTCGGCCGATCAGCACCAGCTCTCCGTCACGCGGCGAGATCTCCACATGGCCCAGCCTGGCGAGATCCTCGAGCACCAGGTCGGGTGCGGCGTCGATCCGCTTGGACCTGGTGAACAGCCGCTCGGGCAGCCGCCCGGCCTGAAGCGGGCCGAGGTCCACACCCGCGGGGTTCTTGCGCAGCTGGGAGATCGTGACCCCCGCCTTGTCGGTGCGGAGGAGCTGGGCCACCTGGAAGGTTGGGCTGGTCATCAGCCGGGCCCGGGTCACCAGCCGCTTCCGCAACGGGGGCTTGCGGTCCAGCCGCTTCATCAACCGCGTCGTCACCTCGCGGTAGATCTGCCAGTCGTGCCGCTGGCCCCCGTCCTTCTCGATGACCGCCGGCGTGAAGCGGGCGGTGTTGCGAACCGCGAGGAGGTGGAAGACGAGGTCGTAGTGGTCGCGCTCGAGAGCGGTGGTCGGCGGCAGGATGACGTCGGCGTGCCGGGTCGTCTCGTTGACGTAGATGTCGACGGCGGCCATGAAGTCGAGCCCGTCCATGGCCCGGCCGAGCCCCGCGCCGTCGGGCGTCGAGAGCACCGGGTTGCCCGACATCGTCACGAGTGCCCGGATCTGGCCGTCGCCCGGGGTCTCGATCTCCTCGCGGAGCGCCGACACCGGGAGCTCGCCGGCGGTCTCCGGCAGCCCGCGGACGCGGCTGCGCCATGCATCGTGGTGCCCCCTGCCGATCAGTCCGCGGCCGACGCTGTCGATCGCGGGGGAGGTGAACAGGGTGCCGCCCTCCCGGTCGAGGTTGCCGGTGACCAGGTTGAGCAGCTGCACGGCCCACTGCGCGACAGTGCCGTGCTCGTTGGTTGACACCCCCATGCGCGAGTACGCCGCTGCACCCTCGGCCGCGGCGAACTCGCGCGCGATCCGGCGGATCTCATCGGCCGGCACGCCGCTGGCACGCTCTGCGCGTTCGGCGTCGAAACCGGACACCGCCTCCCGTACGGCGTCGAGGCCGTCCACGTAATCCCGCGGACAGGTCAGGCCGTCCTCGAACAGCACGTGCAACAGGGCCAGCAGCACGTGGACGTCGGTGCCCGGACGGATGAAGTGGTGCTCGGAGGCCGCCTTCGCGGTCTCGGTGCGCCGCGGATCGAACACCACCATCCGACCGCCCCGCTGTTTCAGGGAGCGCAGCCGGTTCGGGAAGTCGGGCACCGTCATCAGGGAACCGTTGGACGCCATCGGGTTGGCCCCGAAGACCAGGAAGTACGACGTCCGGTCGATGTCGGGGATCGGCAGCAGGAGCTGGTGGCCGTACATCAGGTGGGCGACCAGCTGGTGGGGGAGCTGGTCGACGGAGGTGGCGCTGAAGAGGTTGCGGGTGCCCAGCGACCTCACCATGGTCAGTCCGTGGGTCAGCGAGCCGAGGCTGTGCACGTTCGGGTTGCCCAGGTAGACGCCGACCGCGTCGCTGCCGTGCTGGTTGATGGCCTCGGCCAGGCCGTCGGCCACCAGGTCGAAAGCCTCGTCCCACTCGATCTCGACCCAGTCCCCGCCCACCCGTCGGACCGGTCGGCGCAACCGGTCTGGGTCATCGAGGACGTCGGCCAGGGACACGCCCTTCGGGCAGATGTAGCCGCGGGAGAGCGGGTCCGCGTCGCTGCCGCGGATCGAGGTGACCCGACCCTCCTCCAGCGTCAGCTCGAGGCCGCAGATCGCCTCGCACAGGTTGCACACGCCGAGGTGGGTGGACATTCGGTCAGTCTGGCACAGGGTGGTGCGCATCGATCCGGCGTCCGATGGGTAGCCTCGAAGGGAGAGTTGCCCACAGTGGGTGACACGACCTGAAGGGACTCACATGGGATACGGACTGGGCGTCTTTCTCCTTGCTCTCGGACTGATCCTCGCGCTCGCCGTGCGGGACATGATCGACGCCATCGACCTGACACTGATCGGGTGGATCCTGGCCCTCGCCGGCGTGCTGGTGATCGTCCTGACCGCCGTCCAGGCCAACCGCGGACGCACCCACCGCACGGTGGCCACCACCACGCACCAGGACGGCTCCCAGTCGGTCGCCGAGCGTCGCACCGACCAGGACCCGCCGCCCCCGGCCGTCTGAGCCTCTACCGGCCGGACCCACGATCGGAGCCCGATCCCGATCGTGGGTCTGCGCTTTTGGGGGCGGCCCGGGGCCGCTGATAGTCTCGTCCGGTTGCCCGCCCCGGAATCCTGCCGGGCGACGCCAACGCAGTACCCGCCGTCAGACGGCCGCGGAACCAGAGTGCCCGGGTGGACAGGCCCCGGCGCGCCGCGCAACGAGCAGAGCCCGGAAGGGCCGGAAGGAGCCCGCATGTCGATCGGTACCGACGCGGAGACCAAGAAGAAGATCATCGCCGAGTACGCCACGACCGAGGGCGACACCGGCTCCCCCGAGGTCCAGGTGGCGCTGCTGAGCCACCGGATCGCTCACCTCACCGAGCACCTCAAGCAGCACAAGCACGACCATCACAGCCGTCGTGGCCTGCTGCTCCTCGTGGGCCAGCGCCGTCGGCTTCTCAACTACCTGCAGAAGACCGACATCGAGCGCTACCGCTCGATCGTCGAGCGCCTCGGCCTGCGTCGCTGACCCTCATCAGGGCCCACTCCTGTGGGCCCTGGTTACATTTCACAACAGAACACAACATCCAGGAGCGATCCGCGAATCGTCGGCCCGGTCCTCGGTAGTGGCTCTCGGTGCACCTCATGTCATGGGGCACCGCGGGCCTCGATCGAAGACCGGCACCCGCCCCGGACATCAGGGGACGCGGGTTATTCGCGCAGATCGCTCCGCGAACAGAAGGCACATGCATGGAACCCACCATTTCTGCCGTCGAGACCGTTCTCGACAACGGCAAGTTCGGCCAGCGCACCGTCAAGTTCGAGACCGGGCTGCTCGCCCGGCAGGCGGCCGGCTCCGTCACCGCCTACCTCGATGACGACACGATGCTGCTCTCGGCCACCACGGCCGGCAAGCACCCCAAGGACCACTTCGACTTCTTCCCCCTGACGATCGACGTCGAGGAGCGGATGTACGCCGCGGGCCAGATCCCCGGCTCGTTCTTCCGGAGCGAGGGCCGCCCGGGCGAGGACGCGATCCTCACCTGCCGGCTGATCGACCGCCCGCTTCGCCCGACGTTCAAGAAGGGCCTGCGCAACGAGGTGCAGGTCGTCATCACCGTCATGGCGCTCGACCCCGACCACCCCTACGACGTCCTGGCGATCAACGCCGCCTCGCTGTCCACCCAGCTCTCCGGCCTGCCGTTCTCCGGCCCGGTGGGCGGTGTCCGCGTGGCCTTCATCGAGGGCCAGTGGGTCGCCTTCCCGACCCACAGCCAGCTCGAGAGCGCCGTGTTCGACATGGTGGTCGCGGGCCGGGTCACCGAGACCGGCGACGTCGCGATCATGATGGTCGAGGCCGAGGCCACCGAGGCGACGTACAACCTGGTCCGCTCCGGCACCCAGGCGCCGACCGAGAGCGTGGTCGCCAGCGGCCTCGATGCCGCCAAGCCGTTCATCAAGCAGCTGATCGAGGCGCAGGTCGAGCTGGCCAAGCAGGCCGCGAAGCCGGTCCAGGAGTTCCCGGTCTTCCTCGACTTCGAGGACGACGTCTACGACGCGGTCGAGGCTGCCGCCTCCGCCCCGCTCGCCGACGCGCTGAAGATCGCCGGCAAGCAGGAGCGCGAGTCGAAGCTCGACGAGGTCAGGGACTCCGTGCTCGCACAGGTCGGT
>JBJMIQ010000309.1:0-8341 GCA_045806805.1 Nocardioides sp. | reverse complement strand
GGACGTCGTCGCGTGGCTCCACGGGGGCTCGAGGGCGGCCGGTTAACAAACGCTAACCAGAGCGACTAGCATGCGCGGCATGAGCTACGAGCTGTCCCGCGAGCACGAGGAGTTCCGCCGTACCGTCCGCGCCTTCGCCGTGGCGGAGATCGCCCCGCACGCGGCGCAGTGGGACCGCGAGCACCACTTCCCGGTCGACGTGGTGCAGAAGATGGGTCAGCTCGGCCTCTTCGGGCTCACCGCGCCGGAGGAGTACGGCGGCGCTGGCGGCGACTTCACCAGCCTCTGCGTGGCGATCGAGGAGATCGGCCGGGTGGACCAGTCGATGGGCATCACTCTCGAGGCTGCGGTCGGGCTCGGCATCAATCCGATCCTCACCTACGGCAGCGACGAGCAGAAGCAGACCTGGCTCCCCGACCTGGTCGGCGGCCGGGCCCTCGCCGGCTTCGGTCTCACCGAGCCCGGCTCGGGTTCGGACGCAGGCGCCACCAGCACGAAGGCGCAGCTGGTCGGCGGCGAGTGGGTGATCAACGGCTCCAAGCAGTTCATCACCAACTCCGGTTCCGACATCACCAGCGTGGTCACGGTGACGGCGCGGACCGGGGACGGCGACGGCGAGCGCCCCGAGGTCAGCTCGATCATCGTCCCGGCGGGCACGCCGGGGTTCACCGCGGAGCCGGCCTACGACAAGCTCGGCTGGCACGCCTCCGACACCCACCCGCTGTCCTTCGACGACGTCCGCGTACCGGAGGCGAACCTGCTGGGTGAGCGAGGTCGCGGGTTCGCCCAGTTCCTCGCCATCCTCGACGACGGACGCGTGGCGATCGCGGCGCTGGCGGTGGGCTGCATCCAGGCCTGTCTCGACATGAGCCTTCAGTACGCCGGCGAGCGGCAGACCTTCGGCGTACCGATCGGGCGGAAGCAGGGCCTGGCCTTCCAGATCGCCGACCTCGAGGTGATGCTCCAGTCGGCCCGCCTGCTCGTCTACCGGGCAGCGGCGATGAAGGACGCCGCTGCCCCGGTCAAGGACTTCAAGCAGGCCGCGGCGATCGCCAAGCTGCATGCCACCGAGTCGGCGGTGACCGCCACCCGGATCGCGACCCAGGTGTTCGGAGGCTACGGGTTCATGGAGGAGTACCCCGTCACCCGCTTCTACCGCGACGCCAAGGTCCTCGAGATCGGCGAGGGCACCTCGGAGGTCCAGCGGATGCTGATCGCGCGGGGGCTCGGTCTTCCCGTGGAGTGAGCTCGACCCTCAGACCGAGTGCATCAGCACGACGTCGCCGTGGCCGCCGTAGCCCATGACGCGCTCGGCGTACTGGGCGTTGTCGAAGGTGACCATCCACCATCCGCCTCCGGGGTCCGGCACGAGCTGGGGATGCGGGATGTTCGTCGGGTAGGGCGCATCCAGGCGTCCCCGACGCTGCCCGTCGAGATCGAAGACGGGATAGTTCTGCCCCACCTTGTCGCTGGCCAGCAGCCAGGACTCCGAACCCACCCGGGCGAAGATCGGACCTTCGCACTGGGTCAGGTCCTTGGCGGCGGCCACGAGCTCGAGACCTTCGAACCATGAACCGCCGGCCGGACCGCCAGATGCCTCCGGACCACGCGCCAGGGCGGGGTGGAAGTCGAACGGGTCCTGGGAGGGACTCTCCACGAACGCGACCCGCCAGCTCCCGTCCTCGAGCAGCAGGGCCGGGTCCCAGGTGCCCTGGTCGGTCGGCAGCGGCGTGGGCTCGGTGTCGATCACGTGCACGCCGGAGAGCAGGTCGGCGTCCGTCTCCGCGTGCCGCACGTGGATGCTGCCGGGGGCGAAGTCACCCCACGAGCTCGTTGCCACCAGCCACCGGCCGCGGTGCCGCACGAGCTGGCCGGCGTGATCGCCCAGCACGAGACCGTCGCGCCGGCTGAACAGCTGGGCCTCCAGTCGCATGTCCCGGGGAGAGGCGGGGTCGAAGGACCACACCGTCCAGTGGGCCTGCTGGAAGAACCCGAGACCGGCGCAGGTCCAGGTGAGGAACTGTCGCCCGTCACGCTCGTACGGCGTTCCGTCCGCGTCCTGCACGAGGTGCGGGTCGCGGAGGCCGGTCATGCCGAAGAGCCCGGCCCGCACGTCGGTCGCGGTGACGCCGGTGGTCCCCCAGGCGTAGCGGAACCGGGCGAGCGTCGTCTCGCGGCGGAGGTCGACCAGGGACGCGACCTTGTTTCGCTCGGTGAGCACCGGCTGCCAGCCCTCACCGGAGTCGACCAGGGCCGTGACCTGGTTCTCGCACAGCGCAAAGGCGAGGCCGGCGCCGCGGGCGAGTGCGACCTTGCGGCGGCGGAGCACCCGGGTGCGACCACCCGCGCGTACCTCCAGGGTGATCCGCGAGGTCTTCGCGCTCCACCGGACCAGGACGTGGTCGCCCTCCTCGGTGGCCAGGCCCAGGGCGACGGCCCCCCGGGCTCCCGGCAACCGTGCCTCGACGGTGGCGAACGGTGCCTCGGGTCCCCGGGCATGGAGGGTGAGGTCGCCTCCGCCGGGCGCCGCCGTGCCCTCCTTTGCGGCGACGAAGCCGGGGGCGAGCAGCTCGAAGGGGCGGTTCCGGTCGGTACGGCGGAGCGTCAGGTCGAAGATGTCAGCCTCCTGCGGGGACGGTGGGTCGGTCGAGCGGGCCGTGGCTGGTCCAGGCGCCTCCCCGCCGGTGCACCCGGCCAGCACCGCGCTGCCAGGCGCCGCGACGGTCGCCGCCAGCAGCGTCCTGCGG
This sequence comes from Nocardioides sp., assembly GCA_045806805.1. Classification (GTDB taxonomy): domain Bacteria; phylum Actinomycetota; class Actinomycetes; order Propionibacteriales; family Nocardioidaceae; genus Nocardioides. Next base: position 5,594 of record JBJMIQ010000309.1, on the reverse strand, counting down.
CTCAGTGGGTGGTGTGGTTCGCTCAGTCGAAGGGCATCGGTCATCCCTTGATGCCAGACCGCGACACACCTTCGATCACGAACCGCTGGGACAGCATGTACAGCAGGAGGACGGGGACGCTCGCCACGACGGCGCCGGCCATCAACAGGTCGTAGCGGACGCTGTTGGCGGACTGCAGCGTCGAGAGTCCCGCCTGCAGGGTCTGGTTCTCCGGGCTGAAGAGCACATAGACCGGCCACAGGAAGTCGTTCCAGTTGGTGAGGAACGACAACAAGGCGAGGGTGGCCAGCGCCGGCCTCGACAGTGGCAGCACGATCCTGGTGAACACCTGCCACCGGTTCGCCCCGTCGAGGTAGGCCGACTCCTCCAGCTCCTTGGGCAGCCCGATGAAGAACTGCCGGAGGAAGAACACGCCGAAGGCGCCGGCGGCGGTCGGCACGATGATCGCCACCAGCGTGTCGAGCCAGTACAGGCGGCCGACGATCTCGTAGTTGGGCACGACGAGGATCACCGGCGGCACGAACAGGGTCGAGATGATGAGCCCGGACACCACCTTCTTGCCGCGGAACTCCAGCCGCGCCAGGGCGTAGGCAGCGAGCGACGAGGTGGCCACCACCAGTGCGGCGTTTGCGGTGGCCGCCACCAGCGAGTTGAGGAACCAGCGGACCACCGGGGTGTCCGAAGCCCCGAGGATGCGCTCGTACGCCTGGAAGGTCAGAGGATCCGGCCACCAGCTGGGTGGTGTCTGCACGGCCTCCTGCGAGGTCTTCAGCGACGTGACCACCATGAAGACCAGGGGGCTGACGAACAGCAGCGTGAGCGCGATCAGGACGACGTACTGCAGAACCCGACCCACGCTCACGCGGCTGCGACTCATGCGGGGTCCCCGCGGAGGCGTGAGCGAAGCGAGCGGCTTCGTGGGGTGCTTTTCATGACTCCACCGTTCCTCGCGCCCGGAACACTCCGAACACCATGAGTGACAGGAGCATCAGGGCCAGGGTGAGGATCCAGCTGGCCGCGGCAGCCTCACCCATCTGGAAGTTCTGCAGGCCGGTCTCCGCGATCCAGAAGATCGCGGTCTGGGTCTCCCGGGCCGGCGCGCCGTTGGTCATCATGAAGGACTGCCCGAACATGTTCGCCGAGGCGATGATCGTGATCAGCGTGACGAACATGGTGACGGGCCGCAGGCCGGGGAGAGTGACGTGCCAGAAGGAGGCCCACCGCCCGGCGCCATCCACCTTGGCGGCCTCGTAGAGCTCCTGGGGGATCTCCTGGAGCCCGGCGATGTAGATCACCGCGTTGAATCCCAGGGTCCACCAGATGGTCACCCCGACAAGGGCCACCCACGCAGCGGGGATCGAGCTGAGCCAGGCGGTGTCACCTGGCAGGCCGAGCTGCTCGGCATAGGCGTTGATCGCACCGATGTTGCGGTCCAGGAGGAAGCGCCACATCACGCCGACCACCGCGACCCCGAGGACGTACGGCGCGAAGTAGATCGCCCGGAAAACGTTGCGCGCGCGGAACTTCGCATTCATCACCAGGGCGACCGCGAGCGGGATCACGATCAGCAGCGGCACGCTGAAGAGCGTGAAGATGCCGGTCGCCTGCATGGAGTTCCAGAACGGGGCATAGGTGATGGAGCCCGGTTCGAAGAGGTCCCGGTAGTTGTCCAGGCCCACGAACGGCTTGTTCGGGAGCGTGAAGTCCCAGCTGTGCAGGCTCATCCAGAGCCCGAGCACGATGGGCGCGAGCACGAACCCCGTGAAGAGGACGAGGTAGGGCGCCAGGAACAGCCAGGCCGCGCGGTCGTCACGGCGACGGCCTTTCTGCCGTGCCACCGCGGGCGGTCTTGCCCGGCGAGAGTCTCTGGCTGCTTCGACCGGTTCGGCGGCGGCGAGGTCCGTCGCCTCGGACCCCGCCACGTCAGGTCCCGTACTTCTCGAGGTTCTGCTGCATCATCTTGGTGGCGTTGCTCGCCTCGGTCGACAGCGCCTCCTCGGGCGGAGTCTTGCCGAGGACGGCCTCGTTGACGGCGACCTCGAGCGTCGGGATCTGCACGTCGCCGAGGCCCGGGACCGGCGGCAGGAAGTGCAGCGCGTCGATCTGGTCGCGGATCTGGTACTGCGCCGAGTCGGTGAACTCCGGCTTGTCACGCGCGTCGTTGCGGGCGGGGATCATGCCCGCCTCGGACCACGAGGAGGACTGCTCGGACATCCAGCCGATGAAGGTCTTGGCCGCGTTGGCACGGTCCTCGTCGTCGGCTGCCTGCTGGGTCATGAAGAAGTTGTGGGAGTTGGCCCACGCGCCCGGCTGGTCGCCGATCACCGGGACCTCGGCGATACCCCAGTCGACACCGGAGGCCTTGAGGTCGTTGATCTGCCAGATGCCGTCCCAGGTGATCGAGTTCTCCCCGTTCTTGAACGCGGTGTACTGGGTGTCGATGTCGACCGCGTCGGGGCTGAAGCCGGCATCCACCTGCTCCTGCATCCAGGTCAACGCCGCGACGCCGGCCTCGTCGTCGTAGGTGGCGGCGGAACCGTCCTCGGCGTAGGGCTGGCCGCCGTTCTGCCACAGCAGCGAGAGGAACATCAGGTGCGCCGGCCACTGGTTCGGCATCCAGAACGGGTACTTGATGCCGGCGGACTGGAGTGCCTTGCACGCCTCCTCGAGGCTCGCGGCGTCGGTCGGAGGTGAGTCGATCTTCGCCTTCGCGAAGTGCTCCTTGTTGTAGTACAGCGCCAAGGTGTGCACGTCGAGCGGGATGCCGTAGCGCTGGTCCTGGTAGATGCCCGGCTCCCAGACCGAGGGCGCGAAGTCACTTTCCTGGAGCCCGAGCGTCTCGGTCAGGTCGTCGAGCGGAGCGATCACCTGGCGGGCCGCGTTGGTCGCGAGCTGGTCGAGGTGCATGGCGCCGACGTCAGGCCCCTTGCCGGCCTGCGCGGCCGCGGGGAGCCGTTGGTAGAAGTCCGCCCATTCGATGGTGTTGTTCTCGATCACGATGTTGTCGTGCTCGGCCATGAACCGCTTCACGAGGTCCTGCATGGCCGGCCCGTCACCGCCGGTGAAGCCGTTCCAGTACGACAGCGTCAGCTTCGGTCCGTCGTAGGCCTCACCGCTGAAGCCGCCCACCCCTTCCGAGCTCTGGCCACCGACGCCCTCACCTCCGCAGCCGGCGAGCACGAGTCCGGTGGCGGTGAGGCCCAGGAATCCACGGCGGGAGAGTCCTTTGTTCTCGGGAATCACGAACGGTGAGCGGCGGTTCATCGGGTCCTCCAAGGGGTGTCAGCAATCGGTGCCCGGCTCGAGCCGGACGACGTTCCAGGAGACAGGCGGCAGGGAGACCTCGAGCCGTCCGTCGGTGAGGCGGGCGTGCGGGTTGGTCACCGGGACGACGGCCTCTGGGGCGTCCTCGGTGTTGGCGGTCGTGGGGTCGGCGTGGGTCAAGGTGGTCACCTCTGTCACCCGGTACCCCGAAAAGGCCCGGACCTGCGCCGTGAGCTCCAGTGGCTCCTCGGTGGCCCGGTTGACGGCCAGCAGGGTGAGCGCGCCGGTCTCGTCGTCGTAGGTCGCGGTGGCGTCGAGATAGGGCACGTCGCCGTGGTCGGCACTCTCGTAGGTCGCCACCCGCGGCTCGACGCGCAGCACGTCACCGCGCGCCACGGCCGCGGCCTGGGCGAACGGGTGGAAGATCGTCTGCCGCCAGGCGGGTCCACCGGCTCGCGTCCGGATCGGGGCGATGACGTTGACCAGCTGCGCCTGGCAGGCGATGCCGACCCGGTCGGCGTGACGCAGCAGGGTGATCAGGAGGCTTCCGACGACCGCCGCGTCGGTGACGTCGTAGGTGTCCTCGATCAACGGGTAGGCCTCCTCCCACTCGGGGGAGGGCTGCTCGTGGAAGCGCGACTGGTACCAGACGTTCCACTCGTCCACCGAGACCTTGAGCCGGTGCCGCGAGCCCAGCCGGGCACCGACATGGTCGGCGGTCGCCACGATCGCGTCGATGGCCCGGTCGAGGTCGACCCCACTGGCGAGGTGGTCGGCGCGGCTGCGGCCCAGCGGGTCGTAGTAGTTGTGCAGGGAGATGTAGTCGACGGCGTCGTAGCACTCGGCCAGCACCGTCGCCTCCCAGGACGCGAAGGTCGGCATCTGGGTGTTGGAGCTCCCGCAGGCAACCAGCTCGACGCGGGGATCGACGCGGCGCATGGCGCGGGCGGTCTCGGCGGCCAGCCGACCGTACTCGTGGGGGGTCTTGTGACCGATCTGCCAGGGGCCGTCCAGCTCGTTGCCGAGGCACCAGACCCGGATGTCGTGGGGCTCCTTGGCGCCGTTCTCCCGCCGCAGGTCGGACAGCGCCGTGCCCTCGGGATGGTTGCAGTACTCGAGCAGGTCGACCGCCTCACGCACCCCGCGAGTCCCGAGGTTGACCGCCATCATCGGCTCGGTGTCAGCCCGGCGCGACCACTCCATGAACTCGTCGATCCCGACCTGGTTGGTCTCGGTGGCCCGCCAGGCAAGGTCGAGGCGGCGGGGCCGCTCCTCGAGCGGACCGATGCCGTCCTCCCAGCGGTAGTTCGAGACGAAGTTCCCGCCGGGGTAGCGGACGATGGAGGGGCCGAGCTCCCGGACCAGGTCGAGCACGTCGCGACGGAACCCCGCGTCGTCCGCGGTGGGGTGTCCGGGCTCGTGGATCCCGGTGTAGACGCAGCGTCCCATGTGTTCGACGAACGTCCCGAACAGGCGACGGTCCACCCTCCCCACCCGAAAGGCGGGGTCGAGTGTCAGGCTGGCGGGGGCCATCCAAAGGGTATACAACGTTATTTGCATCGTTGTAAACCCGGAAGGGGAGATTGATGCGAACCCGATTGCGCGACGTGGCTGCCCAGGCGGGCGTGTCGGTCAAGACCGTGAGCAACGTCGTGAACGGTTACGTGCACGTCTCCCCGGCGACCCGAGCGCGCGTCCAGGAGGTGATCGACGAGACCGGCTACCGACCCAACGTCACGGCCCGCAACCTCCGGTCCGGACGCACCGGCGTGATCGCCCTGGCGGTTCCCGAGCTGGACAACCCCTACTTCGCCGAGCTCACCCGGTTCGTGGTCGAGGCGGCCGAGGAGCACGGGTGGACCGTGCTCATCGACCAGACCGACGGGTTGCTCGACCGGGAGCGGGAGGTCGCCATCGGCTTCCCGCACCACCTCATCGACGGCCTGATCCTGAGCCCGACGGCCCTGGGCCGCGACGACCTGGAGGGCCGAGGCCCGGACGACCTGCCCCTGGTCCTGATCGGGGAGAAGCAGGGGACCGGGCCGCACGACCACGTCGGCATCGACAACGTCGCGGCCGCGCAGGCGGCCACCACCCACTTGCTGGAGCTGGGGCGCCGTCAGGTCGCGGCGATCGGTCACCAGCCGGACAGCAGCCAGCACTCGGGAGTCGCTCACCTGCGTCGGCGGGGCTGGGAGGCGGCGCACCGATCGGCAGGCCTGTCCCTCGACGAGGGGTTGCTGGCCGAGGTGCCGGCGTTCCGGCCGGAGCACGGAGCCGCCGCCATGGCGCGTCTGCTCGACCACGGGCCCGTGCCCGATGCCGCCTTC
>JBJMIQ010000308.1:0-11495 GCA_045806805.1 Nocardioides sp. | reverse complement strand
CAAGACGCTTCGCGGCGGCAAGATGGAGGACGTGATCTTCGCGGGCACCTCCACCCGCGGACCGCTCGGACGGGCCGAGGTCACCCTGACCATCGACAACTCCGACGGTGCGCTGCCCATCGAGTACGCCGAGGTCACGATCAGCCGGACGATGTTCCGCAACGGCGGCTCGGAGTACGCCATCAACGGCACGCCGTGCCGGCTGCTCGACGTGCAGGAGCTGCTCAGCGACAGTGGCATCGGCCGCGAGATGCACGTCATCGTCGGGCAGGGCCAGCTCGACTCGATCCTGCACGCCACTCCCGAGGACCGACGCGGCTTCATCGAGGAGGCCGCGGGCGTCCTCAAGCACCGCAAGCGCAAGGAGAAGGCGCTCCGCAAGCTCGATGCCACCGACGGCAACCTCCACCGCCTGGGCGACCTTCTCGGAGAGATCCGCCGGCAGCTCAAGCCGTTGGGGCGGCAGGCGGAGGTGGCCCGCCGGGCGGCCGGCGTCCAGGCCGACGTCCGGGATGCACGGGCCCGGCTATTGGCCGACGACCTGGTCACAGCCCGCACAGCGCTCGAGCAGGAGCTGGCGGACGAGACGATCCTCGTCGAGCGCCGGGCCGAGGTCGAGGCCGCCATCGCCCGCGCCCGCGAGGCCGAGACAGGTCTGGAGGCCGGTCTCCGCGACGACCTGCCGTCCCTGGCCGCTGCCCAAGAGACGTGGTTCGCGCTGAGCGGGCTGCGCGAACGCCTCCGCGGCACCCAGTCCCTGGCCGCCGAACGCGTCCGCAACGCCGGTGCCGTCGAGGAGCCGACCGACTCCGGGCGTGACCCCGACCAGCTGGAGGACGAGGCCGCCCGGATCGCCGGGCAGGAGCAGGCAATCGGAGCCGAGGTCGAGCAGCAGCGGGCCGCTCTCGAGCAGGCGGTGGCCTCTCGCCGGGCCGCCGAGGACGCCGCCGCCGAGGAGGAGCGCCGGGTCGCCGGCCTTCACCGTGCGGCCGCAGACCGGCGCGAGGGCCTGGCCCGGCTGCACGGCCAGGTCAACGCGCTCAGGTCGCGGGCTGCCGCCGCCGACGACGAGCTCGCCCGCCTCGGCCAGGCACGGGAGGACGCCAGGGCCCGTGCCGAGCGGGCCCAGCGTGACTTCACCAGCCTCGAGACCAGGGTCGCCGGCCTCGACGCCGGGGAGGAAGGCCTCGATGCCGAGCACGAGGCCGCCACCGCGGCGCTCGGCGACCTCGAGGACCGGCTCGCCAAGGCGCGCGACGAGGCCCAGCAGGCCGACCGCGACCGCGCCTCGCTCCTCGCCCGTCGCGACGCCCTCGAGATGGGCCTCGCCCGCCGCGACGGCGCTTCCGCCCTGCTCGCCGCCTCCGACTCCGTCTCGGGCCTGCTCGGTTCCGTCGCTGCTCTTCTCTCGGTACGTTCCGGTTTCGAGACCGCGGTGGCTGCGGCCCTCGGTTCCGCCGCCGACGCGGTCGCCGTGCGTGACGCCGACGCCGCCGTCGAGGCGCTGAGCTTCCTCAAGACCGACGACCTCGGCCGGGCCGGGCTGCTGCTCGGCGGTGGCGTCGCCACCGATCGCGAGTGGCCGGGGCTGCCGCTTCACGCGACGTACGCCGTCGACGTGGCCGACTGTCCGGACGACCTGCGCGGAGCCCTCAACCGGCTGCTGTTCAAGGTGGCCGTGGTCGACGACCTCGACGCGGCGCGCGGGCTGGTCGCGGAGCTTCCCGACCTGATGGCGGTGACCCGCGAAGGTGACGTGTTCGGTTCACACTTCGCCTCGGGTGGCTCCTCGAGCCAGCCCAGTCTGATCGAGATCCAGGCGGCCGTCGACGAGGCGGAGACCCAGCTCGCGGAGGCGGCCGCCAGTTCCGAGCGGCTCGCCTTCGACATGTCACGGCTCGAGGCCGAGCGCCTGGAGGCCCAGAAACGCGTCGACGTGGCGCTGGCCCGGCTGCACGAGTCCGATGCCACCCTCGCCGCCGTGGCGGAGGAGCTCGGCCAGTACGGCTCACAGGCCCGGGCGGCCCGCGCGGAGGCCGAGCGCGTCACCGCCGCGATCGCCCGTGCCGAGGCGGCCCGCGACCAGGACCTGGCCGGCCTGGCCGAGCTCGAGGCGCGGCTGGCCTCGGCCGACCAGGCCACCGACGAGGAGCCCGACACAGGGGAGCGTGAACGGCTCCTGGACGCCGCGCGTGGCTCCCGTCAGGCCGAGGTGGACGCCCGCCTGGCGGTCCGCACCTCCGAGGAACGTGCGCGGGCCCTCCATGGCCGGGCCGACTCGCTGCGGCGGGCGGCGCAGGCCGAGCGCGAGGCGCGCACCCGCGCGGCCGAGCGCCGGGAGCGGTTGATCCGCGAGGGCCGGGCCGCCGAGGCCGTCGGGATCGCGGTCGCAGTGGTTCTGCACCGGCTGGAGGACTCCGTACGGCGGGCCGCCCAAGCCCGCACCGAGCTCGAGGAGGCCCGCCGCGGGCGGGAGCAGGAACTGATGACGGTCCGGGCCGCGCTGCGCGACCTGGACCGTGAGCACGACGAGCTGGTCAACTCCGTTCACCGCGACGAGATGGCGCGCACCCAGCAGCGGATGCGGATCGAACAGCTCGAGGAACGCGCCCTGGAGGAGCTGGGCCTCGACCCCGACGGGCTCGTGGCCGACTACGGCCCTGACCAGCTGGTTCCGCAGGCTCCGGCCGAAGGGGAAGCAGAGTCGGAGGAGATCCGCGAACCGATCCCCTTCGTCCGGGAGGAGCAGCAGAAGCGGCTGCGGACCGCCGAGCGTGCCCTGTCGATGCTCGGGCGGGTCAACCCGCTCGCGCTGGAGGAGTTCTCGGCGATGGAGGAACGGCACAAGTTCCTCACCGAGCAGCTCGAGGACCTCAAGCGGACCCGCAAGGACCTCCTCGACATCGTCCGCGAGGTCGACGCCCGGGTCGAGGAGGTCTTCACGACCGCCTACGCCGACGTCAGCCGCGCCTTCGACGCCACCTTCGCCCGGCTCTTCCCCGGGGGAGAAGGGCGCCTCGTGCTGACCGACCCCGACGACATGCTCGCCACCGGGGTCGAGGTCGAGGCCCGCCCGCCCGGGAAGAAGATCAAGCGGCTCTCCCTGCTCTCGGGTGGGGAGCGATCGCTGGTCGCCGTGGCCTTCCTCGTCGCGTTGTTCAAGGCACGCCCGTCGCCGTTCTACATCCTCGACGAGGTCGAGGCCGCGCTCGACGACACCAACCTCGGCCGGCTGCTGGAGATCTACGAGGAGCTGCGCGAGAACTCCCAGCTCCTCGTGATCACGCACCAGAAGCGGACCATGGAGGTCGCCGACGCGCTCTACGGCGTGACCATGCGCGGCGACGGCGTGACGACCGTCATCAGTCAGCGGTTGCGGGACGCGGAGTCGGCATAGGTGCCCACCCTGCGCGTGCCGCGCTACAGGGCGAACGGCTGGTGACGTCCCCGCTTGGCTAGGGTTTGTGTCGACCTCGAGACGACACGGGAGAGCGCGTGCGACCTGTACGACCCACCCGGCTGATCCGCAAGGCACGCCGACGGGTGCGCGCCCACCGGGTTCGGCAGGCGATCCGTGGCGGCAAGGGGACGCCCCGCGAGGCCTTCGAGGAGCCGACCCACATCGGTCCCTACATGGACGCGATCGTGGCCAGGACCAAGCGTCACATGCAGCCGGCCGGCCTCGACGACGACTACGACCTCGCCTACGAGCACTTCGACGTCACGCACTTCCTCCTCCAGAAGGGCCAGCTGCTGTCCGAGGATGAGGTCGACCCTCTCGCCACTTTCCTGGCGAACGGCCCCGAGGTCCTGGCCAGGCCCGAGATCAACTTCGACATGAAGGCCTACCTCACGCGCTACCCGGCCAGGGCCGAAGGGCCCGAGCGAAGCCCCTACGTGGCGTGGCTCAGGCGCGGCAAGGCGGCCGGTGAGATCGCGGACCCCGCGCCCGGTCTGCAGAAGATGGCACGAGTGCTGGGGATGAAGCCCCTGCAGCTGGCCGATCTGCTCGGCGCCACGCGCACTGACGTGCAGGAGCGACTCCGGACCGGCACCCTGGGCGAGATGTTCGCGCGAGCGACGGAGGTCGAACCGTTGATCGGCGGCGTGTGGCCCGAGACCACCCGGCCCCTGCTGCCCCCGGTGACGGGTCCGGGCACGGTCGACCAGGTCGCGGCCGTCCACGCCTGCCAACAGGCGGCCGGGTTCGCCCGGGCACGGCTGGTGCTGGTCCTCTCCGACCCGCGATGGGGAGGCGGGCGGAGGGCCGAAGGCCACATCGCCCATGCATTGACCCAGCACATGGCCCCCGAAGACATCGTCGTGATCTACACCGAGGCCGGTGGCACCGCGCCTCCCGGCCGGTTCCCCGAGGGGGTCCGTGAGGTCGACTTCGCTGCCGCGGCTGAAGGGATGGCACGTCACATGGCCCGACGGGCGCTCGTCGAGCTGATCCGTTCCTTCCGCGCGGAGGCAGTGGTGACCGTCGCCTCGCGGCTGTTCTACGAGGCCCTGGCACCCTACGGGAAGGCGCTGAGCGCCTCGGAGCGGCTCTTCCTGGTCATGTTCTGCAACGAGCGGATCGCCATGGGCAACTGGGTTGGCTTCCCGCTGCGCTTCTTCTACCGTTACTTCGACCTGGTTGAGGGCGTCATCTCCGACAGCGATTACCTGGGGGACTGGCTGCGCACGCGGCACCAGCTCGCAGGAGAACAGGCCGACCGGATCCACGTGTTCCGGGCCCCGGTCGATCCGGACATTCCCCTCGCCCGTCGACCAGAGCCGGCACCGTCACGGCGGCCACAGGTCTTCTGGGCCGGTCGGTACGACCGACAGAAGCGCATGGACATCGCCCTCGAGGTGGCACGCCGGATGCCGGACGTGGACTTCCGGATGTGGGGAGAGACGGTGCTGACCCGCGCCCAGATCGGCGGCCCGCCCCCCGACAACGTGAGGCTGGAGGGTCGGTACGCCGACTTCGCCGAGCTCGATCTCGCGGAAGCGGACGCGTGGCTCTACACGTCCAGCTGGGACGGCGTCCCCGGTCTGTTGCTCGAGGTTGGGATGACCGGGGTCCCCATCATCGGGAGCCTGGTGGGCGGCACCGGGGAGGTGCTCAGCGACGAGGACAGCTGGCCGGTGCGCGAGATCGAGGACCCGGAGGCGTACGCGAAAGAGATCCGCGACGTGCTGGCCGATCCCGCCGCAGCACGGCGTCGTGCCGCGGCCCTGCGGGAGCGGCTGCTTCGGGAACGGACCCAAGGGCCGTACGCCGAGCAGGCAGCCGCGCTGCTTCTCGACGACACCGGGGCCGGAGCCTGGACGCCATGAGCACCGACCTGACACTGATCGTGACCGCTCACGACGAGACAGCCGTGTGCGGACCGACGATGCGCGCCGCCGACCTCGCGGTCGACGCGGCCCGGGCACGTGGATTCACCGTGCAACCGATCATCGTGCTGGATGCTGCGACCGAGGCCACCACTGCCTACTTCATGCAGCCGCACTTCAACCACTGGGAGCGACGGGTCCTGCAGGAAGGCGACCTGGGCAAGGTCCGCAACGCGATGGTCCCCGAGACCGACGGACGCTACATCGCATTCCTGGACGCCGACGACCTCTTCAGCGAGAACTGGCTGGCCGAGGGCGTTGCGGCGCTTGACGCCGCGGGCGAGCGTGGAGAGCGCACCATTGCCCATCCGGAGCTCAACGTCGTCTTCGACGGAGACCAGGTGATCGTGATCAACATCGACCAGAGCTCTCCGCTCTTCACCCCGCACTACCTCTACTTCCGCCATTACTACGACTCGCTGTGCATGGCGCCCCGTGACGCGCACCTGGAGGTTCCTTACACCGGACTGGACCTCCCGAGCGGCCTTGGCTACGAGGACTTCCAGTTCACCATCGAGTCGCTGGCGGCGGGATGGCGACATCTCGTGGTCAAGGACACGATCATCTTCAAGCGGCGTCGGGACTTCTCCCTGGTCACCGAGAGCAACACCCGGAAGTCGATCGTGCGGGCCCTGCCGTCCATGGCCATCGACCGGATCCGCGACCTGGGCGCGGCTGGCCGGCGTGGGTGATGACCAACGCGGCCGCGGACGGTCGACCGCCCGCTCGGCCCCTTGTGCTTGGATTCCTGCATGTCATGGAAGGACGCCCTGAACCTGGGGATGCACCGGGCCACCGGCTTCATGCTCACCCGAGAGACGCCGGAACAACGGGAAGGGGCCATCCGGGCCGCGAGCAGACAAGCGGCTGTCCACGCTCGGAAACGTGAACGACGCAAGCAGCGTGCCGCGAAGCGTCGGGACAAGCAGGCTGCCAGGCGGACCGAGGGCGCCCGGCTGCCCGGGGCCTACGACGACGAGCTGCGCACGACCGTCGCCCGAGTTCGACAGCGCACCATGACTGGACCCGAGAAGCTCGCCTCCCTGGTCGAGGCGACCCGCTACGTCGTTCGCCATCAGGTTCCGGGCGCGGTGGTCGAGTGCGGAGTCTGGCGCGGCGGGAGCATGCAGGCGGTCGCCTTGACCTTGCTCTCCCTCGGGGACGTGGAGCGCGACCTGCACCTCTTCGACACCTTCGAGGGGATGCCGCCACCCACGGCAGACGACACGCGCAGGACCGAGGACGGAGTGGTCTCTGCCGAGCAGCTCCTGGCGACCTCCGACAAGGACTCGAGGATGTGGGCGATCGCGGGCCTGGACGACGTCCGGGAAGCGATGAGTGAAACCGGGTATCCGTCCGAGAAGGTGCACTATCACCCAGGCCTCGTCGAGGAAACGACGCCCGGTGAGGCGCCCGACAAGATCGCCATCCTTCGCCTCGACACGGACTGGTACTCCTCGACGAAGCACGAGCTCGAGCACCTCTACGAGCGACTCAGCCCGGGTGGCGTGCTCATCCTCGACGACTACGGTGACTGGGACGGCGCACGAAAGGCCACCGATGAGTGGCTCACGAAGACCGGCGAGTCACTGTTCCTCGCGCCGATGGGATCGGGACGAATCGCGGTCAAGCCGCCGGCTCCGATGCCCTGAGGGCCAGGGGGCTCAGCGAGAGTCGGCTTCACGCTCGGCAAGCCGGCGCAACGGCGCGTGAAGCCGTTCGGGTAGTTCCGACAGTTCGAGAAAGTGGTCGAGCCTGGCCGGGTCGAGATGCTGACTGGTGGTGCTGTCGCGGGTCATGCGTGGCAAGTGGAACAACTGGCCACTCTCGTCCCTCAGGAAGTCCAGAGCCACGCGCCGGTTGGACTCTTCCCACTGAGCCATGAACGTGTCCAGGAACGCGGCCGGCAGCGTGAGGACCGGACCGGTGGAGGTCTTGGACAGCCGCTTCACGAGCTGCCGGTTGTCGATCACCCCGGGGATTTCCCCCTCGTGCTCGACCCGGTGGAGGTTCAGAAGGCGCAGGAACTCCACGCACTCCGCGTCAAGGCTCTCGTTGCGCTTCGGGACTACCTTCAGGTCCTCGGCGCGAACCTTGATCCCGGCGGCGTCGAGGAAGTCCTGGTAGAGCGATCCGTCGACGAAGGTGTCAGGCTCGAAGCGGCGCACGACGAGCTCGGTCGGCTCCAGCAAGCGCTGCCATGTGTCCAGCCGCGCGTGGTAGTCGTACAGGCTGCTCATGTCTTCCTGTGCCCATTCGCGCAGCCGCAGGACCCAGCCGATCTTGACTCCCTGCTGGTATCGACTCACCATGTGGTCGTCCTGCCGACGGAGGTACACGACCAACCTCACGCTCTCCGCGATCTGGTCGGTGAGATGACGCAGACGTTGCAGCGCCCGATCGGATTGCATGAAGAGGACCTCGTCCGACATGAGGACCCGGGAGACGCCCGAGCTCTCGATCTCCGACAACAGCCGGCGCCGGAACGCCCTCCGGAACCGCACCGGGTCGGACCTGCTCTGCCGATACCAGTTCGGCGAGTCAAGGAGCTCCTCGTCGGACTGGACGAAGAGGCCCAACCGGCCGTGCCGTGCACCTCCGGGAGTCTTGGGGTACAGATACCCCAGCTCGAGTAGTCGCTCGCGGTTGTCGCGCAGGAAGAACTGGACGGAGGAGGTGCCCGTCTTGCCTGTGCCGATGTGCAGCACGACGTCGATCGGTCTGCTGAGTGGCGACCGGGTCGGCAAGAGCGCTGCTTTCATGTCGGAGGGAGGGGGGAACCTTCTCATGCTTCTCCCGGGGCTGGCGCACCAGCGCCCCGCCGCCGCAGGTCAAGCCTGCCTGGTCGCCCTGATCTGACTCCGGTCGGCCGATCTGGCCTCCCGCTCGACCAACGCACGCAATGGAGCATGAATCTGTTCCGGGAGCTCCAGCAGGGTGAGGAAGTGGTCGAGCCGCTCCGGATCGAGGTACTGCTCCGTGGTGGTGTTGGCGGTCTTGCGCGCCCCCCTGAAGAGCACACCCGTCTCGTCGCCCAGCATCTCGATCGCGACCCGCCGGCTCGACTCCTCCCACCGCGCCATGAACTCGTCGAGGAACGAAGCGGGCATGGTCAGGGTCGGGCCCGTCGTGGCCCTCTCCAGCGCGGGCATCATGGACCGGTTGTACGGGGGCAAGATCGAGGCACGGTCGTCCTCGAGCCGGAAGATGTTGAGAATGCGGAGGAACTCCACGGACTCGGCGTCGAGGCTCTCGTTGGCCGGCAGGATCGGGGTCAGGTCATCGGCGCGGACGTCGATGCCGACCGCGTCGAGGAAGTCCTGGTAGAGCGATCCGTCCACGAAGCGATCGCGTTCGAAGCGTCGCACCACGAAATCCGTGGGCTCCAGGCGCTTCTGCCAGGCGGTCAACCGGGCGTAGTAGTCGTAGGTTCCCGCCAGGTCCAGCACATGGGCCCGTTCGACCAGCGTCCGGGTCTCGCCGACCTTCACCACCTGCTGGTAGCGACTGACCATGTGGTCGTCCTGTCGGCGCAGGTAGACGACCAGGCGCAGACTTCGGGCAATCGGGTCGACGAACTGCTTCAGCCGGCGCAGCGGCTCGTCTCCGCAGCCGTAGAGGGCCTCGTCGGAGAACACGACCCGCGACAGTCCCGACTCGTTGATCTCCGAGAACAGCTGGCGCTGGAACTCCTCCCGGAAGGCGTCCGGTGACGGGAAGTCCTCCCGGCTCCAGCTGGGCCTGGAATCCAGGGCGTGGTCGGGCTGGATGAAGAGCCCAAGCCTCGTGTGCCTCTTCCTGCCGGGTGCGAGCGGGTAGAGGTACCCCAGCTCCGCGAGACGGGCCCGGTTCCGGTTCATGAAGGACTGGATCGACGAGGTCCCGGTCTTGCCCGATCCGATATGGAGCACCAGGTCCAGGGGACGGCTCGGGAGCGCAGTCACGGCAGCCTTTCGTCGGAGGTGGAAAGGATAGGCGGTTGGACCGGTGCCGCGCCTCACGCTCGGGCCTTCGGCGCGCAGACACACCGGATCATGCCGTCTCTGCCCGCCTCGCGGCCACCGAGGTTATCGTAGGCGGGACTTACGCCAAGATCGAGAGCGAGCACATGACGAATGTCCTGATCACGGGTGGCGCGGGCTTCATCGGCCGCCACCTGGCCGACCACCTGAGCCGGCGCGAAGCCGCACGGGTGACTGTGATCGACAACGAGTCCCTCGGTGATCGCAAGCACCTCGACGCGAGCGTGGTTCGGTTCATCTCCGGTGACCTGCGCAGCCGGGACGACCTGCGGACGGCCCTGGAGGGCCAGGACGCGGTGGTGCACCTGGCCGCCGACACCCGGGTCATGGACAGCATCGAGAACCCTGCCCACAACTTCGAGAACAACGTGGTCGGCACCTTCAATCTCCTCGAGCTGTGCCGCGATCTCGGCGTGCGCCGCGTTGTCGCCGCCTCCACCGGCGGTGCGATCCTGGGTGACGTCGAGCCCCCGGTTCACGAGCGGATGGCGCCCCAGCCGACGTCACCCTACGGCGCCTCGAAGTTGATGCTCGAGGGCTACCTGAGCGCCTACTCCAACTCCTACGGCGTGAGCGGCTGCGCCTTGCGTTTCTCCAACATCTATGGGCCCCGTTCGTTCCACAAGGGCTCTGTCGTCGCGCACTTCTACAAGCGAATTCTCTCCGGCCATCCGCTCGTCGTCTACGGCGACGGCAGCCAGACGCGTGACTTCCTCTACGTCGGGGACCTGGTCGAGGCCATCTCGTCCGCGATCGGGAGTGACGCCGAGGGTGCCTATCAGCTGGGCAGTGGGAAACCGACCACTGTCAACCAGCTCCTGGAAGCGATGCGCATGGTGACGGGCAACGATCTCGACGTCGTCTACGAGGACTTCCGGCCGGGTGAGGTGCGCGACACGTGGTGTGAGATCGACAAGGCGAAGGCGGGCTTCGGGTTCGACCCGACCACACCGTTGGAGGACGGCTTGCGCAAGACCTGGGACTGGTTCTGCCGGGAGTCGGTTTGACGATGGATCCACGCGGGACTGGTTCTGCCGGGAGTCGGTTTGACGATGGGTCCACGCCCGCGAGCGAAGATGACCACGTGACCAGTGTTTTCAGCAGGATGCGCGACCGCGTGGGTCGGCTGCGCGGGCGACTGCCGGGGCCTCAGCTGCCGCTCCGTGAAAGGCTCGAGGCCGCCACACCTGTCCGGTTTCCGCGGTGGGGTCGCGCGCCGGTGGTCCAGCTCGAGACCACGCACCTCGGACCCCTCGTGGACGAGGCGGTGTTCAACGCGAAGCGGCAGATGCGGCTCGGCACCGATGCCGACTACGACCTCCTCTACGCCCACTTCGACGTCCTCCACTACCTGCTGCAGGCGCCGGAGCTGCTGGACCAGCCGGACGTCGACCTGATCGAGCACTTCCTCGAGTACGGGGTCGAGGAGCGGTTGAGTCCAGATCCCAACTTCTCGATGGCCGAGTACGTCACCCGCTACCGCCGCAGGTGGGACGACAGCCGCGAGCCGAGCCCGTTCCTCATGTGGCTGAAGCGGGGCCGACACTCGGGGGACCTCGCTGACCCGTCGCCAGGCATCGGGCGGATGGCCTACCTGCTGGAGATGCATCCCCAGCACCTCGTCGACCTGCTCTCCGAGCGGCGGCGCGACCTGCAGCAGCGGTTCCGCACGGGAACCCTCGGCGAGATGCTCGTGAAGGCCTCGGAGATCGAACCGTTGATCGGCGCCGTCTGGACCGAGGTCGCGCGCCCGAAGCTGCTGCCGGTCAGCACCCCGGTGGTGGTGGGCGAGGTCTCGTCCATCTACCTGGCCCAGGAGGCGGCCGGCTTCCGACCGGCACGACTGGTGTTCGTCATCAATCGCGGCCGCTGGGGAGGTGGCCGGCGGATGGAGGGCCACATCGCCCACGCCCTGGCGAATCACATCGACCCCAGCGAGATCGTCGTGCTCTACACCGACGACAGCACGGAGTCGCCGGCCGGCCGTTATCCGGCCGGGGTTCGCGAGATCGACTTCGCGAGCCTGGTGGCCCACATACCGAAGGACCGCGCGCAACATGCCCTGGTCATGCTGCTGCGTTC
>JBJMIQ010000307.1:0-6273 GCA_045806805.1 Nocardioides sp. | reverse complement strand
CGACGTACTGCACCCGGCCAATCTAGTGGGTCATGACGGAGGGGCGGTCACCGTCAGGTGACCGCCCCTCCTTCGGGGTGCTACAGGACTCAGCTCACTGGAAGCTGATCGGGTGACCGTCGATCACGAGGTTGGTGAAGGTGACCGTGCCCTTGTCCTGGTAGTCGTAGACCAGCGAGGCGCGGGTGATGGTGCCCTCGGGGACCAGGGTGGCCGAGTTGTCGTTCATCGAGGTGGCGGGGACGCTGATGGTGAAGGTGCCGTCGCCGTTGTCGTGACCGTAGTCCGGGTTGATCGGGTGCGCGGAGCTGTAGGTCGCGCCGTTCACCCGGATCTGGACCCGCGGTGCGCCCCAGCCGATCGCGGCGCCGTTCTCGAGCCGGTAGGTGAACTCGATGACCGAACCCTTGCTGATGGGCAGGTCCAGGTTGGCGATCGTGGAGTACGCGTACCCGTCGTCGTTCCGCGAGTCGAGCACCGTGGTGTTGCCGTCGACGATGGTGGCACCAAGTCCGTCCACCCAGTTGGTGTTGACGTCGGCGCCGGTCGCGTCGGAGTTCTCCAGGGCGGCGATGCGCTGCTCGAGAGCGGTCACGCTGGTCTCGGACGACTCGGAGTCGCTCTC
Source organism: Nocardioides sp. (assembly GCA_045806805.1). GTDB lineage: Bacteria > Actinomycetota > Actinomycetes > Propionibacteriales > Nocardioidaceae > Nocardioides. The sequence goes on along the minus strand of JBJMIQ010000307.1, from coordinate 5,648 downwards.
GAGCTCGGTGACCCGGTGGGCGAGGCCGTTGACCTGGCCGTCGGTGGCCTTGTTGTCGATCCGGGCGTTGATCCCGTTGCCGAGATCCTGGCGGTGAACCCCTCCGTCGCGGATGTCGGCAGAGCCGATCAGGTTGCCGGCAACGGCGCTGGTGGCACCGAGGGCAACGATGACGGCGGAGCCGGCCACGACGGCCGAGATGCGGTTCTTGAGCAAAGACATGCAGTTCCCCCATGAGAGAGATCGTTGAGTTGTTCGGACCGGCATAGACCACCAGATGACACTTGCGTAAGTTCAAGTATTGCAAAGTACTTAGGAATTGCTTGCAGACGCCTTGAAGGTCCCTTCGCTGGACGACGCGTGGGGGCCGGCCCGCGTTCCGTATGGTTGCCGCGTGGAGAAGGGCCGAGCCGTCCGCAAGATCGCCTCCGTCGCGGCCAAGGGCGGCGGCGGAGTCTTCGCTGTGGTCGGGGCGGTGGGCGCCCTGCTCTTCGCGGAGGCGACGCTGGCCCGCAAGACCATCGGCATCCTCACCGAGGAGAAGCCACCGGATGCCACCGGCTGGTACGGCCGCGGCAGGCCGGGGCCGGCGCTCCGGGTGGTTCTGCTCGGCGACTCCAGCGCCGCCGGGTACGGGGTCTACCGGGTCGAGGAGACCCCTGGCGCGTTCCTCGCCAGTGGTCTGGCGGAGCGGGCCGACCGGCGGGTGCACCTGCGCGAGTTCGCCGTGGTCGGGGCCCGGACCACGGACCTCGCGACGCAGATCGACCGCGCGCTCTCCATCCAGCCGGACGTGACGGTGATCCTGATCGGCGCCAACGACGTGACCCATGCGGTGCCACGATCGGTCTCGGTCCGGCACCTGCGCGAAGGAGTACGCCGGCTCCGTGAGGCGGGCATCGAGGTTGTCGTCGGCACCTGTCCCGACCTGGGCACCTTGGGCCCCCTCCCTCCGCCGCTGAAGCAGGTGGCCCGTGGCCTCTCCCGCCAGCTCGCGGCTGCGCAGACGGTCGTCGTGATCGAGCAGGGCGGACGCACCGTGTCGCTGGGTCCGATTCTGGGCCCGGAGTTCGCTGCCGCCCCTGCGCTGCTGTTCGGCCCCGACCAGTTCCATCCCTCCGCCGACGGCTACCGGTCCGTGGCCGCCGTACTCCTGCCTTCGGTGCTCGCGGCGCTCAAGCTGACGCCCCAGGCCGAGATCTCCCCCCAGCCGCTGCGCGGTGAGGGCGTACTGCCGATCTCGGCGGCGGCCGTCCGGGCTGTTCGGACGCCGGGCACCGAGCTCGACGGCACCGAGGTGGGAGGCTCCCGCCGCGGCGTACGCGGTCTCTGGGTCGAGATACGACACCGGCGCCGGGCGCCGCAGGCCGAAGCCCAGGCACCCGACGCCAGTGAGGTGATCAGTCCGAGCTGAAGATCGCCAGGATGCGGAGCAGGTTGGTGTAGATCCAGACCAGGCTGACGGTCAGCGCGAACGCCGCGCGCCACGACTCGCGCTCGTCGAGGCCGGCGGCGACGCCCTGCTCGACGAAGTCGAAATCGAGGATCAGCATGAAGACCCCGAGCACCAGGCCCGCGATCGCGAACAGCAGGCCCATCGAGCCGAATCCGAACAGGCCGATCTGGCTGCCGAAGAAACCGAGCACCATCTCCAGCAGACCGAGGCCGACCATGCCGAACATCGCCGCGATCACGAAGGTCCGGAACTTGCTGCCGACCTGGATGTTGAAGAACTTGTAGGCCGCGAGCGTGCCGGCGAACGCGGCGAACGTACCGATGACCGCCTGGGTGACGATCCCGTCGCCGAACCTCACGTCGAAGAACTTGCTGAATGCGCCCAGGGCAACGCCCTCGAGAGCACAGAACGCGATCACCAACCCGGGGCTGATCACCCGCTTGAACGAGTTGACCATCGAGAGCGCGAAGGCTCCGAGGGAACCGATCATCAGGGCGCCGTAGAGGGTGCCCATGTTCTGCTCGAAGTCCGGCGAGGTAGTGCGGACGTCGCCGATGAGCCACCAGGTGATCGCGGCGAAGACGATGACGACGCCCAGCGAGATGCCGGTCTTCTGGACGACCGAGTCGATCGTCATCGGCCGCTGGGTGGTGGTGGGTGCGGCGTACGACGGCTGACCGTAGCCGGGAGCCTGGCCGTAGCCCTGGTGGACGTTGCCGTTGCCCGGATAGGTCTCGTTGCCGTAGGCGTTGGTCGACGACCCGTTGAAGGCTTCCGAACGCCGGAACACCGGGTTGTTGCTCTGCATGGTCTCCTCCTTGGAGGCCGAAGGTGGCCGTCCATCTGACGGCGCACCGGTCTGCTTCCCCAGTCTACGGGGGTCCCGCCCTGTTCAACGCGTGACGGGGGGCTGCTGTTCCGCAGGTCAGGGCGTGGTGCGACGGGTGATGCGGACCGTGACCACGCGGTCCGACGTCGCCTTGACCGCGAGGATCCGCGGTGACCGGTGAACGACCCGGCCGTGGTCGATCTGGACGCGCCGCCCGGCCGGATAGTGGAGCGGGCTGACGAAGATCCGGGTGGGAGCGTCGATGGCGGGGTCGGGACGGTAGCGGAACAGGAAGTCGCCGCTGGCGTGGTCGAAGCGCATCAGCAGTGGCGTTCCCGCGGTCGCCTGGGCGTAGGTCCGCACCAGCCGGCGGAGCTTCTTCCGCTTGACGCTGGACAGGTCGGCATCGTCGCGGAAGAGGCCCTGGTCGCCGTCGGCGGTGGTCGGGTCGTTCCAGTACTTGTAGGCCCAGTGGGTCCAACCCATGAGGTGCTGATCGGCCACCTCCGCGTCGATCTCGAGAGCGCGCAGGTTGTCGGTGGCACCCCACTCGCTCATCATCGGCACCGCGTGCATCCGGCGGGCCTGGTCCAGGGCGTGCCGGTTGCGGTTGCGGCTGAACGCGACGCAGTTCTCCACGTCGCCGCCCGGCACGCCCTGGCTCTCGAAGAAGACGTCGGGGCAATAGTTGTGCCACGAGAATCCGAGCTGTCGCTCCCCCGGCACGGGCTCGTAGAAGGTGTCGAGCTCCTGCCCTCCGGCGAACTGCTGCGGCTCCCACCACACGAGGTTGCCGGCGTCGACGTCGCGGATCGCCCGCCGGGCCCGGTTCATGGCGGGTTGCAGCTCGGTGCGGTATGAGTCGGGACAGCCGTCGGCGAGGCAGGTCGCCCACTCGCGGCCCATCCACGGCTCGTTGAGCAGGTCGTAGCCCATCAGGTGGGGCTGGTCGTGCCACTGCCTGGCCGCGACCCGCCACGCGTCGACCCAGCCGCCGAGCAGGCCGTGCTCGTCGGCCCAGAAGTTGTCGAACACGGTCGATACCTCCGCGGTCCAGTAGCCGGTCGGGAACGGCGCGACCACCGGCGGCGCGGCGTCGTACGGCGGCGGGCGGATCGCGGCCCACTCAGGCACGCCCTCACCGCCGTAGGTCTCGTGCCACTGGTCCTGGTGGGCGTCCAGCAACATCCAGATCCGTTGCCTCGAGAGCAGGTCCATCACCCGCTGCCACTTCACGACGTACGCCGGGTCGGCGACGCCCCGCCGGTCGGGGGTCAGGCCGGCCCACAGCGTCCCGATGCGCGCGGCGTTGAACCCGTAGCGCGCGAACCACCGCGCATCCCGTGGCAGGAATCCCTCGCGGGTGGCCGGTGGTGCGTAGGGCTTGTGCTTCCAGACCAGGTTGAGGCCGTGCACGATCACCACGCGGCCCTGTGGGTCGACCAGCCACCGTCCGTGGCGCCGCAGCTGTGGAGGATCAGCCGCCGCACCCGCCGGGGACGCCAGCCCTGCAGCCAGCACGAGGGCGGCGAGGAGTGCGGTCACGACGCGGCGCATGCTGCTTCAACGAGCGAGCGGCGATTCGGTGACAGTGCCCCCGCTGGGACTCGAACCCAGACTGGATCGCTTTTAAGGCGACTTCCTCTGCCGATTGGGATACGGGGGCGCGGGTTCACCCGACGGATTCATAAGTAGGTCTTGCGCGGGTGGATCGCGTGCGCGCCGGCGACCCGGTCGAGGAACAGCAGTCCGCCGCAGTGGTCGATCTCGTGCTGGAGCGCCCGCGCCTCGAAGGCATGGGCGGCCACGCGTACCTCGCGGCCCGTGCCGGGCAGCCGGCCTCGTACGACGAGCCGCGCGGCGCGCTTCACGTCACCGGTGAAGTCGGGGACGCTCAGGCAGCCCTCCCGGGCCTTCTCGTTGCGGGTCGCCTCCACGACCTCAGCGTTGCACAGCACGAAGGTGCCGTGGTGGTCCTTCGTCTTCGGGTGCTGCGAGACGTCGACGCAGAACACGCGGGAGGCCACCCCCACCTGGGGGGCTGCGAGGCCCACGCAACCGGGGTTGACCCGCATGGTCGCGACGAGGTCTGCGGCCAGCTGCACGGTCTGGGGCGCCTCCGGATCCACCGGTTCGCCGGCGGTGGAGAGCACCGCAGCCGGCGCTCGCACCACCGGAAGCACCCGTCCCCGTACGCCGAGGTCCGCCTCCGACCAGGCCACCACCAGGTCGTTGAGGAGGGGCTCGGTCACAGGTCGTCGGCTTCGACCGGGCGCAGGGTGGCACCCACCCCGAGCGACGCGGCCACGGCCTGGATCGAGGACTCGACAGCCGCGACGTCGGTTTCGGCCGGGAGGTCGATCTCCGCGATCAGCAGGTAGAGGTCACCGGACAGCCGGGTGGTGAGGTCGGTGATGTTGCCGCCGACCTTGGCGATCTCGCTGACGATCGAGGAGACGATGCCGGGTCGGTCACCGCCGTGGACGGTCAGTACCCAGCTGCTGCCCTCCGTGGCCCAGGCCTGCTCCTGGGGCACCTCCCGGACGGTCACGGTCAGGGTCCCGTCACCGGTCAGCGGTGCGAGGGCGGCCTCGATCTCGGTGTCGCTGGCCGTACCTGCGCAGACCAGCGTCATCGCGAAGTGGCCGCGCAGCAGCGTCATCGTGGAGTCCTCGAGGTTGAGGCCCAGCCCGGCCAGCTTGCCGGTGGTCTCGGCGATGATGCCGGGTCGGTCGTGGCCGAGGACGGTGATCGCGTGGAGGGTCATTCGTTCGAGTTTGCCAGCGCGCGTGCTCTGAGGAACACGTCGTCCAGCATCCCCGGCGTGAGCCGGCCGGTGAAGGTGTTGTGCTGGCTCGGGTGATAGCAACCCAGCAGGATGACGCCGCCGAGGTCGACCTCGGCGGCGTGGCCGAACTTCGGGCGCGGCCGCGGGACGGCGTGGCCGAGGTCGCGGTACGTCGCGAGCGCGGCGGCCCAGCCGTAGGCGCCGAGAGCGACGACCACGCGTACCGAGGGCAGCAGGCCGAGCTCGGCCCGCAGCCAGGGGGCGCAGGTGTCGCGTTCGGCCACCGTCGGCTTGTTGTCCGGCGGGGCGCAGCGGACGGTGGCCACCATCCGCGTGTCGAGCAGGCGCTGGCCGTCGCCGGCATGGGTGGAGGTCGGCCGGGAGGCCAGCCCGACCCGGTGCAGGCTGGCGAAGAGCCAGTCCCCGGAGCTGTCGCCGGTGAAGACCCGGCCCGTGCGGTTCCCGCCGTTCGCGGCGGGGGCCAGGCCGAGGATCAGGATGCTCGCGTCGGCGTCCCCCCAGCCCGCGATGGGCCGCCCCCAGTAGGGCTGGTCGGCGAACGACGCCCGCTTGTT
>JBJMIQ010000306.1:0-27905 GCA_045806805.1 Nocardioides sp. | reverse complement strand
AGTGCAGGGCTGGAACCGCCGTGGGCGCCGCCCTGCACCTCTCGAGGGGTTTCGAGGCTCAGGCCGCGAGGCGGCCTTCGCACCTCAACCACCGGAGGTCGCGCGAGACGGCCTTTGCACCTCAACCACCGAAGGTCGCGCGAGAGGGCCTTCGCGGCTCAGCCTGCGAAGTCGGCCGAGATCGTGCGGCCGTCGTGGACGAGCTCGATGCTGTCGACGGCAAAGACCGGGACGTCGATCGCGGTGCCCCATGAACCGTGGCCGTGGCGGACCGTGCACACCCCGAGCCAGTGGGTGCGTCCGTCGTCTGTGACGTAGCGGACCCGGTGCACACCGGACGGCGCGTCCTCGACGGTGATGAAGACCCAGGAGGGACTGCCCTCGTAGGCGAACACGTGCCCCTTGATGCCGCCCTGGGCGCCCTCGAGACGTGCGGCGCGGAAGTAGTCGCCGTTGGCGGCGTTCAGGGTGTCGCGGTACTGGCTCGCGAGCGCGCGATCCTCCGAGCCCATCCACCGGGTGATGCCCGCGCCGAGCGATGCCGCGAGGACGATCGCCGCTGCGGCCAGCAGGCCCTTCGAGACGTTCCACCGTCGTGGCCGATCCTCGCTTAGGGCCCCGATGACCCTGGCGTCGAACCCCGGGGGTGGCTCGTGCTGCGGGGCGAGCAGGAGCAGCTCGTCCACGGTGGCCGAGGTCTCCTCGAGCGCCTGCCGGCACTCCGCGCACGTCGTGAGGTGGGTCAGTGCCATGGCGCGCTCGTCGCCGGGCGCGACCCCCATCGCGAGCTCGGGAATCAGCGCCTGGACCTCGGCGCACCTGCGCCACTCAGACATCACGCACCTCCAGCCGCTCTCTCATGGTCTGCAGACCCCGCCGCACCCTGGTCTTGACGGTGCCGAGCGGCACCGCGTCGCGGACGGCGATCTCCTTGGCGGTCATGCCGCTGAACGTCATCAGCAGGATCGGCTCCCGCTGGCCCTGGGGCAGGTCCGCCAGTGCCTGCCGCAGGACGAGGCTCGTGTCGGCCGCCCCCTCGGTGTCCGGAGGTTCACCAGGGGACAGCATCGCCACGAGCAGCGACGGATCCATCGGGTCCTCGTGCCGGTAACGCACCGCGTCGACCGCGGCGTTTCGGGTGATGGTGAGCAGCCAGGTGGACACCCGGCCGCGCCGGGCGTCGTACGTCGAGGCGTGGCGCCACACCTTGACGAACGTCTCCTGGGCCACCTCCTCGGCCACCGCCGGCACGCCGATGACCGTCAGCGCCAGACCGTAGACGCGCGCCTGGTAGCGCCGGACGAAGGTCGCCGCGGCGTCCTGGCTGCCGTTGGCCATCCCGGCCAGCAGCGACTCGTCGGAAAGCGCCACCACATCTGTAATACGTACGGGAGACCCTGAGGGATTCCCTCGCGCTCCGGGAATCCCACGAGCGGCCTGGGCCCGTACTACCTCCAAGAGGAATTCGAAGGAGGAAAGGGCATGACAGGATACGGACGAAGGACATTGGCCGGCGGCGCTGTCGCCGTCCTCGCGGCCGGGCTGCTGGCCGGTTGCGGCAACCAGAGCTCGAGCGGCGCCAGCGCCAGCGGGAGCGACTCGCCGAGCCTCAGCATCACCTCGCCGTCGGACGGGGACACGGTGGGCAGCTCGTTCACGGTGAAGTGGGACTCGAGCGAGAGCCTCGGCGAGCCGGACACGGGCAAGGACCACGTGCACGTCTTTGTCGACGGCAACGCCAACGACTACCAGGTCGTGGGCGGCGACAGCTTCCAGGTAACCGGTCTGTCGCCGGGCGAGCACACCGTCGACGTCACCCTGCAGCACGCCGACCACTCCTCGGCCGGGGCCGACGACCAGGTCGACGTCACCGTTTCGGGCTCAGGCGGGAACGACAGCCCCTCCGACGACAGCTCCGGTGGTGGCGGAGGAATGAACTACTGAGCATCGGTCATGGCTACTGAGCGGGCTTCGCGGACCACAACCGGCGCGCCGCGCGCCTTCGCCTGGCGGCCGCATCGGCGCGTCGGCACGGTGGTGCGCTACCGCCGGTGGGTGCGCTGGCTCCACGTGGGCGTCTATGTGACCGTGTTGATCCTTCTCGCGACGGGCGGGTGGCTCCTGCTGGGGAACGAGGGGAACCCGTCACCGCTGAGCCGGCTGGCCGGCATGCCGGACACCCGGCTCCACGTGTGGGTCGGTTGGGCGTTCACCGCCCTGATGGTCGGCGGAATCGTCATCGGGATGCGGGGAGCAGCGAAGTTCGTGACCGAGTCGCTGCGCTACGACCGCGGCGACGTGGGCTGGCTCGGTGCGTGGCCGCGGGCGCTCTTCAACGGTCGCTTCCCCCTCCACCAGGGTCACTTCGACCCGGGCCAGCGCCTGGCCAACCTGGCCATGGTGGCTGCCTTCGTCACCGTCACCGCGAGCGGCATCGCGATGGCGATGCTCCATGGCGGCCCGGCGTTCGTGTGGCTGGTACCGCTACACGTGTGGTCGACGTACGCACTCATCCCCCTCCTGGCCGGCCACATCGTGATCGCGGCCGGTGTCCTGCCGGGCTACCGCGGCGTGTGGCGGTCGATGCACCTGGGTGGCCGACTAGACGTCGCGGTCGCCCGGCGGCTCTGGCCTGGCTGGCTGGACCGGCACGAGCAGGAGGACGTGTGAGCGACGTACGGCGCGGGATGCGCTAGTCCGCCTCGTGTTCAGAGGCCGGGCACGGCGGCAGTTTGGGGCATCATGGTGCCCATGGGGGCGATCATCGACGCGAGAAGTGACTCGCTCCGCGTCCGCCTCGCCGCGGATCCCGTCAGCGTGTCTGCGGCGCGGCGCTTCGTCACCGACGGTCTGGTGTCCTGGGAACGCGCGGCCCTGATCGACAGCGCCACCCTCTGCGTCAGCGAGCTGGCCGGCAATGCCGCCCTGCACGCAGGCTCCACGTTCATGGAGATCGCTCTGCAGCCGCTCGGCAGGTCCGTCCGGGTCAGCGTCGAGGACGACGGCGCGGTGCCGGCCGAGGTGGTCGCGCCACGGGCGACGTTCGACTGGGACGCCGACGGCTTCTCCATCGACGATCAGCCGACCACGGGTCGCGGGCTGGCGATCGTGTCGGTTCTGGCGCGCGAGTGGGGGGTTGAGCACACGCCCGAAGGCAAGCGGGTGTGGGCCGATCTGAGCGAGCACGAGCCGGAGCACGAGGTCGTTCCGCCCACGACCGCACAGGTGGCGGATCCGGTGCCCTCGGATGCGGCCCTTCCGCCCGGCTGGGCGCTGGTCCGGCTGGTCGGGTGTCCGGTGGAGCTCAGCCTGCGCCAGGATGAGCATCTCGACGAGCTGATCCGCGAGCTGCAGCTCATCTCCGCGGGCAGCGGCGACGACCGCTCTCAGGCGCTGGCCGCTCAGATCCAGGACCTGCTCATCAGTCCCGCGCACGCCCGCTTCACGGGGCGCCGGCAAGCCGAGAAGGCGCTGGCCGAGGGTTGGGACACACTCGATGTCGACATGGCCATGCCTCACGAGTTCAGTCCCATGGTCCAGAGGCTCCAGCAGGCCGTGCAGGCGGCCGACGAGCTGTGCGAGCAGATGCAGCTGCTCACCCTGGCTTCCACGCCCGAGCTGAGAGAGCTCAGGGCATGGATGACCCACGAGCTCGTGGCGCAGATCGAGCGTGGGGATCCACCCGTGTCCTGGCCCGACTGGCTCCGCAGCAACGCCTGAACGGTCGCAGGGATCTACTGTCGATGGGCGGTCCTAGGCTGCCTCCATGGAGATGAGACTCGAGGTGGTGATGGTCCCGGTCACCGACATCGACCGGGCCAAGGAGTTCTACCTGTCGGTCGGGTTCAACGCCGACCATGACCACACCGTGAGCGACGACGTCCGGTTCGTCCAGATGACGCCTCCCGGGTCCGGCTGTTCGATTGCCTTCGGCAAGGGCCTGACCAAGATGGCGCCGGGGTCGCTCGACAACCTGATGATGGTCGTGCCCGACGCCGACGCGGTCCGCGCCCACCTGCTCGAGCGGGGGATCGAGGCCAGCGAGGTGGACGAGCAGGCGTGGGGGCGCTTCGTACATTTCGCCGACCCCGACGGCAACGCGTGGGCGCTCCAGCAGCTGCCGCAGTTCGCCGGCCAGTAGCGGGTCCGCGTCAGTCGACGACCACCGGGGGCGCGCCCTCGTCGTCGAGCAGATGCGCCTCCTCGCGCTTGCGCGGCAGCATCAGCGCAGGGATCAGCGTGAGCACGACGAGCACCCAGGCCACCCAGTAAGTGTGCGCGAAGGCAGCGGCGGCATCGACCAGGCCCTGGGCCACCGCCGCCGGGTCCAGGTCGAGACGCGCAAACTCCGCCGGGTTGGTGTTGGAGAGGATCGCCGCCTCGGTCTCCTTGATCCCGGCCGGAACGCCCGGGATGTTCTGGGTGCCGGGAATGACCGGGGAGTCGTTGAGCTGGTTGGTCAGGATCACCGACATCAGCGCCACCCCGCAGGAGGACGAGACCTGCTGGGTGATGTTGAGCAGCGTCGAGCCACGCGCGACCTCATGGTTGGCCAGCGTCTTCAGGGCCGAGGTGAACGTCGGCATCATCGTGGCGCCCATGCCGAGACCCATCACGAACAGCGTGATGATCAGCTGGGGGTACGGCGTGGTGGCGGTGACCTGGGTGAGGCCGAACATGCCGATGATGATGCCGAGCAGGCCGAACGGCACGATCCGGCCGACCGGCATCTTGTCGACGAGCCGACCGGCGATCGGCATCGTCACCATGGCGCCGATGCCCTGGGGAGCGACGAGGAGCCCGGCATCGAGCGTCGACTCACCGCGGATCTGCTGGAAGTACGTCGGCACCAGCAGCAGCCCGCCGAAGAAGGCCGCGGCGAACATGAACATCATGACCACCGAGACGGTCAGGTTGCGGTTCCGGAACAACCTCAGGTCCAGCAGCGGGTGCTCGGGACGGAACGAGTGCCACACGAACGCGAGCATCAACAGGACGCCCACGAGCATCGAGACCCAGACCCGCGGCGCGGTGAAGTCGCCGTCTTCAGTCGGCAGCGACGAGACACCGAACAGGAAGAGCGCCAGGCCGGGCGACATCAGCGCCATGCCGACGAAGTCGAAGGACTCCGAAGGTTGGGGACTGTCCTTCGCGAGCACGGACCCGGCGTAGATGAGTGCGCCAATCCCCAAGGGGACATTGATCAGGAAGATCCAGTGCCAGCTGGCCGTCTCGATCAGCCAGCCACCCAGGATCGGGCCCATGATCGGCCCGAGCAGCATGGGCACGCCGAGGATCGCCATCAGCCGGCCCATCCGGTGGGGTCCGGCGGCGCGGGTCATGATCGTCATGCCCAGCGGCATCAGCATGCCGCCCCCGAGCCCCTGCAGCACCCGGAAGGCGATCAGCACGTTGATGTCCCAGGCCGTGGCGCACAGCGCGGACCCGGCGGTGAACAGGGCGATGGCGGTCATGTAGAGCCGCTTGGTGCCGAACCGGTCGGCGGCCCACCCGGTCATGGGGATCACGGTGGCCAGGGCCAACGTGTAGCCGGTCACGGTCCACGCGACGTGCGAGTAGGCGATCGGATCGTCGGGGGTGCCGAACTCTTCCTGGAACGTCGGCAACGCGACGTTGACCACCGTGATGTCGAGGATCGACATGATCGCGCCGAGCACGACCACGCCGGCGATCTTCAGGACCGCACGGTCGATGTGGTCAGGGTGCTCGGTGTTCACGCCGTGTGCCGTCATGCCCCGTCCCCTGGTTCGTGGTGCTGGCTGGTGCCAAGGTCTCCGGCGAGCCTATCTCCGGGGCGAACGGCTCAGCGGAGCAGGAGCGGTAGCTTCGTCGTACCCGTCATCCGCGGGGTACGGAAGAACACCGGAGGGTCCGCGGGATCGCACCGCAGGTGCGGGTAGCGGTCCAGCAGCAGGTTGAGCGCGATCCTGCCCTCCAGCCGCGCGAGCGGAGCACCGAGGCAGAAGTGGGTGCCCCGGCCAAAGGCCAGGTGGGGGTTCGGGTCGCGGTCGAGGTCGAAGGAGTGCGGCCGCGGGAACTGGCGCGGGTCGCGGTTGGCGGCGGCGAGCCAGATCATGACCAGCTGGTCCGCCTCGATCGTGTGGCCGGCAAGCTCGGTCGCCGTGCTGGTGACGCGGGCGAGCACCGCGAACGGTGTGAGCATGCGCAACGACTCCTCGATCGCCGCCGGGACCCGTGACCGGTCCGCCTCGACCCGGGCACGCTCCACCGCGTTTGCGTCGAGGCACAGCACGGTGTTGCCCAGCAGCATCGTGGTCGTGATGTGGCCGGCGATCAGCAGCAGGTTCGCGAAGTTGACCACTTCCCGATCCGTGAGCCGTTCGCCGTCCACCTCGGCCAGTACGAGCCTGGTGAGCAGGTCGTCCCGGGGTTCCTTCCGGCGCCGGGCTGCGTGGTCGCCGATGTAGGCGCCCATCTCCTGCGCGTGGTACATCGCGTCGCGCAGCTCCCGTTCCTGCTCCGGCGTCCGCTCGCGCATCGAGACGTCCGACGATCCCGCGAACATCCCGTCGACCCAGCGGTGGATCCGCTCGCGGTCGGTGCTGGGCACGCCGAGCAGCTCGGCGATCACCGTGATCGGCAGCGGGTAGGCGAAGTCGGCCACCAGGTCGAACCGATCAGGGTGGGCGGCGTCGAGCAGCTCGGTCGCGATGGCCCGGATCTTGGGCTCCAGACGGGTCACGACGCGTGGGGTGAAGGCGTGGTTGACGAGCTTGCGCAGCTTGGTGTGCCGCGGCGGGTCGAGCTGGGTCAGGCTGCCGGCGGAGAACTCCTCGGCCTCGGGCACCAGTCGTCCGGTGTGGGAGGAGAAGGTGACGGTGTCGGCGAGCACGCACTGCGCCTCCCGGTAACCTGACACGTGCCAGATGCCGGCGTCCTCGTCGAAGCGAACCGGCTCCGGCGGGGCCTCTGCTCGGAGCCAGAACTGCCTCGGGTCCGTCTTCCAGTTGTCGGCCGTGAGCATGGCGATCCTCCGCGCATCCCCCACCTTCAACGCTACCTCGGGCGGATCGAGCATGATGGAAGCCTCGATCAGGGAGGAGTGCCATGCCTGCCGAGCTCAACCACACCATCGTCAGGTGCACCGACAAGCATGCGTCGGCCAGGTTCCTCGCGCAGATCCTCGGGCTCCCGGAGCCGACGACGTACGGCCCGTTCGTGGTCGTCCAGGTCGCCAACGGGGTCTCCCTGGATTACGCCGACGACCATGGGAGGGTCCATCCCCAGCACTACGCCTTCCTGGTCACCGAGGACGAGTTCGACCAGATCCACGGACGAATCGTCCAGCGGGGACTCACCTACTGGGCCGACCCGGGCCACCGCACCGAGAACCAGATCAACACCAACGACGGCGGCCGCGGTCTGTACTGGTCCGACCCGGACGGGCACAACCTGGAGATCATCACCGTTCCGTACGGCGGGTGAGGGGCTGTCGGTTTCCCCGGCTCACCGGGGAAACCGGCACTTCTCGGCTGTTGCGATGCCCTGGAAGTGCATGGATTGGCTGAGGAGTGCCCGTCCGGTCTCGATCAGGTCGATCAGAGCCACGAGCAGTTCCGGCATACGCCCTAGGGTGAACGCGTGCACCAACTCGACCGCGGCGCCGATGTGCCTGATGCTCTCGGTCCCTACCTCGAGGTCGACCGATCCCGTCCGAGGCACGAGTGCTGGGTGACCGGTCACATGGTCGCCGGGCTCGACGGGACAGCGGCCGTGGGCGGTCGGGTCGGCTCGCTGTCCACCGCCCCCGACCAGGCGTTGTTCCGTCGGATGCGTCAGATCGCGGACGTCGTGCTCGTGGGAGCCGAGACGGTCCGCCGTGAGGGCTACGGCTCGGTGCGGCTCGCTGAAGAGGCGCAGGAGCAGCGGCGGCGGCTGGGACAGTCGGCGACTCCTCCGCTCGCGCTGGTCAGCCGCTCTCTCGCGTTCGACTGGACTGCCAAGGTGTTCGCCGATGCCCCTGACGACGCCCGCACCCACGTGATCACCTGCGAGGCGGCCGATCCCGGACGAAGGGCCGAAGCCCAGCAGCACGCGGAGGTCATCGTCGCCGGTGACGACCGGGTCGAGCCGGCGGCCGCGATGCGGGCACTGGCCGACCTCGGCCGCCGGGTGGTTCTCTGCGAGGGCGGGCCGACCTGGCTCGGCGAGCTGGTCGCGGCGGACCGTCTCGACGAGCTGTGCCTCTCCGTCGCTCCGCTCATGGGGGGCGACCCGCTCCCGGTCTCGGTGACCCCGCCCGGCGCGGGTCTCGCGCAGTTCGAGCTCAAGGGCGTCATGGCCGAGGACGACACCCTCTTCCTCCGCTACGAGCGGCGGTGAACCAGATGAGCGACGACAGCTTCGACACCCTGATGGCCGCGGTCGACCCACCGCTCATCGTGCTCACCACCGCAGCAGCGGGCGAGCAGGCGGGGTGCCTCGTGGGCTTCCACGCGCAGTCGAGCATCACGCCCCAGCACTACTGCGTGTGGCTGTCCAAGGCCAACCACACCTATCGCGTCGGCTTGCGTGCCAAGCACTTCGCGGTCCACTTCCTCAGAACAGACGACCTCGACATCGCCGAGCGGTTCGGAACCCTCACCGGGGAAGCAACCGACAAGTTCGAAGGTCTCGACGTCGAGCCGGACGAGCACGGCGTACCCCTGCTCAGATCGTGTCCGAACCGGCTGTCACTCGAGCGCCTCGCGCTGCTCGACGACGGCAGCGACCATGTCTGCCTCACCACCCGGGTGACCTCGTCGCACACGTCGGGAGACTTCACGCCGTTGCGCGTCTCCGACGCCGCGCACCTTGACCCCGGGCACGAGAGCGAGGAGCGAGCGATCGAGCCGTGACGCACACGGTCACCAGGTGAGCTCGATCTCCAGCTCGCTCTCGTCACCGATCTCGACCTCGATCTTCAGGTTGACCTCGTCGGGCACGTGCACGGTGATCCGACCACCGTCGCGCTCGAACTCGACCTCGTTGTTGCGCGCCAGTACGTCGGCCAGGTCGCGCAGCCGAGCCGCCGCCTCCTCGCGCCGGAGCCGCTTGGTCTCGTCGATGTCGAACAGGTCCATGTTGGCTCCCTCGTGTCGTTGTTTGACGCCAGGTGGCTCAGCGCGATCTGACTGCACACGACGGCGCGGGCGTCACCCGTGGATTCAACGTACCGATGCCTCAGGTGCGGCGGAAGGTCACGTCCACCCACTCGTTGGGCGGGTTGCCTCAGGGGCTGGGCGTGTGATCGACGATGGTCTCCGTGCCGTCGTCCCACCGCCAGGAGCTGGAGCGCCCGAGCAAGTGGACGCCACCGATCCAGCGGTCGATCCCGTTGAGCTGGACGTGGTCGGCGCGGCCCGCCAGGACGTTGCTTC
Source organism: Nocardioides sp. (assembly GCA_045806805.1). Classification (GTDB taxonomy): domain Bacteria; phylum Actinomycetota; class Actinomycetes; order Propionibacteriales; family Nocardioidaceae; genus Nocardioides. Next base: position 18,504 of record JBJMIQ010000306.1, on the reverse strand, counting down.
CCGCCTCGGTCAGGTGGAGGCGGGTGGTGCGATGAACAGGCCCCTCGGGGGGCGAGGTCACGAGTAGCGGGACAGGGGGCTGTGCCATGCCGGCCATCGAGGCGAAGCACCAGGTGTCCCCGAGGAAGGGACGGGGTTCACGGGAGATGGCCGCCTCGAAGGCGGCGCCCGCGTCGGTCGCCCCGGCAGCAACGGCTGCCAGGATGCGCCGCTGGGTCAGCGAAAGTCCATCGCGGGTGGACGGATATTCGCGGCTGAGTCGGTCGAACGCCTCGCCCAGGAACCTCAGCTCGCCAGAACGCATTTTCGAGATCTCCCCCAGGAGCGACGGGGTCGGTGAGCAGAACGCAGTCCACGCGTGCTCGGCGAGGTCCATGGCAGCTGGGCTGAGGCGCCCGCAGGCGCGCGTGCCGGGCAATTCCCGGAGCTGGGCCGCCGTGAGCTCACCGAGTCCACCGAAGCGGGCGATCCCGGGGTACTCACCGATGCAGATCAGGGTGATGCGCTCGGGGGCGACGTCCAGCGCGGCGAGCCGGGCGAGGATCTGGATGATCTGGAGCTGGTCGTAGAGGTCCGCCTCGAACCACAAGACGTAGTCGCCGTGCCGGTTGCTCTCGAGGGCGCGGTCGCGTTCGAGGAACATGGCCTCGGCCTCGCCCCGGTCATCTGCGCCGGCACGCAGGAGAAAGTCGGCGCGCACCTGGCGCAGCTGCTCCGGATCCGTATCGGGGACCGGTCCCTCGTGGAGCGTGTCACGCCAGTAGAGGACTCTGGGTGCAATCCCGGTGCCGGGCAGATCGGTGGCGTCACCGTTGCTGACATGCAAGGCCGCGGCCATCCAGTCCGGCACCGCTGGGGTCATGGTGTGACCGGTCGGCGCATCACCCAGCGCCACTTGGAGATCTTGCGGTCCCGTTCGAACCCGAACTGCGTGAACAGGTCCTCCGGGCCGGTGTGGAGGTAGGCGCCACGTTGGGGCGGGCGGTCCTCGAGCTGTTCCGGGTACGCCTCGACCAGGCCACCGCCGGCCTCCTTGATCGCGTCGAGGGCGCCGGCCACGGCCGCCCGAGCGACTCCTTCGCCCCGGCGGCCCTTGTCGGTGAAGATGCAGCCGATTCGCCAGTGCGGCAGCCCGGCGAGCTCCTTCTCGTAGGCCTTGGGGTTCTTGATGTTCGGGAGCTCAGCCGGGCGGCCGTACTGGCACCAACCGACACAGTGATCGCCGTGGTAGACCAGGATCTGGTGGACCGTGCCCTTGCGCACGTGCTCGCGCTTCGCCTCACGGTTCTGGCCGGCGGTCGTGCCCTTACCGACCCCCTCCGGGTGGAAGCCAATGCACCAGCAACCACCCCACACGCCGTTGTTGGCCTCCACCAGCCGGGCAAAGTCGCCCCAGGTGTCAGCATCCAGCGGACGCGTCGTGTAGGCGGGCTCCCCCTTTGCGGTCATGCACCCATCCTTGGCGGCACCGCCCCGCGCAGCAAGCGCGCCTCAGCTCTCAACCTCGGTGAACTCCTCCACCGTCTCAGGCGGGCCCTCGAGACACCGGTAGCGCAGCAGCATCGCACCTGCGGGATACGCCCTCGGCGGCTCGACCAGCTCGAACCGGGCGGGAGCCGCGCCTTCGGGGAAGAGCTTCTTGCCCTGCCCGATCACCACCGGACAGACCCACAGGTTGACCTGGTCGACCAGGCCCTCGCGAAACAGGGTCTGCAACAGGGCCGCGCTGCCCCACGTGTGGATCTGCTCGTGCCGCTCGCGTAGTTCACGGACCTCGGCGCCCGCGTCGGTGACCTGGGTGCTGGTCTCCCACGACAGCTCGGGGGTGCCGCGGGATGCGACGTACTTGGGAACCCGGTCGAAGGCCCGGCCGATCTCGTCGGTCTTGCCCGGCCAGTAGCTGCGGAAGATGTCGTACGTCGTGCGACCCAGCAGCAGCGCGTCGGATGCCTGCACGTCCGCCACGAACTGTGCGCCGGACTCCGCATCCCCGTAGGGCCGCTCCCAGCCGGGGTACTCGAAGCCCGCGTCCTGCTCGGTTGGGCCGCCGTTGGCCTGGATCACGCCGTCGAGCGTGATGTTCATGTTGACGTGCAGCTCACCCATCGTGCGTCCTCCTCGTCAGGTTGTGGGACCTCGTTGACCATGCCGACTGGCACCAGTCTCCGAAATCATCGGGGCCTGTGCGCTGAGTCGGCCACCCGTGGGTGTGTGGGGGCACGCCACTGGGCACAGGGTGGCGGTGACTCGATCTCATGTCCTCGCGCTCGTCCAGGCCGGAGGCGCCGGCGGGCGCATGGATGTCCTGACCCGGGAACGGGCCAAGCCCCTTCTGCCCTTCGCCGGAGTCTTCCAGCTGGTCGACATCCCGCTGTCGAATCTCGCCAACAGTGGCATCACGGACGTGTGGCTGTCGGTGCAGTTCCGGGGAGCCGGGCTCGGCGAAGAGGTGGCCAACGGCCGGCCGTGGGACCTCGACCGCAATCGCGGAGGCCTGCGGCTGCTCATGCCCCAGGAAGGCGCCGGCGCCACCGACGAGGAGGGCTTCGCGAAGGGCAACGCCGACGAGCTGTACCGCTTCCGTGACCAGGTGGTCGCCGACGCGCCCGAGGTCTTGGTCGTGGTGAGTGCCGACCACGTCTACCGCTTCGACGTGATGGAGGCGATCGCCACGCACCGCCGTACCGACGCCGAGTGCACCGTGGTCACGACCTCCATCCCGATCGAGGAGGCCAGCGACCACGCCACCGTGGAGGCGGACGAGGAAGGCAGGGTCACTGACTTCGCCTACAAGCCGGACGAGCCGAGCACCGGGACAGTTGCCACCGAGATTTTCGTCTACGATCCCGCGGTGCTCGTGTCGGTGCTCGAGGAGCTCCACCGCGAGCTCGGTGCCGACGCCGAAGAAGGCGACACCGGATTGGGTGACTACGGCGAGCACCTGGTCCCACGGCTCGTCGAGCGGGGCCGGACGTTCGTACACGAGATGCCCGGCTACTGGAAGGACCTGGGACAACCCCACAAGTACCTCGAGGCACACCACGACGTGCTGACCGATGACCAAGGGGTGCTGGGCGACGTGGACTGGCCGATCCTGAGCCATCAGCAGCAGCGCCCGGCCGCCCGGGTGCTCGATGGCGGCCAGATCAGCGACAGCCTGGTGAGCCCGGGCTCGCGTGTGAGCGGGACCGTCGTCCGGAGTGTGCTTGGGCCGGGGGTCGTGGTCGACGAGGGTGCGGTCGTGCGCGACAGCGTCGTCTTCCGCGACACCCACATCCAGTCCGGGTCACGACTGGACTGGACGGTGGTCGACCAGGACTGCGTGGTCGGACCCGATGCGGAGGTGGGTTCACCGCAGACCGACTCCGGCGATCCGGACGCGATCGTGCTGATCGGCCGCCGTTCGACGGTAGGCCGCGGCGTCGCACTGGAGCAGGGCTCGCGGCTCGAGCCCGGGACCACGGCCTAGGCGGGTACCTCGCCGCGACGCCCTCCAGGACGTCATACGAAACGCGGCCTATAGCCGCCGGGTCGTATGACGTCCCGCGGCGTCATCCACTGTCGGCGCCACCGATGGCGTAGGTGGCGACGTAGGTGAGTGCGGCGTCGAGGGCTTCGCGCAGCGGTTGAACATCCCGTGCGGCTTGGGTGAGTAGAAGTCCGCCCTGGAAGGCGGCCATCAGGGATGTGGCGAGTTGGTCTGGGTCGGCATCGGGACGCAACTGCCCGCGATCGCGCATGGCGGTGAAGCCGTCGCGGAACTGTGCCCGCCAGCGGGCGAAGCCTTCGGCGACGGCATCTCTCACGTCGAGGTCGGACTTGAGGACCTCAGCGGCCAGCGATCCGAAGCTGCAGCCGCCTGCCACGACCTCGGGCCTGGCCACGTAGGTGTCGGCCCAGGCGCGGAGCGCGGCCATGCTGTCGAGCGGCCCGCGAGGGGGGTCGTCGCGGAGTCCCATCATCGACTCGGCCCGCCAGGCCAGGGCCGCGCGCACCAGGCTTTCCTTGTCGGGGAAGTAGTGGCTGAGCTGAGATCCGCTCACCCCTGACGCGCGTCGCAGGGCCTCGTTGCTCGTGCCTTGGACCCCCTGGCGGTAGATCAGCTCGGCGGCGCTTTCGAGGATGCGCTCTCGCGTCGCCTGTCCCTTGCGCGTCAGTTTCGGCCCCGGCCGAACCGTGTCTGCGGTGTGCTGCACGACCACCACTATAGCCAAACTGGGCTTGACAGCCCACTCGACTTACGGCTTAACTGGGCTGCACAACCCAAATTATGGGGATCACGGACCAGGTGTAGAGGAGACAAATCCATGAAAGCGGTCGTGGTAACCGACCAGGCTGCGGGAGCGGCTGGGATGACGCTGATCGACCGGGCCCGGCCCGCGGCAGCGATCAATGACGTTGTCGTTCAGGTTCATGCGTCGGGCTTCGTCCCGACCGAGTTGGAGTGGCCTTCGACCTGGACCGATCGCGCCGCCCGAAACCGGACACCGTCGATCCCCGGACACGAGCTGGCCGGAGTGGTCACCGCCCTCGGCTATGGCACGACGGGGCTATCGGTGGGTCAGCGGGTGTTCGGCCTTGCCGACTGGCACCGCGACGGCACTCTGGCGGAGTATGTGGTCATCGAGGCCCGCAACCTCGCGCCGCTGCCCGGCGACGTTGCCTTCGCGGTGGGTGCGTCCCTGCCCATATCGGGCCTGACAGCGTGGCAAGGGCTGTTTCAGCACGGCCGTCTGCAGGCGGGGCAGACCGTCCTCGCGCACGGTGCGGCCGGCGCAGTCGGGACGATGGTGACGCAACTCGCGCGCGAGCACGGTGCCTACGTCATCGGGACTGGACGCGCCGCCGACCGTGGCAAGGCGCTCGACTTCGGCGCGCAAGAGTACATCGATCTCGAGAACGACATTCTCGAAGACGTCGGCGGAGTCGATCTGGTCTTCGATGTCATCGGCGGCGAGATCCAGAAGCGCTCCGCAGGTCTGATCCGCGCCGGGGGAGTACTCGTGTCCGTCGTCGGGCCGGTCGAGGCGCGGCCCTCCGACGGCTTGGCGGTCGACTTCGTTGTCGAGTCGGATCGCGCCCAGCTCGGTGAGATCGTTCAGCGGGTGCGGGACGGCCGGCTACGGACGAACATCGGTATGACTGCGTCCCTCGATGATGCCGTCGCCGCCCTCCAATCGACTGAGCGACGCAAGGGCAAGTCAATCATCAGCGTTCGGCCATGAGGAGACGAGAACAACGACGGGCGTGACCACTGACGCGCCCAGCGTCTATTCGTCCCCGGTGAGGTTGAAGGCGCGCAGCCGCCGGCCGGTGAAGTAGGTACCGAGCACCACGACGACGAGGGTCGCGATCAGCGCGTACCCGGGCCCAAGGTTCTCGACCACGTCGAAGCCGTCGGCTACCCCCTCGGTGATGGCGCGCGACCAGCGGGTCACGCTGAGCCAGCGGACGCCGTCCAGCAGGCCGCCGAGCAGCCCCTCCCACACCAGCAGGTAGAGCAGTCCGATCACCACCGCGTGCCGGGTCAGCACGGAGAGGAATGCGAAGAGCGCGCAGTACGCCGCCCCGCCGGCCAGCGATCCGGCAGCGACCCCGATGGCAAGCCGGGGCTCGCCGGTGAGCAGGATCAGGGCGGCGACGAACATCGGGACGACGGCGAAGGCCACCACACAACCCAGGGCGACCAGCAGCTTGCTGAGCACGATCGTGTGCCGGGAGATCGGCTTGGCCAGCAGGTACGCCACCGAGCCGTCGTCGATCTCGGGCGCGAGCAGTCCGGTGGTCGCGAGTAGGGCGACCAGGGGTACGACGACGGTCAGGCCGAGGCTCTGCAGGACGTCGACGGCGATCCGGTCGTCCTGGCCGGCCAGCCCGCGGATCAGGGCGGCGAGCCCGAGCAGCACGACCGGCAGGATGAACAGCAGGATGCCGCGCTTGTGCCCGAAGACGCTTCGGGTGCCGAGCCGGACGACCGTGGGGGAAAGGGTGACGGCGGTCATGAGGACACCAGGTAAGCGAAAACGCTCTCGAGCGACTCGTCGGTCGGGGTCACCTCGAGCAACCGGACGCCGTTCTGGCGGGCCAGCCGTGGCAGGGCCTCGCTGAACCGGCCGAAGTCGCCGGCCTCGACCTCGATCCCGCCCTCGGTGCGCAGGAGCACCCCACGCACCGACGGGTCCGCGACCAGCACTGACGCGAGCCGCCGGTCGTCGGCGGTGCGGAGCACGAACCGGTTGGGCCGGTCGGTCATCAGCCGCCGGATCGCCCCGAAGTCACCCGACGCCGCGTGCCGGCCGGCGACGACCACCTCGATCTGACGGGCGACCTGCTCGACCTCCTCCAGGATGTGGGAGCTGAACAGCACGGTCCGGCCGTCCGTGCCCATCCGTCGCAGCAGGTCCATCAGATGCATCCGCTGCCTCGGGTCCATGCCGTTGAACGGCTCGTCGAGCAGCAGCACCGACGGCTCGTGCACCAGCGACGAGGCCATCTTGATCCGCTGCCGCATGCCCTTGGAGTACGTCGAGATGGTGCGGTCCTGCGCATCGGTCATCTCCACCAGCGCGATCGCGGCCTGGGCGGCGGCGCCCGGGTCCGGGAGCCCGTGCAGCTCGGCGTTGGCGAGGACGAACTGGCGACCGGTGAGGTAGTCGAACAACGCCTCTCGCTCCGGCACCAGTCCGATCTGCCGGTAGACCGACTCGTTGCGCCACAGCGACTCGCCGTCGAGCGTCACCGTGCCGGTCGAGGGCGCCAGGAAGCCCGACATCAGCGCGATCAGGGTGGACTTCCCGGCGCCGTTGGGTCCGAGCAGGCCGGTCACGCCGGGACCGATGGTCATGGAGACGTCATTGACGGCGACGACGTTGCGGTACCACCGGGAGACGTGGTCCAGCTGGATGGTTGTCATGCAGCGAGCTTCCGGTAGCGCCAGAGCATGGCCCCGATCGACCCGAGCAGCACCACCAGCACGGCGACCACGTGCAGGAGCCCGATGCCGTTGCCGGTCGGCTTGGTGGGCATGGCCGTGGGGGAGTCGAACAGGAACACCTGCAACCCGTTGACCAGGGTGTACGGAGAGAACAGCCCGGCCAGCTCGGCCACGGTGTCGTGGCCGGTCTCGGTCCCGATCCCCTGGATCGGCGACACCACCGCGTAGCTCACCAGCAGCACCACGATGATGGCGGCGATGGCGAGTCCGCGTCGGGTGGTCAGCGCCGCGACCAGGGCGGCCGGCCCGGCCAGGCAACCTGCCAGCAGCAGCGCCCCGACCAGGGCCTGCACGATGCGCTCACTCTCCCGGCCGACCGGCAGGTCGGCGAGCAGGCCGCCGACATACATCACGAGCAGCGGGAGACCGATCAGGATGAAGGTGGCGACGGTCAGCGAGGCCATCCGCACCAGCACGTACGTCGTCCGGCGCAGCGGCCTCGCGAGATAGAGCGTGAGGGTCCGGAAGCGCAGGTCGCGCGACACCAGCGCCGGGGCCTGCGACGCGACGAAGACGGAGATCACCAGCTGCAAGATGACGGGATACCTCGAATAGGCGACGATCTGATCGTTGAGCCCGATCAGGTCGCGCGCCTCCACCAGCACGCCGACCAGGATCAGCGCCGGCAGGAGCATCATGCCGAGCAGGATCATCGGCAGCGCCTTCGACCGTGCCGAACGCCCGAGGCCGTAGCAGTTGCGCAGCCCGGTGACAAACAGCGACCACGCGACCTTGCCCTCACCGAGACGCTCACCGGAGTAGGGCCGGTAGCCGATGTCGTGGATGACGCCGGTCGGCGACGCGGTCGTGGCCTCAGACGGGCTGGACACTGCCGGCACCCCCTTCGCGGAACACGTCCTCGATCCGGTGGTGCCGCTCCTGCATCCGGACCAGGCCGAGGCCGAGGTCAGCGGCGAGATCGCGCACCACGTCGTACGTCGTCTCGTCGGCGACCTCCACCTCAACCATCCGGCCGGCGGGGATGGCGCTGAGACCGGCGTCGACCAGCGCCTGCCCGAGAAGCCGGTCGGCGTCGCTGCGCCCCTGCACCTCGACCACCAGCACCCCGGTCGCATGGGTGAAGTCGGTGGTGGCCGAGGACTGCAGCAGCCGCCCGGTGTCGAGCACCACGACGTGGTCACTGATCCGCTCCAGCTCGCCGAGCAGGTGGGAGGTGACCAGCACGGCGATGCCGAACTCGGTGCCGATCCGGCGGACCAGCGAGAGCATGTCGTCGCGCGCGGCCGGGTCGAGGCCGTTGGTGGGCTCGTCGAGCAGGACCAGGTGGGGGTGGTGCACGAGTGCCTGGGCGAGCTTGACCCGCTGCTTCATGCCGGTGGAGTAGCCACCGATGGGCCGGTACCGCTCCTCGGCCAGTCCGACGTGGCGTAGCACGTCGGCAGTTCGTTCGCGGGCCGCCGCGTAGGGCAGGCCGGACATCTGGCCGAGGTGGACGACCAGGTCGCTCGCGGACACGTCGGCCGGGAGGCAGTCGTGCTCGGGCATGTAGCCCACCAGGGACCGGATCCGGCCGCCCTCGGTCCCGACGTCGAGGTCGAGGACGTGGGCGGTGCCGCTGGTCGGCGGGACCAGGCCGAGCAGGATCTTGATCAGGGTCGACTTGCCGGCGCCGTTGGCGCCCACCAACCCGGTGACGCCCTCGCCGACGCTGACGTCCAGGGAGTCGAGCGCAGTCACACGCGGGTAGCGCTTGGTCAGCCCCGCGGTCTCGATCACCCCCACGGGCCACAACCTAGCCGTTCGGGAAAGCGAATTCGGAGTTCCGCCGTGCCCCCCGGACGTCTACCGTTGGATGCGTGAAGGTTCAACCGTTGGGCTCCACGCACCGGCAGACGTTCTGGGAGGGCGTCCATGCCGACCGTGGCGTCCACGGCGTGTCCTGGTGGCAGCACGTCCCCGAGCTGTCCCTGGAGTTGATCGAGTCCGCGGGACTCGGCGCGGACGACCCGATCATCGACGTGGGCTCGGGATGGTCGACCCTGGTCGACCACCTGCTCGAACGGGGTCATCGCGACGTCACGGCCATCGACCTGTCGAGCAACGCGCTGCAGGCCGTGCGCGACCGGCTGGGACGCACCCGAGACGACGTCGTGCTCGAGGTGGCCGACGTCCTCGAGCTCAACCAGGGCCGCCGGTATGCGCTCTGGCACGACCGGGCTCTGTTCCACTTCCTCACCGAACAGGCTGACCGCGACGCCTACCGGGCCTCGCTGGAGCGCAGTCTCGGATCCTGGGCGTGGGCGGTCGTGGCCACCTTCGGGCCCGACGGTCCTGACCGATGCAGTGGGCTGCCGGTGCTGCGCTACACCCACGAGGACCTTGCCGCCGAGTTCCCGGGTTTCGAGCTGGTCGCGCGCAGCGGCGAGCAGCACCACACCCCGTGGGGGAGCACCCAACAGTTCACCGCTGTGCTGTTGCGCCGCCAGTCCTGACCGCGTCCGGCTCAGACGCCCAGCAGTCCCCGGACATAGGCTGCCTGACCCGCGTGCTGCAGGTCGTCGGAGACGACGCTGACCAGCCGGACGCCCAGCGTCACCGGCGGGTCCCAGCGGGTGTCGACGACGCGCTCGAGGTCGTCGGCGGTCAGCGTGGCCAGGTACGACCTCGTGCGGTCGTGCACGGCACGGAGGTACTCCGTGAGCAGGTCCGCCTCGACGTGGACCTGACCCACTTCGCGGCTGGTCTGTCCGAAACCGATCGCCGATTCGTCGAACGGCAGGTCGAACCGGCCGGCGAAACCGTGCTCCGTCCAGACCTGTTCGGTCCCGGCGACGTCGGCGACGTGGTCGTCCTGCACCCGCGCGAGGTGCCACACCAGCCACCCGATCGGGTTGGCGTCGGGTCCCGGCCGGTGTGCGAGCTGCTCCGCGGTGAGTCCTTCGACCGCGCTGGTGCCGGTCTGCAGCACTCGTTGGAAGGCGTCGTCCAAAACGTCGATCGGCGTCATGGCCCGACCCTAGCTGCGCGGCGGGAACCTTCCTCCGCTGCCGGGTAGGGCAGGCTTGCGCCGTGCACTACGTCGGCGTGGACCTGGCCTGGGGGGAGCGCAAGCCCACCGGGCTTGCGGTCCTCGACGGCGACGGCCGACTTGTGCACGTCTCGACCGTGCGCACCGACGCCGAGATCTGCGACGCCTTGGTGCCCTATGTCGAGAGCAGCTGCCTGGTGGCCATCGACGCGCCGCTGATCGTCAAGAACGCCACCGGCAACCGGCCCGCCGAGGCGGCCCTCAACCGTGAGTTCGCCCGATTCGACGCCGGTGCGCATCCCTCCAACACGGCCAAGCCGGAGTTCCGCGACGGCACCCGCGGCGGTCACCTCTGCTCGAGGCTCGGGCTCGACCTGAACCCCAGATCGGGTCGTGCGCGTCGCGCGATCGAGGTCTATCCCCACCCGGCCACCATCTCCCTGTTCCGGCTTGGCCGGACGCTGAAGTACAAGCAGAAGCCGGGCCGCACCGTCGACGAGCTGCGGGCCGAGCTGACCGTGCTGATGGGACTGGTCGAGGGCCTCTCGGCCGCCGATCCCTCGCTCGACGTGTCCGGCAGCGACTGGGCCGGCCTGGTCAAGTCCGTCGAGACGGCGAGCCGCAAGAGCCACCTGCGCGTGGTCGAGGACCAGGTCGACGCGGTGCTGTGCGCCTACGTCGCGCTGTTCGCCGACCGCCGACCCGGAGACACCACGACGTACGGCGACCTCGAGCACGGCTACATCGTCACCCCCGCCCTCCCCGACGGCCTGCGTCCCAGCCCGCGCAAGGAGCGCACCCCGGTCGCGGTCCAGGACCCGGTCGGCCACGCGGTGCGCGAGTACGCCGCCCTGCAGCCGGTGCTCCGTCTCGCCGCCGAGGAGTTCGCGGGCCTGGTGACCGCGATCCTCGACGACGCCGGCATCAACTACCTCAGCGTCACCGGCCGGGCCAAGGGGGTGGCGTCGTTCGCCACCAAGGCGGCCCGCACGCTCGATGGCGCTCTAGTCTTCGCCGACCCCCTGGCCGACATCACCGACCAGATCGGCATCCGGGTCATCACCTACGTCCAGAGCGACGTCGACGCCGTGGCCGAGCTGCTCGACGACCAGGTGGTGGTCCACGACGACCGCGACCTCGGACGCGAGACGGCGAGCGAGGGACGGTTCGGGTACGCCAGCCGGCACCTGCTGATCGGGCTGGACGCGGCGCGAGAGGGCCTGCCCGCCTACGACAACCTCACCGGGCGCCGGGCCCAGGTGCAGATCCGCACCGTGCTGCAGCATGCGTGGGCGGAGTTCGAGCACGACATCCGCTACAAGGGCACCATCCCCGACGAGCACGTCCCGGACTTCGACCGCCGGTTCACGCTGGCCGCCGGACTGCTGGAGCTGGCCGACCGTGAGTTCTCCACGATTCGCGACCGGCTGCGGGAGGGCATGACCGAGCCCGGCCCGGAGTCGTTCGACGACGATCCCCGGATCAGTCCGCGCGAGCTCGCCGCCTACCTCGCCGGCCAGTACGCCGACGCCGGCTGGTCCCGCACCGACCACTACGCCTGGATCTCCGGGCTCCTGCTCGAGCTCGGCATCACCTCGCTGGCCGAGCTCACCGAGGTCCTGCGTCCGATCGACGGTGAGGCCCTCAACGAGCGGATGGGCTACCGCTACCCGCCCGGCGCGGTGCGCCGCCTCGACGACGCCCTGCTCGCGGCCTTCGGGGAGCAGTACATCTCGCTGCACGGCAACTCCCATCGTGTTCCCGCCCTGCGGGCACGGCTCGAGAAGCTCCTCGAGGACTGAGCTGACGGTCTAGACAACCCCGTATCGGCGGGAGTAGGAAAAGGAGATGCGCACCCCCGCGGAGAAGAACCAGAAGCCCCTGCCCACCCGCGTGTCCGGTCCCAGCCGACGCGTCTTCCTGACGGGATCCGCGGCCGCGGTTGGTGCGGTCGGTGGAGGTTTCACCGCGCCCGCCGGTGCAGCGTTCAGCGGTGGACCGCTCGACCAGGGCGAGGACTGGCCCGACGGCCCGGGTGTGGCCAACACCCTGCAGGCTCCCGATGCCGAGCTGCGGTCGATCCTGGCCGAGGTCGACGAGGCCAACGTCCGCGCCATCGTGGAGAAGCTCGTCTCGTTCGGTACCCGGCACACCCTCTCCACCCAGGACGACCCGAAGCGCGGGATCGGTGCCGCCCGTGACTGGATCTACAGCGAGCTCAAGCGCTACGCCGCGCGCTCCCAGGGCCGGATGACCGTGGAGAAGCAGTCCTTCGTGCAGCCACCCTCCAACCGGATCCCGGTCGCGACCACGATCACCAACGTGATCGCGACGTTGCACGGGTCGGAGAGCTCGAAGCGCACCTACGTGGTCTCCGGCCACTACGACTCCCGGGTCACCGACGTCATGAACTCGACGGCCGATGCCCCGGGCGCCGACGACGACGCCTCCGGAGTCGCCGTCTCGATGGAGCTGGCGCGCGTGATGGCCACCCACAAGCCCGAGGCGACCATCGTGTTCGCGGCAGTGGCCGGCGAGGAGCAGGGACTCTACGGGTCGACCCACATGGCCCAGACGTTCCAGGACGCCGGCGCCGACATCCAGGGCATGTTCACCGACGACATTGTCGGGTCGTCCACAGCCGACGACGGCACCCGCGACGAGCGCAGTGTGCGGCTCTTCGCAGAAGGGGTGCCCACAGACGAAACGGCGACCGAGGCGAATGTGAGGCGCTCGGTCGGGGGCGAGAACGACTCCCCGGCCAGGCAGCTGGCGCGGTTCGTCACCGAGGTCGCCGACAACGACCAGACCGGCATGCGTGTCCGTGTCATCTACCGGCGGGACCGCTACCTGCGCGGCGGCGACCAGATCCCGTTCCTCGAGCGGGGCTACCCGGCGGCCAGGTTCACCGAGCCGAACGAGAACTTCGCCCACCAGCACCAGGACGTCCGGGTGGAAAACGGGCAGCAGTTCGGTGACCTGCCCCGGTTCTGCGACTTCGCCTACATCGCGCGGGTGGCCAGGGTCAACGGCGCAGCCCTCTGGTCGCTGGCCAACGGCCCCGGCACCCCGAAGAACGCCGGGATCAACACCGCCAACCTGACCAACGACACCGAGCTGAGCTGGGACGCCAACACAGAGAGCGACCTGGCCCGGTACGAAGTCGTCTGGCGACCCACCCTCCAGGACGACTGGACCAACGTCATCGACGCCGGGACAGCCACCAGAAAGGTCATCGACCTGTCGAAGGACAACGTGTTCTTCGGGGTCCGCGCGGTCGACCGGGCCGGACACCGGAGCCCGGTCGCCTTCCCCGTACCGAAGAGCAGCTGAACCACAGACCAGCCCTCGGGGGGTGGTCGAAGGAACGGGGCGGGCGGCCCGAAGGTCGCCCGCCCCGTCTCCCCGTTGAGGGGTCACCTCACTGCGCGGTCACCGCGCTCGAGGCGTTCGAGAGGTTGCTCAACGTGCCGGCGTCGTCTGCGGCGATCGCCTGCACCTTGAAGACCACTGACTTCGACGATGCAAACTGGACGGTGCGAGTCCGGGTCGTCCCGTCCTCATCCACGAACACTCGCTTGATGCGGGCGTCGGTCGCAGCGTCGTACGCCGTGATCCGCCAGGTCTCCACCGTGACGCCAGTCGGCTGTACAGGTGCGGTCCACGTGACGCTGGCGTCCACGGAGGCGTCGTCCACCAGGCCATCTGCCGCGCTCACGACGGTGGGAGCCACCGGCTTGCCCACACCGACACCTGCCGGGGACACCGTTCCGGCCGCCTTTCCGGGCGCGCTGTACAGGCCGGCGTCGCACAGTGCCCGGACCTCGATGCGGTACGTCGCACCGTTGGTCAGCGAGGGAACCGTTGCGCTGCAGGCCGTGGTGCACGGCCCGACGTTGACGCTGGTCTCCACATTGTTCGTCGTGTTGACCGCGGTCACCTTGTAGCCGGCGACGGGCGAGCCGTCCGGGGCGGTCGTCGCCTTGGTCCAGGAAGCCCTCACCGACTGGTTGCCCGCCGTTGCAGTCACCCCGGTCGGTGCGTTGGGCGCCAGGGCAGACGGCCCCTGGGGACAGCCGCCGAGCCCGGGGCCACCGAGCTCGCCGAACTCCGAGATGGTCAGCCCCTGCCGGTTGCCATTGGCGTCCGTCACCTGCCAGCTGAGGGCCCGCATCTGGCCCGCTGCGGCGAGGTCGCGCATCGCGGTCGCCTGTGCCGCCGTCGTGGTACCGCCCGACACGAAGTGATAGGTCGCCCGCCAGCCGGTGGTCCCGTTGGCGACGAGCGACGACGTGTAAGGACCAGGGCGCTGGTCCGTGGAGGTCGCGCGGACGTCGCGGCGGCCGACCGCGGTGTCCTTCAGGTCCGGAGCGACGATGCGCTGCTCGATCCGCGAGAGCGGATAGCCGGCGACACGCTTGCCGTCGATCACGAGGTCGGACGTGCCGACGCTCCTGACTCCGGTCGCGTCCGCTTGAGGAAGAACCTCAGGACTCTGGACGGTGGTCGAGTCGGAGGCCCCGCCGGGGAACGTCAGCTTCACGACGTCGTTGGGCTTGATGTCAGGAGTCACGCCCTGCCAGCAGACCCCTCCGGGGTGGTTGATCTCGAACCCGCCGCCGCTGATCGTGCCCACGGCGCGGCTGGTCTCGACGCCGCTACGGGTGACCGTGACGGTGGCCTGCTTGCCCTCGAAGGCGAGCTGGTCGTATCCCTCGATGGAGACGAAGTCCCGCTGGGGGAAGACGACGATGTTGTGCGGGAAAGCCGGTGGAGTCGCTGCCTGGGCCGCCTGGCCCGCGACCACCGTGATGCCGGCGGCGGCGAGGCCGACCAGCGCGGTCTGTGCCAGGACGCGGCGGGACCGCTTCCTGGCAGGCGTGGATGACGTGTTCATGTGTCTACCTTTCGGCGTTTGCTCGGATGAGGCAGACAGGGTCAGGGTCATGCCAAGAAGGCTGGATCGGAAGGCGGCCAACCCCCTTCGAACGCGATGGCCGCCGGGATGAACTTCGCTGGCGGATGTGAAACCAATGCAAAAATCAACCATCGAGGAGCCGGTCCGCTAGACAACTTTGAAGAGATCATGAAAATGGCGAGATACTCTAGGGGGGTATCGTTTGGGCAGGCCGACGGGGCGGGCGGCCCGAAGGTCGCCCGCCCCGTTCTCCCCTGGGTGGACGGAGAGGGTGGCAGTGGGACGCCACCCCCTCCGGGGCTTGGGTGGTTCAGCGCAGCGTCACCCGGTTCGACCGACCCGATGGCTGGCTCTCGCCGGCCCAGTTCCAGGCACTCACCACGAACCGGTAGACGCCTCGCCGTAGCCGCATGGTGGCGGAGCGGCGATCGGAAGCGAGTACGGACGAGTCGACCCGCCGAACCACTCCGCCGTCGGCACCGATCTTCAGTGCCGTCACGACGTAACCGGTGATCGCCGCCCCGCCGTTGGACTTCGGTGCGGTCCACCGGGCGGTGGCCCGGAAGGTCGGCGCCGCCGCCCGCGCCACGACACGTCCCCCGCCGGGGACACCCGAGGAGGCGTTGCCGATGCCCGGAGCTCCGGGTGCCGTCGCCGGTCGGACGTTGTTCGACAGGTTCGAGAACGCCGACGACCCGACGGCGTTGACCGCACGGACCTGGAACCGGTACCTGGTCCCGTTGGTCAGTCCGTTCACCACCAAGCTGGTCGCCGTCGCTCCGGCCGGGCGCAGCGCCCCGACCTGGACGTTGGCGTCGTCGTTGAACACCAGCACCTCGTAGCCTGTGATCGGCGACCCCCCGTTGTTGCCCGGGGCGTTCCACCGCACCGTCGCCGAGGCGTTCCCGGCTGTGGCATTGAGGATCTGGGGAGCGCCCGGCACGGTGGCCGGTGTCACCGTGTTGGACAGCGCTGAGTACGCGCTGGCACCGACCCCGTTGATCGCGCGGACCTGGAACTGGTACTGCGTCCCGTTGGTCAGCCCGGTCACCACCAGGCTCGTCGCCGCCGCCCCTGCCGGTCGCAGCGCGCCGACCTGTGCGTTGGTGGTGGCGTTGACCACGCGCACCTCGTAGCCGGTGATGGCCGAGCCGCCGTTGCTGGCCGGTGGCGTCCAGTTCACCGTCGCGGAGGTGTTGCCCCGGGTGGCGGTGCCGATGGTCGGAGCCCCTGCCACGGTGGGCGCCTGGGGCGTGACCGTGTTGGAGAAGGCCGAGAACGGGCTCGTGTTGGGTGCCGGGATGTTGCCGTTGACGGCCTGGACCCGGAACTTGTACGAGGTGCCGTTGCTCAACCCGGTCAGCACCAGGCTGGTGGCGGCGGCTCCCGCGGTCTGGGTCCGGACCACCGCGTCGGTGGTGGCGTTGACCACCTCCACGTTGTAGCCGGTCACCGTGCCCGCCGGCGCCGTCCAGTTCACCGTCGCCGAGGCGTTGCCCGCGGTGGCCACCCCGATGAGCGGGGCTGCCGGGGGCCTGGTGTCGGAGAAGGTGAGCTGCTCGACGTTGCGCAGCGTGTCGGTGCCATCGGTTCCGGTGCCGCCGTCGTGGATCACCTGCACGGTAGCTCCGGCAGGCAGTGTCAGCGGGCAGTTGACCGGGGCGTTGCCGTTGATACCGCACTGGTAGGCGGCCCGGACGTCGGAGAACACCGCAGTGTCCTTGTCGCCGGTGTTGTTGGCCGACAGGATCTCGCGGACCGCGACGATGTTGCCGGGGTTGACGGTGCCGTTGAACACCGCTTCCTGCAGCGTCGGTCCGGTGAGCTGGCCGTTGGCGTCGCGCAGGTACTGACTGTTCATCGCGCTCTGCCTTGACCCCTCCACGCTGGCGCTGCCGATCTCGGTGCCCGCGTCGTTGCGGACGCTGAGCCGGACGCTGAGGTAGCGGTCGCCGTCGATGATGTCGTCGGCACCCCTGCCCTCGAAGACGTCGCTTCCGGCGCCGCCGAGCAGGATGTTGCCTGCCCCCCAGATGGGTCCCCGCTGGGGGCACACACCCGAGGCGGAGGCTGCCACCACCGGTGACAGGTCGCCACTCAGCGTCGGGAGGATCGCCCCCAGGCCGCTGATGCGGTTCACGCCGGCCTGGTCGAGCACGTCGCAGCCGATGAACCCGGCGCCCCCGACGGCGGACGGGACGAGGTCGTCGCCCTGAAGCACGTCGTCGAACTTCCAGCCCGACAGGGCCTCGACCTCGTTGAACTTGTCACGGACGTCCACGGTCAGGGCGTCCAGACCGACCAGCGGCAGATCCAGGTCCTGGTGCTGTGCCTGGGGGTCGCCCTGCCCGACCTCCCAGTCGTACCCGGAGGCGCCGGCGACCTTCTCGATGCCGGGGCCGCCGAGACCGATGTCGTCGCCGCCCTCCATGTCGTAGTCGTCGTCACCTCCCTGGCCGATCAGGATGTCGTGACCGTCCTTGTTGGAGTCGCTGAGGAAGAACAGGTTGCCGCTGTCGCCCTGCATCAGGTCCGGCTGGTCACCGCCCTCCTCGTAGTCGTCGCCACTGTCGCCGAAGACGGCGTCGAGGCTCTGCCCGGCGTTCACGAAGTCGTCGCCGTCGCCGGCGAAGGTCTCGTTGGCGTTGGCCCCACCGTTGGTGAAGTCCTTGCCGGGACCTGCGTGGACGATGTCGAGGCCGGGACCGGCATCGATGGCGTCGTTGCCGGGACCCCCCTTCGGGTTGTCGTCGCCCGCGGAGTCGGTGATGCGGTCGTTGCCGTCACCGCCGATCGCGACATCGGCTCCGTCGTTGCCCTCGATGATGTCGTTGCCCTCGTTGCCCAGGAAGGTGTCGTTGTCGACACCACCCCAGACCCGGTCGGCTCCGGCCGTGCCGTTGTAGACGCTCTGGCCGTTGATGCCGGCCGGGTCGACGCTGTTGCGCTCCCGGTACCGGATGGTGCCATTGGGCAGGCGGACCAGCAGCGCGTTCTCGTCACACTCACTGGCCGGGTCGTCGGCGACGGTGTTGCCCTGCGCCGCGTAGCCCTCGGTCGTGCCGGCGAGGTTGCTCAGCTCGAACTTGCAGTCCGCGGTCCCGAACGCGTCGGCCTTGAGGCTGTGGGCGTCGGTGTTGCGCATGATCAGCTCGGCGAACGAGTTGCCCTCGAGCTGGGTGCGCAGGTTCATGCCGGGCGTGCGGGCCAGGTAGTAAAGCCGGTCGCCGTTCTGAAGGTCGGTCATCTGGTTCTCGAAGACGTAGTTGAACGTCGAGCCCAGCAGGCCGCCGAACAGGTTGGTCTTCTCGGCCAGGCCGCCGACCCACAGGTCGATGTCGTCGACACCGGTGGTGGTCACACCACTGGCGGTGCTCCCCCAGGTGGCGCCCTGGCTGTTCATGAAGTCCAGCCGGTCGGCAGGGATGTTGGTGAGGTTGTCTGCAGTCTCGTCCACGGTTGGGGTGGAGGACAGATCGGTCACCTGCCCGTCCGGGCCCGCTTCTCCGTAGACCAGCTTGGACGCGGCCGCCCGCTTGCCATCGATCGTCGAAACACTCGTCACGGTCGAGTGGTGACCGTAGGCGGCCACGAAGTTGACCA
>JBJMIQ010000305.1:0-15019 GCA_045806805.1 Nocardioides sp. | reverse complement strand
AGCATCAGCCCGAGGATCGGCGACCGCAGGCCGGCCGGGCGGTCGCCCCGCCGTCCCGCGAGCACCGCCACAACATCTTGCCTGCTGGCGATCCAGGCCGGAACGACGGCCGCGAGCAACGCGCTGACGAGGCCGAAGCTCGCGATGCCGAGCAGGTGGAGCCACGGGACCTCGAACGGCCCGAGCCACATGTTCGAGAAGCGCTGCACCACGGGCATCGCCACGAACGCCAGGACGACACCGAGCACCACCCCGAGCGCGGCGCCCAGTCCCCCGAGGACGATGCCGGAGGCGAGAACGGCGCGGCGGGTCTGCTGTGGCGTCCCACCCGTCGCGGCCATCAGTGCCAGCACGCGGGACTGGCGCCTCGCTCCAACCGCGAACGCCGGGCCGGCCAGCAGCACCACCTCGATCAGTGCCATCACCACGATCAGTGCGCCGACGGCGAGCAATGCGTCGTCGGTCCCCTGGCTCATCCGGACCGCGGCCGGGAGCTCCGAGTTGGGGGGCGGGTCGAGGATGACGGCACGCGACAGCACGGTGCCGCCGATCGCGTTGAGGGCACGAACGTCGCTCCAGGTGACCGGGCCGGCGTCGACGAGCAGCGTTCGCGACCTTTGCGTTCCGCCGGCGAGGTCATCGGACGGACCGACCACCACCGGAAAGTCGCGGTAGGACGACGACTCCCCGATGCCCACGACCGTGAACGTCCCACGCCCGCCCATCTCCAGGGCGTCGCCGACGGCGAAGCTGCCTCGGGACGCCAGGGCCTGGTTGATGACCACCTCGTCCTCGGCGCCCGGGACCCGGCCCTCCTCGACCTCAAAGATGCCGTCGGTGAGGGGGTCGCCCAGGTCGAGCTGGGTGACCGCCACGGAGGCGACTCCCTTGTCCACGGGCACCCGCCCGGCACCGTCGCGCACCTCGGTCGCGTGGACCTCGCGTCCGAGGGCCTTCTCGACATCGCCGACGGCGAGGAGCGGCGCCTTGCCCCGCCGGGAGCCCATCGACGAGCCCCGGTCGGGGTCGACGCCCTGCCGGACCCGGTTGATGCCCTTCTGGAACGACACCCTGGCGTCGGCCGCGCCGAGCTCGCGTGCAAGCCCTTCGCGCGCGTTGACGTCAGAGGTCTGCATCACGACATCGGCGGCCACCACGCCGAGCACGGGCAGCGCGATCATCGCCAGCACCAGGGTGCTGCGTCCCTTGGACCGGACCGCATCGCGCCACGCCAGGCGCAGCAGCGGTCGCCAGGTGCGCAGTCGTCTCACCGGGCACCGCTCGGGTCGAGCAGCACGTCGGCGGGATCGGAGCCCGACTCGTCGACCACGAGACCGTCCCGCAGGAACACCACGCGGTCAGCCCAGGCGGCGTGCCTGGCCTCATGGGTCACCATCACGCCCGCGGCGCCGGCGTCGCACCGGGCCCGCAGCAGCCGCAGGATGTCCTCGCCGGTCCCGGTGTCCAGCGCTCCGGTCGGTTCGTCCGCCAGGATCAGCCGCCGCTCACCGACGAATGCCCGGGCGATCGCCACCCGCTGTTGCTGGCCGCCGGACATGTGATCCGGGAACCGGTCCGCGAGGTCGAGGATCCCGACCTCCTCGAGCGCCGCCAGGGCTTCGCGACGGGCCAACCTCGCGCGGGTGCCGTCGAGCTCGCGGGGCAGAGCGACGTTCTCCACGGCAGTGAGCGCCGGGATCAGGTTGAAGTCCTGGAACACGTAGCCGATGGACGTGCGCCGCAGTCGGGCGCGTGCCTTCTGGCCGAGGTCGCCCAGGTCGGTGCCCCCGACCCTCACCGTGCCGGCGGTCGGAGTGTCGAGGCCGCCAGCCAGGGTCAACAGAGTCGACTTGCCGGAGCCCGACGGGCCCATCACGGCCACGAGCTCGCCGGCGTGTGCGCGGAAGGAGACGCCGCGCAACGCGAGTACCTCGGCCTCTCCCTCGCCATGGACGCGAGAGACCTCCTCCAGGCTCAGGATCGCGGTCATCGGCGCGCCCCCTCCCTCGTCGTGCTGCTGTCTCTCGCCGACGTCGCGCTCCGGTCCCGATGGCCGGCAGCGCGCCGCAGCCGGGACTCGCAATGGTCGAGCCACCGGATCTCGGCCTCGGCCGCGAAGACCAGCGAGTCGAGCACCAGGCCCCAGGCGAGGTCACCGTCCCCGTTGCGCTTGAGCCGCGTGTAGTCCTGCAGTGCCGTCATCGTGGCGGTGCGTTGTCGCTGGATGAGCGAGCCCACGTCGACCCCGGGCACGGTGACCGCGAGCGCCAGCTTGATCGCCAGCTCGTCGCGCGGGGGCTGGGTGCGAGGCACCGGCGTGGTGAACCACGCCGACACCTCATCCCGTCCCGCCGTGGTGACCTCGTACATCACGTGGCCCTCGTCGTCGGCTCCCGCGCCCTCCACGAGCCCGTCCCGCTCCAGCCGGGTCAGGGTCGTGTAGACCTGCCCGACGTTGAGCGGCCAGGTGGAACCGGTGCGCTGCTCGAACTCGGCCCGGAGCTGGTAGCCGTAGCGCGGCCCCTGCTCCAGGAGCGCCAGCAGTGCCTGCCTGACCGACATGAGCGCCTCCTCGGCGGCCTTCCACCGCCCCCGTGGCGATGGATACCGAGTATGTATACCACGTATGCACTCGGATGGCACGGCCATTCGGTGGGGCCGTGCGGGTCGTGGGTCAGGCCCGCCGGGTGCGGCGTTCCTTCTCCAGCTCGGCGCGGTAGGCCGCAGCATCGACCTGGATGGTGTGCCGCTTCGAGGCGACATACCGCCGGCGCAGGGCAGCGTCGTAGGCCCTGATCTGGTCGCGCATCTCCGACACCGGGGGCAACGCGACCTCGCCGGTGATCAGCTCCGCGACCCAGTGCGCCTGCGCTTCGGCCAGCGGCATGATCGCGCCGAGCGGCTGGACCAGCCCGATGAAGTAGAGCCCCGGATGGCCCGGTGGCACCACCCGGCGGTAGAGGTCGACGTGATTGTCCTCGGTGCCGACGAGCGACTCGTCGAGGAACGGGAAGCTGATCCGGTAGCCCGTGCAGTAGACGACGACGTCAGCCTCGACCGCGGTGCCGTCGGTGAAGAACACCTTGGACCCCTCGAAACGGTCGATGTTCGGCTTCACCGTGATGTCGCCGTGGCCCAGGCGGGTGAGCAGGTCGTCGCTGACCGTGGGGTGGGCGTCGAGCACGTCGTGGTCGGGCTCGGGCAGGCCGTAGTCGGTGACCTTGCCGACCGCGAGCCGGAGCATCGCCTTCATCGCCTTCTTCTGCACGAAGTGCGGCGCCTTGGCCAGGGGCGAGGAGGTGAGCTGGTCGGTGGCCCTGCCGAACACGAACTTCGGCACGATGTGCGCCCCGCGTCGCATCGCGAGGTAGGTCTCGGCCGCGACCTGCGAGGACTCCACGGCGATGTCGGTCGCGGAGTTGCCGATGCCGAGCACCACCACCCGCTTTCCCTCGAGGACATCGGGGGTCCGGTAGTAGTGGGCGTGGATCTGCTCCCCCGGGAAGGTGTCGCTGCCCGGGAAGCTCGGCTCCGGCCAGCGTGGGTCCCAGTGGTGGCCGTTGGCCACCAGCACGTGGTCATAGGACCTCGTCTCGGGCTCGCGCGGGCGCGTGGTAGGTCCGAACGGTCGGATGGTGACGTCGTACCCGCCGCTCAGTTGCGGCACGACCTTCACCACCTCGGTGCGGAAGGTGATCTTGTCGCGGAGTCCGAAGTGGTCGATGTAGTTGTCGAAGTACTCCGCGATCTGCCAGTGGTTGGGGTAGTCCGGCAGGGTCGCCGGCATCGGGTACGTCGCGTACTCCATGGCCTGCCGTGAGGTGTTGATGTGGAGCGAGCGGTAGGCGGAGCTGACGCCGTTGTCGTTGCCGTAGCGCCAGTTGCCTCCGATCTCGGAGCCCATCTCGAAGCAGTCGAAGCCGATGCCACGGGCGTCGAGGACCTGGGCCGCGGCGATACCGGAGGATCCGGCGCCGACGATGCACACCCGGGGAGCAGCGGGTGTGGGCGTCATCGGGCGGTCTGCCAGAGGCCCATGCTGTTGCCCTCGACGTCCTTGAAGTACGCCGCCCAGCCCATCTCGCCGACCGCCTGACGACCGAGCAGGGTCTGGCCGCCGAGCTCCTCGATCTTCACCAGGGCGGCGTCGATGTCGTCGACGTCGATGACAACGATCGGACCGTCACCGGGGTTCTCCCGGCGCATCATGCCCCCGTTGATGAAGCCGGCCTCCTCCTGACCTGACTCGCCGGTCGGGCCGGTGGTGACCAGGGTGTAGGCACCCTCGTCCCACTCCTGGAGCTGCCAGCCGAACGCGTCACGGTAGAAGGCCCGGGCGCGGTCCCCGTCGTCGAAGGGAATCTCGAAGTGCACGACCCGTCCGCTCATGCAGCGGAGACTACGCCAGACTCAGGGCCATGACATCGGACGACCGAACGACGATCCTGATCACCGGGGCCTCCTCCGGACTGGGGGCGGAGATGGCCCGGCAGTTCGCGGCCGCGGGCAACGATCTGGCCCTGTGTGCGCGGCGTACCGACCGCCTGGAGTCCCTGCGCGAGGAGGTCCTGGCCGCCCATCCCGGCCGCCGCGTGGAGGTCCGGGCGCTCGACGTCAACGATCACGACCAGGTCTTCGAGGTGTTCCGGGCCTTCGCTTCCGACTTCGGCACGATCGACCGGGTCGTGATCAACGCCGGCCTCGGCAAGGGCGCGCCGCTGGGTACCGGCCGCTTCGACGCCAACCGGGACACGGCGATGACCAACTTCGTCGGGGCGCTCGCCCAGTCCGAGGCCGCCATGGAGATCTTCCGGGCCCAGGGGTCCGGCCACTTCGTGATGATCTCGTCGATGTCCGCGATGCGGGGCATGCCCAAGGAGCTGGCAACGTACGCAGCCACGAAGGCGGGCGTCGCGCACCTCGCGGAGGGCCTGCGGATGGAGCTCCTCGGCAAGCCGATCAAGGTGACGGTGATCTATCCCGGTTACATCGCCTCGGAGATGAACGAGGGCATCGCCGGCGACCAGCCGATGATGGCTTCGACCGAGAAGGGGGTGCACGCGATCGTGTCTGCCATCGAGAAGGAGAAGTCCTCGGCCTGCGTCCCGCCACTGCCGTGGGCGCCGTTGTCGGTGGTGATGAAGCACGCTCCGCTCCCGGTCCTCAAACGACTCATGTGAAACCGCCGGTGGTTGAGGTGCGAAGGCGCCCCGGCGCCTGAGCCTCGAAACCCGGGAACGGAAGCAGGGCGGCGACCCCGGACTACCGGTAGGTGAGGAGTTCCGCGGACAGGTGGGCGTGGTCGTTGAACGACACGAGGGTCAGGCCGCGCCGGCCGGAGACGACCCGGGTGACCGAGGAGTTGACCACGACGGAGGCCAGGCGCTCGTACGTCGGCGTGCCAGCCCCGAGCAGCTCGGCGGTGACTGCCGAGATCGGCCCGCCCGAGGTCACCACCACGGCTGTGCCGACGTCCGCGAGCGCCTCGACGCCGTCGCGGACGCGGGCCCGGAAGCTCGGGAACGACTCGTCGTACTCCTCGTCGTGACCGCCTGAGGTCCACCGGCTCGTGGCGGCCTCGAACCACGCCTGGAACTGGGCCCGGTCCGGCTCGCCGTCGAAGTCCCGCGGCTGGAGGGCGAGCACCGCGAGATGGTCCATCTCGTTCCACCGCCCGTCGATCGTCGGCTCGACCGACCATCCCGCGGCCTTCGCCGCCAGCTCGGCCGTGCGCTGCTGGCGCTGCATGGTGCCGTGGACCAGCCGGTCGGGCTCGGCGCCCCCCATCAGACGGGCGAGGGCCTGCCCGAGGACCTCGGCCTGCTGCTCCCCGAGGGTCGACAGCACGTCGTAGTCCTCGGCCCCCCAGGACGCCTGCCCGTGCCGGACCAGCAGGATCTGGCCCATCAGCCGTCACCGCCCAGCAGGAACCGGCAGCGCTTCTCGAGGTAGCCCACTGCCGGCCCGAACACGGCGTACGCCTCATTGGTGGTCTGCCGGTGGTAGTAGCGGTACCAGATCTGCTGGGCGATCACGGCCAGCCGGAAGATCCCGAACACTTCGTAGAAGAGCCAGCGGTCCGGCGTCATCGGGAAGCCCATCCGGTTGCAGTAGTGCTCGACGATCTGCTGACGGGTCCACATGCCCGGCGTGGTGGTCGGCTGTCGCCGGAACTGCTGGAAGAACTCGTCGTCGTCGGGCTCCACCCAGTAGGAGATCGACCCACCGAGGTCCATGAGCGGGTCACCGATCGTGGCCATCTCCCAGTCCAGGACGCCGACCACCCGCATCGGGTCGTCGCGATCGAGCACCATGTTGTCGAACCGGAAGTCGTTGTGGATCAGGACCTGGGCGACGTCGTCGGGCTGGTGCTGCTCGATCCACTCGATGATGTCGGACCAGTCGCCGGTGTCGTCGGTCCGTGCCTTCGCGAACCGGCCGATCCAGCCGGAGACCTGGCGGCCGACGTACCCAGGCCCCTTGTCCAGCTTCGCCAGCTGCGGCAGCGACCCAGTGTCGACCGAGTGCAGCGCAATCAGGACGTCGAAGGCGTTCTCGCACAGGCGGGACACGTCCTCGGGAGTCGCCTCGAACGGGAGCTCGCGGCGCAGGATCGTGCCGACAAGCCGCTCCATGACGTAGAACTCCGAGCCGATCACCGACTCGTCGTCGCACAGGCCGACCATGGTCGCGACGTAGGGGAACACCGGCGCCAGGGCCGACTGGATGCGGAACTCGCGGCCCATGTCGTGGGCGCTGGCCGCCTTCACCCCGGCCGGCGGTCGGCGCAGGATCAGCGCCCGGGCGGGGTACTGGAGCAGGTAGGTGAGGTTGGAGGCGCCACCGGGGAACTGCCGTACCGCAGGTGTTCCGACCAGGTCGTCGCGGAACGCGGTCGCGTTGTCGCGCAGCCACGCCGCTACGGCCTCGACGTCGAAGGCATCCTCCTCCCGGACCGGTCGGCTCTCGTCCGTCATGACATCGTCTCCAGCTTGGCCGCCTGCTTGCGCATGACTGCGTCGTACGCCGCCCGGTCGTCCTGCTTGAGCGCCCAGGCGTCTCGGGCCGGCTGGTCAGGCACGATCACCTCGTCGCCGCGTTCGAGGCCGGCGAGCACCTCGGTGGCGATGTCGTCGGCCGTCAGCGGAGACCTCGCCACGAGCTGCGAGACCACCGCCCCGACCGCTTCGTCGGACCCGCGCATCGAGGACATCAGGTTGGTGCGGAAGTACGACGGGCAGACCACGCTGGCGCGGACGCCGTACGACGCGAGCTCGTGGCCGGCCGTCTCGGTCAGAGCGACCACGGCCGCCTTGACCGCGTTGTAGGACGCCATCCCGGCCGGGTGCACGAGACCGGCCAGGGACGCGACGTTGACGACGTGACCGGACCGCTGCCGCTTGAACAGCGGCACAAACGTCCGGATGCCGCGGACCATCCCGAACAGGTTGACCTCGGTGATCCACCGCCACTCGTCCAGGGTGGCCACGTCCAGCCGACCGCCACCGGCGACGCCGGCGTTGTTGACCAGCACGTCCACCCCGCCCCAGACGGCCTCAACGTGGGCGCGCGCCAGGGCCCAGTCGTCGTCGGAGGTGACGTCGAGGGTCAGGTCGCCGCCGGTGCGGTCGGTCCGCAGCACCTCGTCGCCGCGAGCCTCGAACGCCGTGGCCAGTGCGGCCCCGAGCCCGGACGCCGCACCGGTGACCAGCACCCGTCGGGGGGTCGTGTGCCGCACGCCTACCCCTGGGTCGTTCTCAGGCACACGATCCGTCATCTCGAGGCGCCATACTTGCCGAGCTCGATCCGGGCCACCACGCCCCGGTGCACCTCGTCCGGGCCGTCGGCGAGGCGCAGGGCCCGGGCGGAGGTCCACGCACCCGCGAGCGGGAAGTCGTCGGAGAGCCCGCCCCCACCGTGGATCTGCATCGCCATGTCGATCACCCGCTGGGCCATGTTGGGTACCGCCACCTTGATCTGGGAGACCTCCGACAGCGCGTTGAGAGGCCCGCCGGTGTCGAGCTTCCAGGCTGTGTTGAGAACCAGCAACCGGGCCTGGTCGATCGCGATCCGGGCGTCCGCGATGCGTTCGCGGTTGCCACCGAGGCTGGTCAGCGGCTTGCCGAACGCCGTCCGCGACAGGCCGCGCCGGCAGGCCAGCTCGAGGGCGAGCTCGGCCAGCCCGATCAGCCGCATGCAGTGGTGGACCCGCCCGGGTCCCAGGCGGCCCTGGGCGATGGCGAACGCCTCGCCCGGACCGAGGAGCACGTTGCTCGCCGGCACCCGGACGTCGGTGAAGGACACCTCGCCGTGCCCGAGCGGCTCGTCGTAGAGGCCCATCGTGTTGAGCAGTCGCTCGACCTTGACGCCCGGTGTGTCGCGGGGCACGAGCACCATCGAGTGCCGGTGGTGCCGGTCCGCGTCGGGGTCGGTGAGCCCCATGAAGACCAGCACCTTGCAGTCCGGGTTGCCCACGCCGGTCGACCACCACTTGCGACCGTTGATCACCATCTCGTCGCCGTCGACGACCGCGGTGGCCTCCATGTTGGTGGCGTCGGACGACGCGACGTCGGGCTCGGTCATCGTGAACGCCGACCGGATCGTCCCGTCGAGCAGCGGCTCGAGCCATTGCCGCCGCTGGTCCTCGGTGCCGTACCTCAGCAGCACCTCCATGTTGCCGGTGTCGGGGGCGTTGCAGTTGAACACCAGCGGCGCGATCGCGGACCGGCCGGTCAGCTCGGCGATCGGCGCGTAGTCGACGTTCGTCAGCCCTTCGCCCCCGTCGGTGCCGAACCGGGCGGCGTACTCCCCGGCATGTTCCTTCGGCAGGAAGAGGTTCCACAGACCCTGCTTGCGGGCCTTGGTCTTCAGCTCCTGCAGCACCGGCAACGGTCGCCAGGGGTCCCCGGACCGCCGCTGCTCGGCCAGGTCGCGGTGGTACGCCGCCTCGACCGGCTCGATCTCCTCGGCGATGAACGCGGACACCCGTTCGGTGAGGTCGGCGGCCCGCGCCGTGGGAGAGAAGTCCATGCCCGGCACACTAATGGCAGGATCTCGACCGTCCCGCCGGAGTCCGAGGAGTGCCGATGCCGCGCCCGCCCCTGCTCCTGGCTGCGCTCGTCCTGGTGCTCGGCGGCTGCCAGTCCGAGGATGCCGAGCCCGCCGCGGGACCGACTCCCGACGCCGTCGAGATCCGCGCGACTCTGGCTGCCCTCTTCGCCGGGGACCACCCGGGGACCCGCGAGACGACCGAGGGCGACTGCTTCGCCAGGAAGCTGACCGAGGCGGTCTCCCCGCAGGAGCTGCGGTCGGCAGGGGTTCTCGATGACTCGTACGACGTCGTGACCGAGCCCCCGCCGCTGCCGGCCGCCGTGGCTGGCGAGTGGGCCGATGCTCAGCTGACCTGCTCCGACTTCGTCGAGGCGTCGACCCGGGCGCAGGTCAAGGTGACCCACGGGGACCTCGACAGCCAGGCCTACGCCACCTGCCTGCGCGCCCGGATGGCGCCGACCAGGATCCGGGCGGCCGTCGTCTCCTCTCTCATGGGCGACTTCGACGACCCCGCGGTGGCGGACCTCAGCGAGGCGCAGACTGCGTGTGCTCAGCACGCGAAGCGCTGACGGCCGTACCACCTGTCCTCGTCTGGCCCGATCGCGTCATGGACGCGGTGCCACGGCGGGCCTAGCGTCGAGGGTTGACCCCAGACCCCCTCACCCGGAGGGAGCTGCGGGACGGGAGGTCATTGTGTTCATCCAGATCATCCAGGGCAAGTGCACGCGGCAGGACGAGCTCCGCGCGTTGGCCGACACGTGGCGGGAGGAGATGGCACCGACGGCCGACGGCTGGCTGGGCGGCACCTACGGATTCACCGACGACGACGAGTTCGCCGGGATCATCAGGTTCGAGTCGCGCGACGCCGCGAAGCGGAACTCGGAGCGCCCCGAGCAGGGCGAATGGGCCAAGCAGATGACGGCCCTTCTGGACGGCCCGGTCGAGTATCACGACTGCGACGACGTCACGCTGATGCTGGACGGCGGCTCGGACGACGCCGGGTTCGTCCAGGTGATCCGCGGCAAGGTCGCCGACCCGACGAAGCTCAAGTCCCTCATGGGCGACACCGACATGCTGCATGAGATGCGGCCCGAGATCCTCGGTGCGACACTCGCCGTCGAGCCCGACGGGACGTTCACCGAGACCGTCGCCTTCACCGACGAGGCAAGTGCGCGGGCCGGTGAGAGCAGCGAAATGCCAGCAATGCCGGTCGAGGTGCGCGAGACGCTGGAGGCGTCGATGCGGGGCGCGACGTACTACGACCTGCACCACCCCTGGTTCGCCTCGAGGGAATAAAGCGCTGACTCGCTCTGGTGCGGACCCGGGTCTCGACACGCCGGTCCCGCTAGGCAGCCACGGAGACCACGACGCGGGCGCGCTGGACCGGGTCGTTCCACGCCCGCGCGGTGCGCAGCAGCCGTGCCGTCGACCAGGCGAGGAACGGGATCGCCATCAGCACGGAGATCTCCCACGAGGGGGTGCGGGCGAGTCCGGAGAAGACCAGCCCGGTGAGCGTCGTGCTGATCGCGAGCCTGCTGGAGTAACCCACCATCACGGCCGGTGGTGCCGGGGTGGCGCGGGCGGAACGGAGGTCGACCGCGAATGGTCGTCGGGCCGACCAGCGCAGCCCTGCGGCGGCCACCTGGACCGTGACCACCACCAGGGTGGCGGCGAGCGCGGCAAGCTCCGGAGGCGAGGGGATGCCGGCCCGGAGCGACGCCAGCACGATGGTGATCACCGAGGCGATCAGGAGGAACTCCGCCAGCACGATGGTGCGTGCGGTGAACACCGTCTGCGGAGAGACCGGCAGGCTCTCGCGCCACAGGCCGCCGCGGCCGTCGAGGCACCACGCGTTGACGCCGAACAGCAGCGCGCCACCCGAGGCGACGAGACCGGGCAGAATCGTCATCGCGTGCCACGGCAGGTCACCGGCGACGGCGACCAGCCCGGGGCCGATCGCGAGCACGAAGATGCCTCGTCGCATCGGAACCGTGCGCCACACCGAGGACCGGTCCGTGCGGACCAGCGCGAACAGGTCCGAGCGCGGGTTCGACCGGGCCTCGCGAACCTCGCTCTCGACCCGAAGCTCGTCTCTGGCGGTACGCCGCCCGGCGAAGTGGGCCGGCACCACGCCAAGGACCGTGGCGGCGAGCGCCACGGCGAGCTCGGCCGCGATCGTCAGGGCCCAGCGCCAGGAGAACCCGTCGATCCCGCCGACCACCACCCACACCGTCGGAACGCGGTCCAGGACCGCAATGAGCTGGTCGTGCACATGGAGCCACCCGGCGACGGCCAGCAGTGCCACCGACACCGTCCGCATCACGACGATGCCGTGTCGGCGCCGCCGTACCGCCTCCGCGGTCCAGGCCACGACCTGTGCGATCGACGTGGCGACCACCAGCCACAGGAGGACCACCAACTGGGCCGACAGGAGGCGCCACGACGCGCCCATGCCGTAGGCAGCGCTGCCCACCAGCACCCACGCCTGCAGCAGCCACGCCGTGTTGACCGGAGCCAGCAGCAGGGCACCAAGGTGGTCGGTCGTCGGGCTGATCGGGTACGGCGCCGCCTGGTCGCGGGGCAGCAGCTCACGCCCGCCGCCGGACACGACGGCGGAGATCACGGCGACGGCCAGGAACCCTGCGAACGCGACCGGGAGCAGCGTGAGGACGGTCAGCGCCTTCTCGCCATCCCCCGCCCCCGGGACGAATGCGGGAACCACGGCCACCGCCACGGTGCCCCCCAGCATCGCGGTCAGGATCCAGCGTCGGGTCGCCCCGCGTCGTACCCTCCTGGCGCGGAAGCGCATCAAGTGGCCGACGTCGGCGACCGCCCTAGTCGAGAAGTCCACGGTAGGCCCGCGCCCCTTCTTCGCCGGCCATCTCGTCGGCGTCCAGGGTCGCCACCCGCGACCCGCCCCGCAGGACCAGCACGTGGCCGCAGGCCTGGATCGCCAGCTCGCGCAGGTGGGTGGAGACCAGGACGCAGGCGCCACGGGCGCGTGCGTCGCCGATGACGTCGAGCGTCGCCTCCACGCCGATCGGGTCGACCCCGTCGAACGGCTCGTCGAGCAGCAGCACCTCGGGCTCGTGCAGGGCGGCCAGGAGCACCGAGAGCCGCCGGCCCATGCCGTGCGAGAAACCGCCCGTCACCCGGTGGGCGGCGTCGCCGAGCTCGAACCGCTCGAGCAGGTCGCGACCGCGCTTCTCCCAGTCGGTCAGGCGGCGCAGTCGGGCCGCGAGCTGAAGGTGTTCCCAGGCGGTCGCCCGCGGTACGAGCCCGCCGACGTCGGGGCAGTAGCCCACCGACCGCTTCACCTGCAGGGCGTCGGTCCGCACGTCGTGGCCTGCCACCCGGACCGTGCCGGCGGTGGGCGGCACCACGCCGGCCAGTACCCGCATGGTGGTGGACTTCCCGGCTCCGTTACGGCCGAGCAGGGCCGTCGCCTGGCCGGCGTACGCCTGCAGGTCGATGCCCGCGACCGCCTCCACCTCACCGAAGCGGACATGGAGACTGCGGACGTCGACGACTGGCCCGAGATGTTCGTTCACCCGAACATTGTGCCGAAGGCACGGCATCTTCGGCGTCGTTTCGTACGGTTTGGGGTCGTTGCCACGACACCGAACCGTCGCGATCCCCGGTCAGGCGGGGATCGCGACAGAGTCGGTCACGCGGGGAAGGTCTCGCCCTTGTCCGCCAGATCGCGCAGGTACGACGTCGCGCGGAACCGGTCGCCGTAGCGCTCGGCGAGCTCGTCGGCCCGGGCGAGGAACGCCTTGAGTCCGACCTCGCCGGTGGACGACTCGTAGCCGGTCATGAACTGCGCGGCGCCGCCGGTGTTGGGCGGGAACCCGATGCCCATGATCGAGCCGATGTTGGCGGCGGCCGCGGACTCCAGGACGCCTTCCTCGAAGCACTTCGCGGTCTCCAGCGCCTCGACGAAGAGCAGCCGGTCCTTGACGTCCTCGACGGGCGGTTGCTGCTCGGCGACCGGGAAGGTCTCGGCCAGGCCGGGCCAGAGGCCCTGGCGCTTCCCGGCGTCGTCGTACTCGTAGAAGCCGGCGCCCTTGAGCCGCGACGGACGTCCGATCTCGATCATCTTCTCCACGACCGCGTCGCCCGGGTGGGCGGGCAGGTCGATGCCGTCGCGCTCGGCGGCGTCGCGGGTGGCCTTGCGGATCTTGGCCATGAGCTCCATGTTCAGCTCGTCGGAGAGCTGCAGGGTGCCGACCGGGTAGCCCGCCTGGGTGGCGGCGCGCTCGAGCGAGACCGGGTGCACGCCCTCGGCCAGCATCGCCAGTCCCTCGTTGACCATCGTGCCGATGACCCGCGAGGTGTAGAAGCCGCGCGAGTCGTTGACGACGATCGGCGTCTTGCGAATCTGCTGGACGACGTCGTACGCCTTGGCCAGGGTCTCGTCGGAGGTCTGCTCGCCGCGGATGATCTCGACCAGCGGCATCTTGTCGACCGGGCTGAAGAAGTGCAGGCCGATGAAGTCGGCCGGCCGGTCCACGCCACTGGCGAGCTCGGTGATCGGCAGGGTCGAGGTGTTGGAGCACAACAGGGCGTCGGGGTTGACGTGCTCGGCGATCTCGGCGAACACCTGGTGCTTCAGCTCCGGGTCCTCGAAGACGGCCTCGATCACGAGGTCGCAGCCGGCCAGATCGGCCGGGTCGGCGGTCGGCGTGATGAGGCCCAGCAACTCGTCCTTCGCGACGTCCGTGGTTCTGCCCTTGGCTATGGCTTTGTCCATAAGTTGCGCGGAGTAGGCCTTGCCCTTCTCGGCGTTGGCGACCTCGACGTCCTTGAGCACCACCTGCATGCCGGACCGGGCGCACGAGTAGGCGATACCGGCGCCCATCATGCCCGCGCCGAGGACGCCGACCTTGGTGCCCCGGAAGGGCGGGATGCCCTCGGGGCGAAGCTTGCCGGCGTTGATCGCCTGCAGATCGAAGAAGAACGCCTGGATCATGTTCTTGGAGTTCTGGTTGACGATCAGCCTGGTGAGGTAGCGCGACTCGATCCGCGACGCGGTGTCGAAGTCGACCTGGGCGCCCTCGACCGCCGCGGAGAGGATTGCCCGCTGGGCGGGGTAGACCGAGCCCTTGGTCTGCTGGCGCAGCAGCGCCGGGAACGCCGGGAGAAACTGGGCGAGCTTGGGGTGGCTCGGGGTCCCGCCGGGCATCTTGTAGCCGTCGGCGTCCCACGGGTTCTGGGTGGCCTCGGGGTTGGCCTTGATCCACTCCTTCGCGGCGGGCACCAGCTCCTCGCGGGTGGCGACGAGCTGGTCGACCAGGCCCTTCTCGTGGGCGAGGGCCGGCTTGAACCGGGTGCCCTGGAGCAGCACGTCCATCAGGGCGGACTGGATCCCGAGCATCCGGACGGTACGGGTCACGCCACCCCCACCGGGCAGCAGGCCGAGGGAAGCCTCGGGCATCCCGACCTCGACCTTGGGGTCGTCCACGAGGATCCGGTGGTTGCAGGCAAGCGTGATCTCGTACCCCCCACCGAGCGCGGCGCCGTTGATCGCGGCGACGACCGGACGGGGGAAGAGCTCGAGCCTGCGCAGGCTGGCCTTGATCGCCTCGGCCATCGCGAAGACCTCGGGTGCGTCGTCCTTGGTCGCCTCGACCATCTTCTTGAGGTTGCCGCCGGCGAAGAACGTCTTCTTGGCACTTGCGATCACGACGCCGGTGACCTCGTCCTGCTCGTCGTAGAGCCGGTCGACGGCCGCGGCCATCGACTCCTGGTAGAGCTCGTTCATCGTGTTCGCGCTGGCCGTCGGGTCGTCGAGCGTGAGGGTGACGATCCCGTCCGCGTCATTGTCGTAGTGGACGGCCGTCTGGGTCTTCGTGTCTGTCATCGTGATGTCCTGTTCTTCAAAAACTTTGTGGGTACGGCGGTCTTGGTTGCGGTCTGCTTGCGTCTCACCGGGTTTCGACACGCTCCGTCGCGACCACGCAGGCTC
>JBJMIQ010000304.1:0-12141 GCA_045806805.1 Nocardioides sp. | reverse complement strand
GTTCGTGCTCGGCGCCGGGGTGCTCGTGCTCCTGATTGCGGTCGCGGCGATGATGGCTCTGCTCCGGCCCGGGGCGACCGCGCTTGTCGTTCTTCCCGCGATCGTGGCGGGTGTCGTGGGGGTGGCGTCCCTCGCGCTGCTGGCGCGGTTCGCCCATGGTCCCGAGTACGACGAAGCGCAGCCCGCGCACGTCGACCGGGCCGCCCCCGCGCCCAGCCGGCGGGGAGTCCTGATCGCCGCCGGGGGCCTCACCGCCGCGGCCGCCGTGCTCGCCGGCGCCGGTCAGTGGATCACCGGACGACGCACGACGCCCGCCGGTGTCAGCCTGCCGCGGCCCGCCGACCCGGCCGGGGCCCTCCCCGTGGACCTGCGGAGCAAGGTGGCCGGCATCAGTCGGCTGCAGACCCTCAGCACCGACTTCTACCGCGTCGACACCCGCCTCACCCTTCCGGTGATCAGCCTCGACGACTGGACGCTGACCATCGACGGCGACGTCGACCACGAGGTCACCCTCACCTACGACGACCTGCTGAAGATGCCGATGATCGAGCGGGACATCACCCTGACCTGTGTCTCCAACGACGTCGGCGGTCCGTACGTCGGCGGGGCCCGCTGGCTCGGCGTACCCCTCTCCGACCTCCTCGACATGGCAGGCGTCGGTCGCACCGCGGACCAGATCTTCTCCCAGGACGTCGACGGGATGAGCATCAGCACCCCGCTCGAGCCGGCAATGGCGCAGAAGGACGCGATGCTCGCGATCGGGATGAACGGCGAACCGCTTCCCCAGGAGCACGGCTTCCCGGCCCGGATGGTGATTCCCGGCCTCTACGGCTTCATCAGCGCCACCAAGTGGATCAGCCGGATGACGCTGACGACCTACGCCGAGAAGAAGGCCTACTGGACCGATCGCGGGTGGGCCACCGAGGCCCCCATCAAGGTCGCCAGCCGGATCGACACTCCGCGGTCGTTCTCGACCGTCAGGGGCGGCGAGACGTTCATCGGCGGCGTCGCGTGGGCGCAGACCCGCGGCATCGGGAAGGTCGAGGTGCAGGTCGACGGCGGGGGCTGGCAGCAGGCCGAGCTCGGTCCGGAGGTCGGCGTGGACTACTGGCGTCAATGGTTCCTCCCCTGGACCGCGCAGCCGGGAGAGCACGACCTCTCGGTGCGCGCGACCACCCTCGACGGCGAGGTGCAGACCGACGCCAAGGCCGCGCCGTTCCCGAACGGCTCGAGCGGTCGGCAACGAATCATCGTCACAGTCGACTGAGAACCAATCCACTTCCGCCCCGACTCCGAAGCACTCACATCAGCACGCAAGACCCGCAAGCCCAACGAAAGGCCCCACAAATGAAGGTCAACACCCTGCGTCGCACCGGCGGCCTCGCCGCTGCCGCGCTCACGCTCTCGCTCGGACTCGCCGCCTGTGGCGGGGAGGAGGAGCCGACGGCCGGCTCCGACCAGACCAGCCAGCAGGACAGCAGCCAGCAGGACTCCGAGCCCATGGCGGACGACGCGAGCGCCGAGACCTACGGCGCCGGCTGTGCCCAGGTCCCCACCGACGGCGCCGGCTCGTTCAACGGCATGGCCACCGCCCCGGTCGCCTCCGCCGCCAGCGCGAACCCGCTCCTCAAGACGCTGGTCGCCGCGGTCACCGAGGCGGGTCTCGTGGAGCCGCTCAACTCGGCTCCCCAGCTGACCGTCTTCGCCCCCGCCGACCCGGCCTTCGAGGCGATCCCGCCGAAGGACATGAAGGCCGTGATGTCGGACAAGCAGATGCTGGGCTCGATCCTCAAGCACCACGTGGTCGGCGAGCAGATCTCCCCCGACGAGCTGTCAGGCGAGTTCGAGACGCTGAACGGCGACACCCTGAAGGTCAACGGTTCCGGCGAGATGGCCACCATCGGTGGCGAGAAGGCGCAGGTCCTCTGCGGCAACATCCAGACCGCCAACGCGACCGTCTACGTCATCGACACCGTGCTGATGCCCTCCTGATCGGTCTTCCCGATCACTGACGCGAGCGCAAGGATCACTACCGTGGAATCCATCCGGCCCACGCCCTCCGGCGTCCCCTCCCCCAAGGCGGGGGCGCCGGAGGCGACCGACCTCGGACAGCTGCTGAAGCTGTCCGGTCGGGGGGACGAGTCGGCCTTCGCCCGGCTGTACGACGCGATGGCGGCCCGGGTGTTCGGTCTCGCGGTCCGCGTGGTGCGTGACCCGGCCCAGGCCGAGGAGGTCGCCCAGGAGTCCTTCCTGGAGATCTGGCGGTCCTCCGGCCGGTTCGACCCGGACCGGGGCAGCGCCGTCTCGTGGGTGCTGACCATCGTGCACCGCAGGGCGGTCGACCGGGTCCGGTCGGCCGAGGCCTCGAGCCGGCGGGACACGACGTACCACGACAGGAACCAACCGGTCGCGCACGACGCGACCGCCGAGGCCGCACAGGCCTCACTCGAAGCACGCCGGGTCCGCGGCGCGCTGGCGTCACTCACCGACGCCCAGCGGCGCGCGATCGAGCTGGCGTACTTCGGTGGATACACGCACACCGAGGTGGCCAGCATGCTGGAGCTGCCGGTCGGCACCGCCAAGACGCGGATCCGGGACGGCCTGATCCGGCTGCGCGACGCGATGGGAGTGAGTCAATGAGCGAGATCCACGCCCTGTCCGGCGCCTACGCGGTCGACGCCCTCGACGACATCGAACGGGCCCAGTTCGAACGCCACCTCGCCGAGTGCGCGGAGTGCCGCGCCGAGGTCGCGAGCCTCCGCTCCACCGCCGGCCTGCTGGCCGAGACCACCGCGACCGCTCCGCCCAAGGGGCTGCGGGAGCGGGTGCTGTCCGACATCACCACCGTCCGCCCGCTGCCGCCGGCCGTCGAGAAGGAGCCGGCACCCCGGCGCCGATTTCGCCTGGCTCCCCTGGCCGCCGCCGCCGCGGTGATCGCGGCGGTGGCCGCCGGCGGCATCGTGATCGCCGACCCGTTCGGCGACGACACCAGCCAGACCCAGGTCAGCCCCGTCGAGCGGGTCCTCCGCGCCGACGACGCTGAGCGCTACACGAAGACCATCGACGGGTCCGAGGCGACGCTGGTCCGGTCCCCGTCGCTGAACAAGGCGGTCCTGGTCACCAAGAACATGGCGCCGCCACCGGAGGGCAAGGTCTACGAGCTCTGGCTCGACCACGAGCGCGTCGGCATGGTCCCCGCGGGGCTGATGGCCCAGGGCGGCGAGCAGGAGATCCTCCTCGAGGGGGATCCGGCCACGGCCCTCGGCGCCGGGATCACCGTCGAGCCCGCGGGTGGGTCGAACACGCCCACGCTTCCCCCGGTCACTCTGTTCTCGTTCGAACAGGCCTAGCCGCGATGCCTACCACGCCCCGGGTGGCCGTCATCGGCTCCGGTGTCGCCGGCCTGACGGCAGCACACGTCGCCGCGAAGACGGCTCAGGTCACTCTGTTCGAGGCCGACGACCGCCTCGGCGGCCACGCCGACACCCACCTGGTGCCGGAGGGTCACCGGACGCTGGCCATCGACACCGGCTTCATCGTCCACAACCGCTACACGTACCCAACCCTGCTGCGCCTCTTCGGCGAGCTCGGGGTCGCGACCCAGCAGTCCGAGATGTCGATGTCGGTGCACGACGAGGCGACCGGTCTCGAGTACGCCGGCGCGCTCGGGCTGCGCGGTCTGTTCCCGGGCGGCGCCAACCTCACCAACCCACGTCACCTGCGGCTCCTCGCCGAGATCCCCCGCTTCCACCGCCGCGCGCGAGCCCTTCTCGCTGCTCCGCCCGAGGATCTCGGCCGGGTCGACGGGACCCTGCGGGACTTCCTGCGCGCCGGCAGGTTCTCGGCGTACTTCGAGCGCCACTTCATGGAGCCGCTGGTCGCGGCGGTGTGGTCCTGCGATCCCGCGGTCGCGCTGGACTACCCCGCCCGCTACCTCTTCGAGTTCCTCCACCACCACCGGATGCTCCGCATCTTCGGGTCGCCCACGTGGCGGACCGTCGTGGGCGGCTCCCGCGAGTACGTCGCCCGGGTCGCGGCCGGTCTCGACGACGTCCGGGTCGGCACCAAGGTCACCTCGGTCAGGGACACCGGTGACGGTGTCGAGATCACCGACGGCAACGGCGCGGTCACCCCTGTCGATGCCGTGGTCATCGCCACCCATCCCGACCAGGCACTGGCGATGCTGGCCGAGCCCACGTTCGCACAGCGCGATGTGCTGGGCGCGATCCCCTACGCGGACAACTCCGCGCTGCTGCACACCGACGAGTCGCTCCTGCCGCAGGCGCCCGGCGCCCGGGCGGCGTGGAACTTTCACCGCCCTTCCCAGCCCTCGGCCGGCGTCACGGTGACCTACGACCTCACCCGGCTCCAGCGGCTGGACACCGACACCCGCTACCTGGTGACGCTCGGCGGGGACGACATCGTCGACCCGGGGTCGGTGATCGACCGGATGGAGTACGCGCACCCGCTCTACGACCGCTCGTCGGTGGCCGCGCGCCACCGGCTGCCCTCGATCCACACCGATCGGATCGCCTTCGCGGGCGCCTACGACGGCTGGGGGTTCCATGAGGACGGGGCGAGGTCGGGTGCGGCTGCGGCCGAGCGGCTGGGGTTTCCCTGGGGGCAAGGCCCTGCGTCCGTGCCGGGGTTTCGAGGCTCAGGCCTTGACGGCCTTCGCACCTCAACCACCGGAGCGTTGCAAGACCACCTCCGGAGCGGCGTCATCTACGCGACGACCATCCGCCACACCCGGCGCACGCCCCTCCGGCGCACGTTCACGCACCGTTCCCACACCTGGGTGGTGGACCTCGACCACCTCCCCGACCACGGCGTGCTCGGCCGGTTCGAGGCGCGCGACCACCTCGGCTCGCCCCATCGCACCCTCCGGCAGAACATCGTGCGGTTCCTCGCCACCCACGGGGTCGACGCGGACGGTGGGCAGATCCTGATGGCCGCGCAACCTCGCGCCTTCGGCTTCTGCTTCAACCCGATCAGCGTGTTCTGGTGCTGCGACCGCTTCGGCGAGCAGTCAGCCGTCGTGGTCGAGGTCCACAACACCTACGGCGACCGCCATGCGTACGTCGTTCATCCCGACGGCCACGGACGGGCCACGACCGACAAGCAGATGTACGTCTCGCCGTTCCACGGCACGGACGGCACCTACGAGCTCGCCGTGCCGCCACCCGGCCGGCGGCTGCGGGTGGCCGTCACCCTGCACACCGATGACGGCGCTGCGTTCAGCGCCTCGCTGGCCGGCGTCGCCACCGGACGGAGGCCGCTCCGTGCCGCGCCCGCGGGCCTGGCCGGGGCACTGCAGATCCGGATGCACGGCATCTGGCTGTGGGTGCGCCGACTCCCGGTCCGGCCCCGACCCCCGCATCACCAGGAAGGTGTCTTGTGACCCTCGCCCCCTCCCGCCCAGCCGCGGCCGCGTGGCCCGATCTGGACGTCGTGCCCTCCGGCCTGCGCACCGCCGTCTCGGCACGGGTGGCCCGCCGGCTCTTCGAGGCCGCGGTTGCGCGGCTCGACGTCAGCGTCCTCGTCAAGGATCCCGACCGAACCCGCACGCTGGGCCGGGGCGGGCCGGTCATGACCGTGCACCGGCCGGCGGAGTTCTTCGCCCGGATCGGCCGTGATCAGCTGATCGGCTTCGGCGAGGCCTACCTCACCGGCTCGTGGGAGTCCGAGGACGTCAGTGGCTTCCTGACCGTGCTGGCCGCCGACCTGCCGGCCCTGGTCCCCCAGAGCCTGCAGAAGCTGCGGGCCATGGTCGTCGCGCGCCCGCCGCGGTTGCACCGCAACAGCCGGCGGAACACCCGGCACAACATCGCCCACCACTACGACCTGTCCAACGACCTGTTCGGGCTCTTCCTCGATCCTTCCCTCAACTACTCCTCCGCGCTGTTCGACACCGAGATCCTCCCTGTTGGGAAGTGCCAGCGGGCGACGGCCCCCGCGGAGGGTTCCGACCTCTCTGCCGGACAGCTTCGCAAGATGGACCGGCTCCTCGACGAGGCCCGCGTCAGTGTGGGCAGCCGCGTCCTCGAGATCGGCACCGGGTGGGGCGAGCTCGCGATCCGCGCCGCGCGCCGGGGAGCGACGGTGCGCACCGTCACCCTCTCCAGCGAGCAGAAGGCGCTGGCCGAGGAGCGGATCGCCTGGGCCGGGATGGCGGACCGGGTCACCGTGGAGCTCTGCGACTACCGGTCCCTGCGCCCGGACAGCGGCCGCTACGACGCGATCCTCTCGGTCGAGATGGTCGAGGCCGTCGGCCACGAGTACTGGTCGACGTACTTCTCGAAGCTCGACGAGCTGCTCGCCCCGGGCGGCCGGGTCGGGATCCAGGCGATCACCATGCCGCACGACCGGATGCTCGCCACCCGGCACACCTACACGTGGATCAACAAGTACATCTTCCCCGGTGGCTTCCTGCCGTCGGCCGAGGCGGTCGAGCAGGTGACGTCCCGCGACACCACGCTGCGCGCGACCAACCGGCTCTCGATGGGACTGCACTATGCCGAGACCCTGCGCCAGTGGGACGAGGCGTTCCT
Source organism: Nocardioides sp. (assembly GCA_045806805.1). GTDB lineage: Bacteria > Actinomycetota > Actinomycetes > Propionibacteriales > Nocardioidaceae > Nocardioides. The sequence continues at coordinate 5,590 of JBJMIQ010000304.1, read as the reverse complement.
GGCCGCCTCCGATGGCGTACGCCGGCTGGGCTTCGACGCGACCTTCGAGCGGATGTGGCACTTCTACCTGGAGTACGCACGTGCGGGCTTCGCGTCGGGCTACCTCGACGTCCAGCAGTTCACCCTTGCGCGGCCGGAGGAGCAGCCGTGATCGCCCAACGGCTGGCCATCGCGAGGGCGAGCACTCGGTGCCGCCTGAGCGCACGGGGTGAAAGGTTGGACTCATGAGAGACCTGCTGATCGTCTCGGTTGTCTCCTTCCTCGTCGCCGTCGTGGCCATGGCGATCACGGCCGTGGTGGCGCGCCGGTTGGACCGGGTCTCGGTGGTCGACGTGACCTGGGGCGTCGCGCTGACGGTCATCTCCCTGGTCTGCGCCGCGCTCGCCAGCTCAGGCAGTGGTTGGCTGCCGTGGTTGTTGGCCGCGTTGGTCACCGTGTGGGGCCTCCGGCTCTCGTGGCACATCTGGCAGCGATCACGCGGCCACGGGGAGGACCCGCGCTACGCCGAGCTGCTCGCTCCGCACACTCCCGACGCCGACCGCTCCGCCTGGTTCGGCGCCGCCGTGCGCAAGGTGTTCGTGATCCAGGGGGCCGCGCTGTGGTTCGTGGCCTGGCCGCTCCAAGCGGCGGCCGTCGGCACGGTCGAGGTGGTTGCGCTGGTGTGGATCGGGGTCGTGCTCTGGGCGGTCGGCTTCGTGTTCGAGACCGTCGGCGATGCCCAGCTCGCGGCCTACAAACGGAACCCCGACCGCGGGCCGGTGCTGGACACCGGTCTCTGGGCCTGGACGCGGCACCCCAACTATTTCGGTGACGCCAGCGTGTGGTGGGGGCTCTGGCTGGCCGGGGCCGCCTCGACCGGCTGGGTCCCGGCGCTGCTGACCCTTCCCGCGCCGGTGGCGATGAGCTACTTCCTGGCCTACGCCACAGGTGCCCGGCCGCTGGAGAGAATGATGATGAAGCGTCCCGGTTACCCCGAGTATGCCGCCCGGACCTCGATGTTCTTCCCCCTCCCGCCACGTCGCTGACGTCCGCGATCGGCCGTGGTTGACTCGTGGGCATGGACGCGGTCACCGCAGCGTTCGAAGCTTTTCCCCGTACCGGGTTCCTGCCACGACGGGAGCGTCGGAGGGCGTCGTTCGACGGGCCGCTGTCGATCGGACACGGGCAGACCAACTCCCAGCCGCGGACCGTCGACGCGATGCTGCGCCTGCTCCGGGTGGAGCCCGGACAGCGGGTGCTCGACGTCGGATCCGGGTCGGGCTGGACCACCGCGCTGCTGGCCCACCTCACCGGTTCGTCCGGCGAGGTGCTGGGGGTGGAGATCGAGGCCGATCTGGTGCGGTTCGGCAGCGACAACCTGGCCGCCACCCACCAGCCGTGGGCATCCATCCATCAGGCCGAGCCCGGCTCCCTCGGGCTGCCGGACAAGGCGCCGTACGACCGGATCCTCGTCTCCGCCGAGCCACGCAGCCTGCCCGACCAGCTGGTCGACCAGCTGGACAACGGTGGCCGGATGGTGATTCCCGTCCACGGCACGATGCTGCTGGTGGTCCGAGAGGACGGGGAGGTCGAGGTGACCCGACACGGCGGCTACCGGTTCGTCCCGCTCAGGTAGCGCCTAGCTCGGGCGGGCCACTCGGTCCGCCAGGCTCACCGGAGCCTGGAGGCAGTAGGAGTCGGTCAGCAGCTCGGCAAGCTCGTCCCAGTCAGTGTCGTCGTCGAGCAGCATGCCCACGACGTTGCGGCCCCAGCCGGCGCGGAAGTAGGGCGCCCCGAGGTGCTCGAACGCCATCACCTCGTCGGGCTCTGCGCGGAAGGTGATCCGGAAGAGCTGGTCCTCACCACCGAAGACGTGCGCGATCGTGGCTGCACCCACACGCCAGCGGATGCCGACCCACGCGCTCTCCTCGTGGCACTCAGGGAAGCCGCCCAGGATCGTGCCGATCCGTCGCACCATCTCCGCGGGTACTGGCGGACGCTCCGACTTGGCCACGTCCCCGAGCCTGCCATTTCATCCCGACACACTGGCTACGGTTTCGCGTCGCGGCGCCGGTCCTCACCTTCGGCAGGCTTCGACGGCCGCAGGGCCGGGATCCCGTCGAAGGTGACCTCCACCGTCTCGAAGCCCTTGTGCCGTTGGGCCCGGGCGTAGCCGGCGTAGGCCCGGCGGTCGGCTTCGGTCAGCTCGACGGAGTCGGTGAACGGGGTGAGCAGGGCGCGGGGCCACAGTCGCCGCTCGAGGACGACGTTGAGCTCCATGCCCATGACACCGGAGACCGCGGCGATGAAGATGACGCCGAGCAGCCCCAGCACCAGCCCGAAGGTCTGGTTCATCTCGCTCGTGGACTTGAGGACCTGGGACACGTAGAAAGCTCCGAAGCGCTGGATCAACAGCCAGATCACCGCGACGAGCGCTGCACCTGGCACGGCACTGCGCATGCTGTGGTGACGCGCGGCCGCCAGCCGGAAGAACAGGGTCAGCACCGCGGTGTTGACGACAACGCTGGCCAGCGCGATCGGCCACTCGTACGACGCGACGGTCTCGCCGAGCACCTCGGTCTCGCTGGCGAGGATGGACAGCACGATCACCGCCAGCAGCGCCAGCCCGCCGACCAGCAGCAGCACCAGGCTCTTGGCGCGGAGCAGAATCGGGTTGGGTCGGCTGTTGCGTGGCACCGACCACGCGATGTTGGTGGCGTTCTGGATCGCCTGCCCCAGCCCGAGCGCCCCGTACAACGCGGCGAGCGAACCCAGCACGATGGCCGTGACCGAGCCGCTGAGCCCGCCCGGGATCCCCAGTTCGGTCCCGATCACGGGAAACTGGGCGAGCGCCGAGTCAAGCACCTGCTGCTCGAGCTCCGGGTCGCCCTGCAGCAGGACGCCCAAGGCGGTCGTGCCGAGCAGCAGCAGCGGGAAGATGGCCACGAACGCGTAGTAGGTGATGATCGCGGCCAGATAGCTGCCCTGGTCGTCGAAGTACTTGTAGACGACGCCGATCGGCAGTCCGAGCAACGTCGTACGTCGCTGGAACCGGTCCAGTCCGTCGGAGACTCTGCCCACACTTCGAGGCTACGGCGGTGGAGTCCCCCACGACGGGAAATCGGTCAGTAGGACTTCGGCAGCCCGAGGGAGTGCATCGCCACGAAATTGAGGATCATCTCCCGGCTGACCGGCGCGATCCGGCCGGCCCGGGTGGCGACCAGGAGCCCGGCCATGCCGTACTCCTGGGTGATCCCGTTGCCGCCATGGGCTTGAACCGCTCGGTCGGCGGCGTCGCAGGCGGCTTCGGCGGCGGCGTACTTGGCCATGTTGGCCGCCTCGCCCGCCCCCATGTCGTCGCCGGCGTCGTAGAGCGCCGCGGCCTTCTGGGTCATCAGCCGGGCCAGCTCGGTCTCGATGTGGGACTGGGCCAGCGGGTGGGCGATCGCCTGGTGCGCGCCGATCGGCGTCTGGAAGACGGTGCGCTCCTTGGCGTACGCCGCCGCACGGTTGAGCGCGAACCGCGCCAGCCCGGTCGAGAACGACGCGGCCATGATCCGCTCCGGGTTGAGACCGGCGAAGAGCTGGACCAGCCCCGCGTCCTCGTCGCCGACCAGCGCATCGGAGGGCAGCCGGACGTCATCGATGAACACCTGGAACTGCTGCTCGGGCGAGACGATCTCCATCGGGATCGGCTTGGCCTCCAGTCCCTCAGCATCGGTCGGCACCACGAACAGGCTGGGCCTGAGCTTGCCGGTCTTCGCGTCCTCGGCGCGGGCGACGACGAGGACGTTGTCGGCCTCGTCGATGCCGGAGATGTAGATCTTGCGGCCGGTGAGCAGCCACTCGTCGCCGTCCCGCCGGGCGGTGGTGGTGATGTTGTGGGAGTTGGTGCCGGCGTCGGGCTCGGTGATCGCGAAGGCCATCGTGCCGGTGCCGTCACAGATGCCGGGCAGCCACCGGCGCTTCTGCTCGTCGGTGCCGTAGCGGCTGATCACCGTGCCGCAGATCGCCGGGCTGACCACCATCATCAGCAACGGGCAGCCCTGCGCGGCCAGCTCCTCACAGACCGCGGCAACGTCGCCGATCCCGCCGCCACCGCCGCCGTACTCCTCGGGGATGTTGATGCCGAGGTAGCCGTTCTTGGCGATCGCCATCCACAGATCGGTGGTCTTGCCACCCGAGCGGGCCTGCGTGGTGAAGTACTCGCGGCCATAGCCGCTCGCGAGCTTCGACACCTCACGCCGGAGCGCCTTCCGCTCCTCGGTCTCGCTGAACTGGGTCATCGTTCTGCTCCTGTCTCTTCGACGACGGCCAGGACCTCGCCGGCGGCGACCTGCGCGCCCGGTCGTACGTCGATCTCGGTGACCACTCCGGCCCGCGGCGCGGTCACGGTGTGCTGCATCTTCATGGCTTCCAGGACCAGGACGGTCTGCCCGGACTCCACGCTTTGTCCCGCCTGGACCGCGACGCTGATCACGGTGCCGGGCATCGGGGCGAGCAGGCTGCCGCTTGCCACAGCGTCCGCCGGGTCGACGAAGCGGGGAACCCGGAACAGCTTCAGGTGGCCAGTCGCGGAGTCGACGTCCACGACGTCACCGCTCACCGCCACGTCGTACACCGTGCGGACGCTGTCGACCTCCAGCGTCACGGACACCGCGCTCGCGGCGACGACGGTGAATCCGTCCACGGCGTAGCCGTTGCGGCCGTGCAGCCACTCCACGCGGACATCGCCCTCGAACTCGGTCACCTGCGGCTGCGAGACCACGTTCCGCCACGCGACCGGAATGCCCCGCTGAACGGACCGCTCGGACCCCGCACGCTCGGCCAGGGCGAGGGCGGCCGCAACCGGGGCGCCGGGGTCAGTTGCCGGTTGCTCGGACGTCCGATCAACGAGGAAGGCCGTGCTGAGGCCGTCGCCTTCGATGAAGTCCCGTGACCGGAGGATGTCGACCAGCAGGTCACGGTTGGTGACGACGCCGTGGATCCGGGCCCGGCGGAGGGTCGTGGCCAGCAGCCGCGCCGCCTGAAGGCGGGTCGGCGCGTGGGCGATCACCTTGGCGAGCATCGCGTCGTAGTGCGTCGAGACTTCGTTTCCAGTCTCGAATCCGGTGTCTACCCGGATCCCGTTCTCAACCGGGATCTCGAAGGTCGTGAGCAGACCGGACTGCGGCTGGAAGTCAGCGGCTGGGTCCTCGGCGTACAGGCGCGCCTCGATCGCGTGCCCGTTCGGCTGGGTGGCGAGATGGTCCTCGGACTGGTCCTCGGTCCGCTTCTCGATCTCGGCGAGCACCAGGGGGCTGAAGCCCTGCCCCTCCGCGACGTCGAGCTGCATCTCGACGAGGTCGACCCCGAAGACGGCTTCGGTGACCGGGTGCTCGACCTGGAGCCGGGTGTTCATCTCGAGGAAGAAGAAGCGGTCGCCCTCGGGGTCCAGCAGGAACTCGACGGTCCCGGCGCCCCAGTAGTCGATCGCCTTGGCCGCCCGACGGGCCGCCTCGTGCATCTCACCCCGAATGCGGGGGTCCGGGAGGAACGGCGCCGGAGCCTCCTCGACCACCTTCTGGTGCCGTCGCTGGATCGAGCAGTCGCGTTCGCCGAGCACCAGAAC
>JBJMIQ010000303.1:0-25070 GCA_045806805.1 Nocardioides sp. | reverse complement strand
GGGGGGGGGGGGGGGGGGGGGGGGGGGGTGGGCGCTCGGCATGACGGCCGGGTACGGCGGGCCGTTCCGCTGTGTCGGTGCGTTCAGCCACGTGGGCGCCGCGCTGGGCGGCGGTGTCGAGCCGCTCGGCGGTGTCACTGCGCCAGAGGTCGGGGCCCGCGTCGGGGTCGACAGGAGCGTCGAGGGGGTGTCCGCAGTTGGTGCAGAACCGGCCGATGTCGAACTCGTGGTGGCACTTCGCACAGACGGGCATGGACGGGAACCCCCTCGGTGGACTTCCGCGGGCAAGGGTAGCCAAGCGCCCAGAGCGGCGAAATCTCAGCCGCGGCGGACCTGCTGGACCGGGTTGGGTTCGGCCATGCTCACACGGCGATGTGCGGCACTTCGGCCTCGACCTTGCGACGCGGTGCCAGCTCGACGACCAGCATCGCGGTGACGACCATGGTTCCGCCGAGGATCAGCCGAAGCGTGGCGGCCTCGCCGCCGGCCAGCACCGCAAACAGGGCCGCGAACACCGGCTCCATGCTCATGATGATCGCGCAGCGGGTGGGCGCCAGGTGGGCCTGCGCCCAGGTCTGGGCAAGCAACGCCAACGACCCAGCAAACACCGCCATGTAGAGCACCGCCAGCCAGTCGCCGGTGGTCTGCGGCAGCACGACCCCGCCGGGTATTGCGGCGATCAGGCAGATCGCGGCGATCACGATGATCTGCAGGATCGACATGCCGATCGCCTCCGCCGGCTTGGACCAGGCACCCAGGCCGACGATGTGAAGGGCGTAGATCATCGCGGCCACCAAGGTGATCGCCTCCCCGTAGCCCACCGCGAAGCCCTGCAGGGTGAGCACCGCCAGTCCCGCAGTCGCGAGGGCGACGGCGCCCCAGGTCATCCGGGTGATGCGGGCGTGGAGGATCAGCGCGGCGAACAGCGGTGTGGCGACGACGTACATCCCGGTGATGAAGCCGGACACGCTGGCTGCCGTGTGGGCCAGGCCGGCGGTTTGCAGGATCTGGGCGACGCCGTAGAGCGCGCCGAGGACGAGCGAGTGCTTGCGCGCGTTCCTGGACAGACGGCCGAGCGCCCGGGGAGCCACGACCACGAGCAGGACCGCCGCGATGGAGAACCGAACCGCCAGGAAGTCGAGAATCGGCACCCGCGCGAGGAGGTCCTTGATCAGGAAGAAGGTCGATCCCCAGACGGCCGTGACGCAGAGCAGGAGCAGCGCGGCGAGCAGGGACGTACGACGCGTGGCGGTCATGATGAGCGCAGTCGTTTGAGGAGTCGGATCTGGCCGTCGTCGACGTCGCGGGAGCCGGGGGTCTCGAGGATGAACGGCACCCCGTCGGTCGCCGGGTGGGCGAGCAGCTCCGCGAACGCCTGGGTTCCGATGTGTCCCTCGCCGATCTTCTGGTGCCGGTCGCGGAACGCGCCGCGCACGTCCATCGAGTCGTTGGCGTGGACCAGCCGAAGACGCGTCTTGCCGCCGATCTCGACCACGCGGTCGAGGGTGGCGGCGGCTCCGCCGGGCTCGTCGAGTGGAGCTCCGGCGGCGAACACGTGGCAGGTGTCGAGACAGATACCGGCCTTGGGGTGGAAGTCGAGCGCCGCCAGGTAGGGCTCGAGATCGTCCACGCCGGCGCACAGCGACCGACCCTGCCCCGCGGTCGGCTCCAGCAGCAGCCACGGCGCTCCGTCACCGGCCACGGCGTCCAGGATCGGCATCAGCGCGTCGCGGACCTGCCGCATCGCGGCGCCGTACTGCTTCTCGCTCCCCGTGGGGTCCACGAACGACCCGGTGTGCACCACCACGCCCTCGGCCCCCAGCTCGGCGGCGCGTCTCAGGTTGTGGGCGATGCTCGCGACCGACCTCTCCCAGGTCTCGGGTGTGGGGGAGCCGAGGTTGACGAGGTACGGCGAGTGGATGAAGGTCCGTAGCCCGCGCTCGGCCGTGCTCTTCCGGAAGCTGGCGTCCTCGTCGCGGCTGCCGGCCGAGTTGGCCCACCCGCGCGGGTTGCCGGCGAAGATCTGGATGGCCTCGCAGCCCAGCTCGGCGGCACGCGCCAGGGCGCCGGCGACCAACCCCTTTCCCACCAGGACGTGGGTCCCGATCGGGTTCCTCGGGGATGGGTCGGGCATGCGCGGCACGCTAGCGGGCGCGGTTCAGGCCGGCGGGGGCAGCCGTGTCTCCCGTGCCGAATTGAAGGCAGGGCGGGAGACGCCCGGCTCGGCCATCCATTGGTCGCAAACCGCAGGGCATGCGCTCGCGGACGTGCGGTTCGTGACCATTCGACGGTGGCCCCCGTCCAGACGCGGTGACCCATGCCTCCGAGGGATCCGCGACACCCGGGACGGGGGGACGGGGTGGGGCGCCCCGGGTGTCGCGATCGGATCGACTGCCGACCTGTCGGGGAGCCCAACCTGCGAGTGAGCCCACCGCCCGGTCGGTAGTTCTGTGATGACGAGTCTGTTTGCCGACAGGTGCGAGACGCCATCGGGCGTTGGTACTAGTACGCCGCCGCCCGGTGTGTCCCCGTCCGGAATTGCCCCGACCATGCCGCCGTACGGCAGAGCGTGTCCCGTCATGCTGCCGACAGCGCGGATCATGAGGACCGGCGAGCCACCGCGTTTCCGGGACACCAGGCCGATCCCGGGGGACGATGAGACGTGTTCATCACCCCCGTTCCGGAATCAGAGTCCACCGATGAACTGGCGGACTACTACCGCACGCAGCGCACCGCGTGGGGGTTCCTCCCCAATTACGCAGGCGCGTTCTCGACCAGGCCCGATGTGGCTCAGGCGTGGAACCTGCTGAACGGCACGATCCGAGACGGCATGGACCGGCGCCGGTTCGAACTGGCTACGATCGCGGCGGCGCGTGCGCTCCGCTCCACTTACTGCACCGCTGCCCATTCGAAGTTCCTGCGCGAGGTGTGTGGCGACGAGGAGAGCCTTCGGGCGATCGCGGCCGATCCCAGCGGAGCCGGCCTCGCTGCGCAGGACCGGGCCGTCTACGAGTTCGCCGCCAAGGTCGCCACCGACGCCGCCTCTGTGGTGCAGGCGGACGTCGACCGGCTTCGGGAGCACGGACTCTCCGACGCCGACGTCGCTGACGTCGTGTTCGCCGCCTCAGCCCGGTCATTCTTCACCCGGGTCCTGGACGGGCTCGGCGCACACCTCGACACGGAGACCGCGAGCGCACTCCCGAGAGACCTGCTCGACTCGATGGTCGTCGGCCGTCCGGTCGCCGACCGCGACGAGCCCTGACGTCGGCCGATGCACGCGGCGCCCTGATCTGCCGCACCCAGCGTGCGCGGCGGCCGTCCGGAGTGATGAGCGGTCGTAGCGGACGTGCACGCCAAGGCGTCAGGCTGCCGCGTCTGGGCTTGGCGGCATCGCATACTCATGGAGTGGATCTTCCCTTCGACGTGTCGGACCTCCCCAGGGCCTTTCGAGAACGGCTTCACTCGCTGCAAGACGGCGACGAGATCGTCCTGATCGAGGACGGCGAAGTTGTGGGCACCGTCGTTGCTTCCCCGCGGGTACTCGTCGGGCAGGTGTTGATCCCCGCGCCCGCAGACCCCCACGGACGGGAGCCGGGTCCGCCGGGCCTGAAAGTGGTAGCAACCGGAATGAAGGTCACCGATCAGGTGCGTGCGTATCTGTCGGCGGCACTGGGCGACGAGTACGCCGTCGTGGACATCAGGAAGGCTCCAGAGACCATCGATGCGTTGTTGGTTCCTCCGCTGAGTGCTCAGGCACTCGGGATTCTGCGAGGTGAATTCCCCTCGGCGCGGCTCATCGTGGCGGAGTTCGACGATCCTGAGTCCGGCACGCGGTTCGCCGGCCCCGTCACCCGCGCTAGGGCGGCAGGGGCCGACGCCTACCTGACTCCAGGGACGCTGGGAGATCTCGCTTCCGAGGTTCGCGTCATCATTGCCGGTCAAGGCGGTCGAGCTCTGCCATCCGGCAGCCGTCAATCGCCGGGCTTGTCCGAGCTCGACGCGTAAGGCTCCCGGGTCGTCGGCGAGAGGTGGATCTACACGATCGCTCCTCGCGGCGATATCTCGATACTGGCCACACCCCGCGAGAAGACCGCGACCAACCGGTCGCCATGGCGGCAGCGGAGGACACCCGATTCCGTCCTCATCTCCTCCACGACCTGATCGATGAGCGCACCCTCGTCGTCCTGATCGGGGTCCTCGTAGGTCAGGTCCGTGTTCTCGCCACCGAGGAGCCGGACACGCAGCACGATCGTCGCCATGTCCGAAAGGTAGTACGGCGAAGCCCTCGCAATCGCCTCGCCTGCCGAACTTGCGAAGCGTAGTGTCAACGCCCACCCACTCACCTCCGCGAAGGGGACGCGATGCCCGATCCGGACCCAGGACCGTCCCCCGCGCCAACCCCGGCCTGGGCCCTGGAGCAGGCGCAAGAAGAGCTGTACGACGTGGAGGATTCCGAGGCGATCGCGCGGCGCGCCCGAGAGCTCGTGCGCCAGGCTCAGGAGCGAGAGGACGAACGCCACGACGAGTACGACGATCCTGACCAGGGCGGGGAGGGCTGAGGGCGGGCGCTCCGAGGGCCAGCTCGCTGATCACCGGTTGTGGATTCCGCATCCGCATCAAGCATGATGAAGCGTGCGCGACATGTGGCGACGGAGGCTGGGTCGCACGACGACGCGGCTTCGCAACGACGGGCGCGCGGCGGTCCTGTGGGCCTTGCGGATCACGATTGCCGCGGTCGCGAGCTATGTCGTGGCGACGTTGTTCTTCCCGGGCACGCAGCCACTGCTTGCACCCCTGACCGCGATGCTCGTCGTCCAGGTCACCCCCGTCTCGCTTCTCGCCAGCGGTCTCGACCGGGTCGTGGCCGTGGTGACCGGGGTGGCCCTCGCCGTGGGATTCGCGGCTGTGCTCCCGCTGGAGTGGTGGAGCCTGGGACTGCTGATCTTTTGCTGCATCGCGATCGGTCAGGCGCTACGCCTGCGCTCGAACCTCATCGAGGTCGCCATCAGCGGGATGCTTGTCCTGGGCGTGGGTTCGTTGAGCGCCGAGTCCGCAGCCTGGCAGCGGATCGCAGAAACCCTGGTGGGTGCCGCCGTCGGTATCGCGGCGAACCTGCTGTTCCCTCCCAGGATCGCCAGTGCGGACGCCGCGCGGGCCATCGACGGGCTCTCGGACTCGATGAGCGACCTCCTCAACGGCGCCGCCGAGGAGCTGACCGAGCTCGTAGCCGAGCGACATGACGTGGCGTCGCCCGCACGGACGTGGCTCGACGAGGCTCGCCGGATCACCCACCACGACATCCCCCGGGTGGGATCCGCCCTCCTCCACGCGGAGGAGGGGCGCAAGCTCAACGTCCGCGCCGTCGGCACCCCCAACGTCGGACCGGGCCTGCGCCAGGGGTTCGAGGCGCTCGAGCACTCCGCGGTCGCCATTCGCTCGATGTTCCGCGCACTGGTGGACGCGACGTCCGAACCGACGTGGCTGGAGGACGAGGCCGCGGACGACGTGCTGCTGGGGCTCGCCCAGACGTGGCGCGAGCTGGCTGCCGGCATCGGCACGTTCGGGCAGCTCGTCCGCAACGAGGCCGTTCCCGCCGCGAGCCCGTCCACGGACGACGTCCAGGCCCTCCGGGACGCCCTCGACGGGATGCAGGAGGCGCGGGCCCGCCTCAACGACCTGGCGACGACCGAGAGCGCTCCCGAGCTGCGCGAGCTGCACGCGGTGACGTTGTCGACCGTCAAGCGGCTCCTGCGCGAGATGGACCTGGAGCAGCGTGTCCGACGCCAGGTCCAGCTGGTCCCCCCGACCCGGCCGCGGCCGGCGTACCTCGGGAGGCCGTTGCCCAGGCGGCGGACCACCATGCCGGAACCCACACCAGACGCGGAGACGCAACCGCTGCCGAGGCTGTCTGGAGGTCGGGAGGACCACCCCACCGGATGACGTCGCATCGCCGCCATTGCGGTGGTAGAGCGACATCATTATGGTGTCGCAATGACGTCGCACTTCGACTTCGGCGCGCCCGTGGCCGTGCTGCGTCGCCGCCGCGACCTCCGGCTGCTCCTGTCCGCGAGCCTGGTCTCGCTCACCGGCGACTGGGTCCTGGGGGTCGGCCTGGCGTACGCGGTCTACGACCTCACCGGCTCGACGCTGGCGTCGGCGGTAACGCTGCTGGCGGCCTACGTCCCCCACCTGGTGATCGGCCCGCTCGCTGGAGTGTTCGTGGACCGCTGGGACCGCAAGCGCACCATGGTGATCGCCAACCTGTTCATGGCGGCGGCCATGGTGCCCCTCCTCTGGGTCAAGGACGCGGACGCCGTGTGGCTGGTGTACGCCGTGCTGCTCGTGCAGTCGGTCGGCGAGGTCTTCTTCTCGCCGGCCGAGCAGGCGTTGCTGCCGGGCCTGGTCGAGGACGAGGAGCTGCTCACGGCGAATGCGGTCAACGGCCAGGTTGCCCAGGTCGCCCGGCTGGTCGGCTCCGCGCTCGGGGGCGTCGCCGCTGCTGCGGGTGGGGTACCGGCCGTCGCCGTGATCGACGCGGTCACGTTTGTGGTGGCCGCGTCGCTTGTCGCGGGGATCCGCGCCAGGGGACCCGTGGCGAGGGATGCACCCCGCACCGCCGATCAGGTTCTACGTGACCGGGTGCGCGCTTTTGGGCACGACCTTCGCGCCGGGTTGAGGGCGGCGCGCGGCGAACCCGTCGTGCTGACCATCATCGCCTTCACCGTGATCACCTGCGCCGGGGAAGGAATCATGGGCACCCTGTTCGCGCCGTTCGTCCGCGACGTGCTCCACGGCAGCGGTCAGGTCTACGGCATCGTCACCGGCGTCCAGGCGGTCGGCGGGATCGTGGGCGGAGTGGTGGCGGCCGGCATCGGCCATCGGTGGTCCCCGACCGTCCTCTTCGGGGTGGGTGCCGTCCTCTTCGGCTGCGTGGACCTCGCCATCTTCCTGTACCCGTTGGCCTATGGCGAGGTGTGGCCGGCCGTGGTCGGCATGCTCCTGGTCGGCGTTCCGGGGGCGGTCACCATGGCCGGCTACATGACCTTGTTCCAGCGGCACACCACCGACGGCGAGCGCGGGAGAGTCTTCAGCCTGCTCGGCCTGGGTCGCGCGGTCGCGGTGCTGATCGGCACGACCAGTGCGGGCTTCCTCGGCGAGGCCGTCGGGATCGTGCCGATCCTGGCTCTTCAGGGCGTGGGCTACGTCGTTGCCGGTGTCATGGTGCTCGTGGCGCTGCGGGGATACGTGCACGAGCGGGCGGGGGCCGTGCCCATCACGTGAGCGGCAGGTGGAATGCCCCACTCATCGACGGCGCTCCGGAGGCCCGGCCCAGGTGCCTGGCGCCGAGCACGTCCTCGTAGAGCCGGGTCAGCGAGTAGTGCGTCAGCCGACGACGTACGACGCGGGAGTGCTGGCTCGGGTGCATGACCACGGTGAGCACCTTGTTGCCCTGCGAACCGTCGTCCTCGTCCGCAGTGATCACCACCGCGAGGTGACCGGACTGCCAGTCGGGGCCCTGCCGGACCCGGCGCAGGCGTTTGCGCAGCCAGGTGTCGGCTCCGGCCAGCGAGCAGTCGTGGGCGTCATGGCAGAGGTTCGGAACCACCATGCCGGCGTTCGGGAGACGACCACGGTCGACATCATCGCCGAAAGCTCGCATCGGCAGGTCATGGCGTCGGCACGCCCGCCGCTCCTGTACGAAGTACGTCCACGGGTTGTGTCGTACGGCGTACCGGTCGCCACCGTTGGTCAGCGAGCAGCGCGACGGCATGCCCTCCGCGTAGACCTTGGCCGTCTTGCCCCTCGCCAGTGCCTGACCGAACACGGTCCGCCCACGCAACCGGTGGCTCGCCGGTGACAGGTCGTCCGTGACGCCGTGGGTGCTGCCGCTCGCCATCGCGAGGTAGTTCGGCAGCGAGGGATGGCGGATCGCCCGGTAGTCCACGGCGTAGCCGTACCTTCGGGCCATCCCGGCGGTGTAGGGCATGCCGGAACGCATCTGTCGCATCGAGTGGTTCTCCACGACGAACACCAACAGCTTGGTGACCGCCCGCGACCCCACCCGCGGCGCTGGGGCGGCCACGGGTTTCGCTTCTCCCTGAACGGTGCCGCAGCCAGCGACAGCGACCACCAGCGCAACCACCACGGCCACCCAGAGCCTGACCCGGATTACTGAGAACACGGGTGCCAACATACTGGCCGACGACTCACCGGGCGTCGTTCGCGCATACCCGGGAAGAATTGGGGTGCAGCGGGTCTGGCCAGGCCGCTACGGTCCCGGGCATGACCTCGGACGAGTTCGTGCCGGCCGACTTCGATCCGCCCACCTCCCTCGTCACCGATCGGTTCCGCCTCGAACCCCTCGGGCCGCAGCACAACCTGGCCGATCACGCCGCCTGGACGTCGAGCATCGAGCACATCCGCTCCACTCCTGGCTACCCCGACGGCAAGTGGCCACCACCCAACGGCATGACTCTCGAGGAGAACCTCGCCGACCTCCGCCGCCACGCCGACGACTTCGCGCGGGGCGCCGGCTACACCTTCACCGTCCTCGACCCGGACGACGACGATGTCATCGGCTGCGTCTACCTCTACCCCTCACGATCCGGGAAGTGGGACGTCACGGTGCAGTCCTGGGTGCGGGCCGACCGGGCGAGCCTCGACGTACCACTGGCCGACGCGGTCGCACGCTGGCTCGCCACCGAGTGGCCCTGGGAGCGTGTCGACCGTTGCGGCCGCTGAGTCGCAGTGCATCGGCCAGCCGGGTCACCGGACCTCCGTCCGCATCACGCAGTTCTTCGTCCCCTTGGGTCGGACGTAGCTGAACCCGACCCGTTCGAAGAGGCTCCGGGTGCCGTTGTAGAGGACCGACTGCTTCTTGCCGCCGGTGTCGTGTGGGTACCCCTCGACGACGCCTCCGCCGGCCCGTGAGATCAGCTCGAGAGCACCGCGGAGGGCGACCTCGGTCAGCCCTGACCTTCGGTACTTCTTGTCCACGAAGATGCAGGTGATCCGGTAGTCCGGCAGTACGTCGAGCTCCGCCTCGTACTGCTTGCGGTGGTAGATGTTCGGCAGCTCCTCCGGCGAGCCGTACTCGCACCAGGCCACGGCCTCGTCGCCGTCGAACACCAGCGCAGCGTGGGCCCGGCCTTCCTCGACCAACCGCTGCTTGAGAGACCGGTTGCCTTCGTAGGTGCGCTCCTTCTCGGCGGGCATGGTCTGGAACCAGGTGCACCAGCAGCCGCCGAACACTCCGTTGTGGCGCTCCGCCATCCGGGCGAACGCGTCCCATGTCTCAGGAGTCAGTGCCTTGACCGGGTAGTCGTTCATGCCGTCACGATAGGGACGGTTCCGGACGCTCGGCGACCGCTTGCGATCGATCCGACACGATGGGGTCATGAAGCACATCGGGTTCCTGTCCTTCGGCCACTGGACGCCGTCCCCCCACTCGCAGACGCGCTCGGCCTCGGACGCGCTGCTGCAGTCCATCGATCTGGCGGTAGCGGTCGAGGAGCTCGGTGCCGACGGCGCCTACTTCCGGGTACACCACTTCGCGCGCCAGCTGGCGAGCCCCTTCCCCTTGCTGGCGGCAGTCGGGGCACGGACCAGCCGGATCGAGATCGGTACCGGCGTGATCGACATGCGCTACGAGAACCCGCTGTACATGGCCGAGGACGCCGGCTCCGCCGACCTGATCGCGGGAGGTCGGCTCCAGCTCGGCATCAGCCGCGGCTCGCCGGAGCAGGTGGTCGACGGCTTCCGCTACTTCGGTCACGAGCCCCAGGACGGTTCCGACCACGCCACGATGGCCCGTGAGCACACCGCGGCGTTCCTCCAGGTGATCACCGGCCAGGGGTTCGCCGAGCCCAACCCGCGGCCGATGTTTCCCAACCCGCCCGGGCTGCTGCGGATCGAGCCCCATTCGCCGGGACTGCGTGACCGGATCTGGTGGGGAGCGGGCTCCCGCGCGACGGCGGAGTGGACGGCCGAGCAGGGCATGAACCTGATGAGCTCGACACTGCTCACCGAGGACACCGGCGTGCCGTTCCACCAGCTCCAGGCCGAGCAGATCCAGCGATTCCGGGATGCCTGGAAGGCAGCAGGTCATCATCGCGAGCCGCGAGTATCCGTCAGCCGAAGCGTCTTTCCGCTGGTCAGTGATGCCGACCGGGCGTACTTCGGGCAGGAGAAGGACAGCCACGACCATGTGGGGTACCTCGACGGCGGGGCCGCACGGTTCGGCAAGACGTACGCCGGTGAGCCTGATCAGCTCGTCAAGGAACTGGCCGAGGACGAGGCGATTGCCGCCGCGGACACGCTGCTGCTCACCGTTCCGAACCAGCTTGGTGTCGACTACAACGCGCACGTCATCGACGCCCTGCTGCAGTACGTCGCGCCGGAGCTGGGTTGGCGGTGAGTGTCAGATCAGATACAGCGTGATGGTGCTCCCGGCGGGCACCATCGTGCCGGAGGAGGGGTTGACGCTGAAGACATACCCAAGGCCGAGATAGCCGCTGGCGTTCCTGACGTCGACCTCGAAGCCCTCGTCCTCCAACCGCTGCCGGGCTGCGTCGACGCCCGAGGCGACCAGGCCGCTCGGTACCTCGACCAGCTCCGGCCCCTGGGAGACGACGAGGTCGACGCTGTCGCCGGCGAAGGCGGTGCCGTCGGCGGGGGACTGGGAGATCACGTCGCCCTCGGCGACCGTGTCGGAGTGCTCCGAGCTGGTGTCGACCTCGAGCTCCCGTTGCTCGAACCATGCCGTGGCGCGGTCGGCGTCCTTGCCGGTGAAGTCCCGGATCTTGACGGGCCTGGGGCCCTTGCTGACGACGAGATCGACCACGGCGTCTGGCCGCAGGGTCGTGCCGACCTCCGGGTCACTACGCAGGACCGTCCCCTCGGGGACGGAGTCGGAGAACTTGGCGATCGACTGCCCGAACGTGAGGTTGGTGGCGCGGAGCCGGTCCTGGGCGCGGTCCTCGGAGAGGCCGCGCAGCTTCGGGACGTCGTAGCGCTCCTTGCCGAGCGAGAGCGTGACGGCGACCGTGCCACCGTCGAGGACGTTCTCGCCGGCTGACGGGTCGGTCGCGAGCACCAGACCGGCCGGCACGGTCTCGGAGTACGCCTTGTCGCCGAAGTCGGCGGTCAGCCCCGACGCCTCGAGCTTGTCGGTCGCGGCCGCGCGTTGCAGGCCGATCACGCCCGGAGTGGGCGTGTAACGCGCATAGCCGAACCACCACGCGGCCACTCCGCCCGAGACGACCAGGAGGAGGGCGAGGGCGAACAGGACCGGCCCTCGCTTCGAGCGTCGTGGTGGCCGGGCGGGGACGACGCCGGGCTCGCGGGGGTACGACGGCTCGGGGTCGGGACGCTCCAGAGCGGTGGTGTGCACCTGCTCCTCCACCGCCTCTGCGGGTGAGAGCAGCTGGGCGAACCCGCCGCTGTCGAAGGGGTCCGGCGCCGTGTCGGGGGAGACCACCGGCCGTGGCGCGAGGTCGGTCTCGAGCTCGAGGTCCGTGCTCACCCCGGCGGCCAGGGCGTTGCCGACCCGGTGCACCTGGTGGAGGAGCACGGCGGCGTCGGCGGGGCGCTGTCCCCGGTCGCGGGCGGTGGCCCGGGCGACCAGCGCGTCGACATAGCCGGGGATGCCGCCGACCACCGACGACGGGGCCGGGACGTCCTCGTGGACATGCTTGTAGGCGACCTGGATGGGGGACTCACCCTCGTGCGGCTTGGCCCCCGTGAGCAGCTCGTAGAGCACCACCCCGACCGCGTAGACGTCGGCGCGGGCGTCGGCCCGGCCGTCGACGACCAGCTCGGGTGCGAGGTAGGAGACGGTCCCGATCAGCACGCCGCCGGTGGCGGTGTGCTGGGTGTCGGCGCTCACTGCCTTGGCCAGGCCGAAGTCGGCGACCTTGACCCGGCTCGCGCCCGAGTCGGGGTCGGTGGCGATGAGGACGTTCTCGGGCTTGATGTCGCGGTGGATCAGTCCCGCCCGGTGCGCCGATGCGAGGGCGGACAGGACCGGTTCGACCAGGGCGATCGCCCGGGGCGGCGACATCGGGCTCTCCTTGCGGATCAGGTCGCGCAGGGTGTGGCCCTGCACGCACTCCATCGCGAGGTAGACGGTGCCGTCCTCGTCGCCCTGGTCGTAGACGGAGACCACGTTGGGGTGGGAGAGCCGCGCGGCGGCCCTCGCCTCCCGAACAAACCTCGCCGCGAACTCGTCGTCGTCGCCGAGCCCGGGGTGCATCACCTTGACAGCGACCGTCCGGTCGAGCCGAATGTCGGTGGCTTCGTAGACGCTGGCCATGCCGCCGCGGGCGATGCGCGCCCGGATCCGATAGCGACCGTCGAGGAGCCGGCCGATCATGGGGTCGCTCGCGACGGCGTCGACGCCCGTGCGGGCGTGCCGATCTACGCTCACGACGACCCTCCTGCGCGTCGGCTGGGGAAGTAGCCGACGGCGCCAATCGTACGGATGGGGACGCCCGCAACCGGCCTGCCCCCGGGCCCCGGCGTGGCGTGGGCAACCGACGGAGGGGCCCGAAGTGCGCTCAGGCGGGTGGTCGGCCGGCCTCCAGCCGCTGCTTGATCGCCAGCACGTTGTCGACGTAGGCGCGGGTGTCGTCGTAGAGGCCGTGCCGGCGCACGGCGCCGAGTCCCTGGTAGTAGGCACCGACCTGGCGGGCGCGGGAGACGGTCTCGGAGGCCAGCACGTCGAGCAGGGTCACTCCCGCAGCGACGTTGTCGCGCAGTCGGTGTCCCTTCAGGTTGCGGCCGACGTAGAGCTCCATCCACTTCGTCGTCGAGGGGAGCACCTGCATCGCGCCGACGGCGCCGGCGCTCGAGACGTGGTGCATCTGCCAGCCCGCCTCCTGCCACGACACCGCGAGGGACAGCTGGGGGTCCACCCCCCGCTGGCGGGAGACGCGGACGATCGCCCGGCGGACCCGTTGCCGCGGCGGGTCCGCCACCCCGTGTCGCGAGCGGTTGTTCGCAGCGCGACTGTGGGACCGGTGGGCCGTCTGCCCGGACTGGCGATGCGGAACCGCCGCAGTGACGACCGGGATCTCGATCCGCTCCCCGACCGTCAGCCCGGCCGACGTGCCGAGGTGGTTGTGGGCGATCAGCTCGTCGGTCCAGGCGTGGTAGCGCACGGCGAGCCCGGTGGCGGTGTCCCCGGGCCGCACCGTGTAGTGCTTGATGTGGCGTCCGCCAGGCAGGCGGTCGTCCTGTGCGGACGCGGGCGCGGTGAGAACCCCGCCGCCGACGGCGGCCGCGATGACGACCGGGGTCAGGACGGTGGTGGCGGTCATCCTGATGGAACGCATGAGGATCTCCTCGTCCGCCGGCAACGCCCGGGCCGAACTTCTGGGTCCCGAGGGGGAAGCGCCGCACGGCGAGCATTCGACGCTAACGAGACCCGCTCGGCGATCGGTGAACCTGCCCAGACCGGGCGTGTTGCCCCGGTGGCACCGACGGACTCCCGGTGCCTAGGCTGGAGGCGTGAGCGAAGCGTCCCCGTCCCTCGCCGATGCCGACCTCGACGCATTGGTGACCGAGTGGCTCGACTGGTCCGACGCGGGGAAGTTGCTCGGCGTGACCCCCGCCAAGGTGCGGACCATGATCAAGGACCACGAGCTGGCCGCGGCCGTACCCCGCCCGGGCGCCGGGCCGCAGGTGCCCGCCGCCTTCATCGAGGAGGGGCTCGTGGTCAAGGGACTGCCCGGGCTCCTGACCGTCCTGCACGACGGCGGGTACGACGACCGCGAGTGCATCGCCTGGATCTTTACCGACGCCGACCTACCCGGCCGCCCGATCGACGCGCTGCGCGAGAACCGCGGCTCGGAGGTCAGACGACGGGCCCAGGCGATGGCCTTCTAGAGCACCACGCAATCGAGAGGATTCCGAGATGAGCGGACTGGCCGCCCTGTTGGCGGGTCGAGCAGCCCCGGGGATCTACCGCTGGCACGGCGGCTTCGAGGTCGCCGACGTACGCCACACGGTCGAGCACGCCGGCTGGCACTTCGCCTACTTCGACGGCTGGCACGGTGAGACCAAGCAGGAGTTCCTGGAGGGCGTGGGCGAGGCCCTCGGATTCCCGGACGACTACGCGCGCAACTTCGACGCCCTCGGCGACCACCTCGGGGACGTGGTCGCCGGCGACAGCGAGGGCCTGGTCTTCCTCTGGGACGGCTGGGGACCGTTCGCCCGCGCCGACGAGCAGGCGTTCTCGGTGGCCCTCAGCGTCCTCGGCACGCGGGTCAATGCCGACCGCGGAGGAGCGTTCTCGGTGCTCCTGCGCGGGGACGGTCCGGATTTGTCGGGGGTCAAGAGCCTCGACTGACCGCGAGTCTCAGAGGACGCGCTGGGTGGCGGCCGAGGCGAGCTCCCGCAGCACGACGCGCGCCCGATCGTCCACCGGTGATCCGTCGAGGGCCGTGAGCGCATGGTCGGCCAGCTCCTTGATCACCATCTCGACCTGGGCGTGGGCGCCGGACTCGTCGATGATCCTCCGGGCCCGCGCGACGTGCGCGTGGTCGAGCGTCGTCCCGAGCATCCGGTCGAGTGCGGCCGCGTCCTCCGGTGCCGCCGCATCGAGCGCCAGCGCGACCAGGACCGTGCGCTTGCCCTCGACCAGGTCGTCGCCGGCCGGCTTGCCGGTGGTCTCCGCGTCCCCGAAGACGCCCAGCAGGTCGTCGCGCAGCTGGAACGCCTCGCCCAGCGGAAGGCCGAAGGAGCTCAGGGCGGTCAGGGTCTCGGAGGGTGCGCCCGCGAGGGCGGCGCCGATGTGCAGTGGTCGCTCGATGGAGTACTTCGCGGACTTGAATCGCAGCACCGTCATCGCGGTGTCGACGTCGGCCACACCCCGGGCCTGCACCGAGACGTCCAGGAACTGCCCCGTGATCACCTCCGAGCGGCACCGGTCGAAGACGTCCATCGCGGCCGACACCTCGGGGGCCGGCAGCCCGCAGCGCCGGAGCAGCTCGTCAGCCCAGCTGAGCAGCAGGTCGCCGAGGAGGATCGCGGCGGCGGCGCCGTACTGCTCGGGGTCGCCGCGCCAGCGGTCCTGCCGGTGCTCGGCGGTGAACGCGCGGTGGGTGGCCGGGCGTCCGCGGCGGGTGTCCGAGGCGTCCATGTAGTCGTCGTGGACGAGCGCGCTGGCGTGGAGGAGCTCGAGGGCGGCGCAGGCGCGCACCAGCGCATGCTCGTCCGCGACCTCCGGCCGGACCGCGCGGTAGCCCCAGTAGCAGAAGGCGGCGCGGAACCGCTTGCCTCCGGACACCACGCCCCGGGCCTCGTCGAGGAGGCGGGAGGCATCGGACCCGAGGGGAGCGAGCCGGTCGGTCATCTCGTCGAGGAACTCGTCCAGCGCCGCCTGGATGCTCGCCCGGAAGGCGCCCCCGTCCCAGCTCGTCACCCGGACGAGGCTATGCCTGCGGCGTGGACAATTCCGGACCGGGGCGTCCCGAACCCTAGACTGCCGCCATGGTTGCCACGAGCGGTCGCGGGATCGGTGAGCTCATCCGGAGGGGCGAGCGGTCCTTTTCCTTCGAGTTCTTCCCGCCCAAGGACGAGGCCGGTGAGGAGCAGCTCTGGAAGGCGATCAGCGAGCTGGAGCCGTACCAGCCGACGTTCGTCTCGGTGACGTACGGCGCCGGCGGCAGCTCGCGCGACACCACGCTCCGGGTGACCGGGCGGATCGCCCGGGAGACCTCGTTGCTCCCGATGGGCCACCTCACCTGCGTCGGCCACACCCGCGAGGAGCTGGAGTCGATCCTGGCGGCGTTCGCCGACGCCGGGGTGCACAACGTGCTGGCCCTGCGCGGCGACCCGACCGAGGGCCCGCGTGCGGAGTGGACCCCGACCGAGGGTGGCTTCACCCACGCGTGCGAGCTCGTGTCGCTGGCCCGCGCCCACGGAGGCTTCAGCATCGGTGTGGCCGCCTTCCCGGGCGGTCACCCGGGCGCCGAGTCGATGGAGCGGGACCTGGAGGTCCTGCTCGAGAAGCAGCGGTGCGGGGCGGAGTTCGCAATCACCGACATGGTCTTCCGCGCGGTCGACTACTTCGAGCTGGTCGAGCGGGCAGCCGCGATCGGCGTCGACATCCCGATCGTTCCGGGCATCATGCCCATCCTGAACCTGGGGCAGGTCTCCAGGATGGCCGAGCTGTCGGGCCGCCAGATCCCGGCCGACGTGCGAGCGCGGGTGGAGGTGCACCGCGACGACCCCGCCGCGCTGCGGGCCGAGGGGATCGTGATGGCCGCGGAGTTGTGCGCCCAGCTGCTCGACGGTGGGGCCCCCGGGCTGCACTTCTACACGCTCAACCGGTCGAAGGCGACGCGGGAGATCTTCGCGGCGCTGCGGATCACCGCCTGATCGGTCCGCCTGCTCAGGCGGGGCCGATCACCTGGGCGACCAGGGCGGCCGAAAGCCCCACGAAGGGGAGCCCGGCGCCAGGCGTGGCGTGGGCGCCGGCCGCGTAGACCCCCGGGACAGGGGTGGTCGGGCCCAGCCGCTGGCGAACCGTGGCGCGGCCCTGCCACAGAACCCCCATGGGAGAGCCGCTCCACTGCTCCACCAGCTGCCGTGGGGTGTGGTCGTGCCGCACCACGACGTTGGCGCGGACGTCGATCCGGTGCCGGGCCAGGGCGCGCAGGATGTCCTCCGCGAGGCGTCCTCGCCCGTGGACGGTCCAGGCCGAACAACCCTGCGGAGCCTGGCCGCCGGTCCGCACGACCAGCATCGGGTCGCCGTGCAGCACCACCTCCGGGCCGAGGTCGGGCACCTCGCCCTCGAGACCGAGATGGGTGACCACCGGCGGGATCGCGGGCATCGTCTTCTCGACGTAGGGCGCCAGGGTCGGCAGGAGGCGCGGATCGACGGCACAGACCACAACATCGGCGCGGAGCTCACCGGCGTCGGTGAGAACCGCGGCCACCCGACCCTCCCGCACCACGAGGTCGCGGGCGGTGTTGCCGGTGAGCACCGTGACCCGGCGGGTCTCGAGCCGGGCACGCAGCGCCTCGCCGAGACCTGCCATTCCGCCGGGCACCGTCCATGCTCCGAACCTTTGCTCCACGTAGGCCATCACCCCGAGCCAGGCCGGAACGTTGCGCAGGTCGTGACCCTCGGCGACGAACCGGTGTCCGGCGACCAGCTGCAGCCGTTCGTCGCGGAAATCCTTGCGCAGCCGCTTGTGCAGCACCGCCCGGCTGTCGAGGAGGGCAGCCACCTCACGGGGGAGGCGGTCCGGGTTCCAGGGCTGCTCGAGGTAGCCCCGGCGGAGCACCTCCCAGGTGTCGGTGTACGACGCCACGTGGTCGACCCACGCCTGGCCCAGACCGGGCGCCAGATCGTCGAAGGCGGCGAGCTGGGCCGCGCGGGAGCCGCCGGGCAGCCGCAGCGTGGTGCCGTCCTCGAACCGGTGCTCGCGGACCAGCTCCAGAGGCACGAGCTCGAGCTCTCGCTCGACGGGCCGGCCGGACTTGCGGAACAGGTCGCGGATCACCGCCGGCAGCAGAGTGTGGCTGGGTCCGGCGTCCCAGGCGAACCCCTCCTCGGTCTCGAGGGACAGGGCCCCGCCCAGGGTGTCTGCGCGCTCGGTCAGGGTGACCTCGTGGCCGAGCTTGGCGAGTCGGGCCGCCGACGCGAGGCCGCCGAAGCCGCCACCGACCACCACGACCCGCGCCATGGGCCGACCCTATAGAGCGTCAGCGCAGGTCGGGGGCCATCGTGACCGGGCCGAAGCCGGCGTCGTACTCACGGTCGAGGTAGGCCAGCAACGCCGCGTTGATCGGGGCCAGCCGCTCCCCGGGGGCGAGCGCGGCACACGGTGAGATCTTCGAGAAGAACCCGGACGGCGTGTCCGCCAGGACCAGGGTGTTGCCGGTCTCGCCGGCGGCCCGGGTGAGGGTGGCACCGTCCCAGTCGAGGTCGTACTCGTCGGAGGTCCCGAGCGAGGTGCCCTGCCCGATCGCGACGGGTCGACCGCGGCGCTCGGCATCCATCAGCGGGACCAGCGCCTCGAGGTCGGCGGCGGTCACCCCGGTGTCCAGCCCGGCAACCAGGTGGTCCTGGAGGAGGTGGACGAGCTCGATGTCGAGCGCGGCGAGCAGCTCGGCTCCCGCGGCCATCCGGGTGTTGAGCTCGGTGGGCCGGAAGCCGTCGGCCGTCAGGACGCCGTCGATCCCGAACGCGCCCCGGTAGCCGCGCTCGGCCTGCAGCCAGCTGCCCACCCGCCGGGCGACGTCGCGCATCTCGGCCCGGTCCGCCTCCGGCGGGTCCCAGTACGACGACAGGCCGCCGTACACGAACTCACGGGACGCGACCCTGCGCAGCACCACGATCTCGACCGGCCGCAACGCCGCGGTCCCGTCGGGGAGGACGAACCCGTGAATGGAGCACGGCACCCCGTCGAGGAACGGCATTACCCGGACCCGGTTGCAGTGCAGCGCGAAGAAGCTCTGGGCGATGGCCCGGTCCTCCTCGTCGAGGACCCAGCGGACATAGTTGCCGGCACCGTGGAAGCCATCGCGGGTGTCGCCGGTCCACACCGCGCCGAGCGGCCCGGCCAGTGTCTCGGTGGCCTCGGCCAGGGAGGTCTCCTCGACCGGTACGACGCGGTGCGGCGCGGTCGGTACGTTGCAGGCGGCCCACACCTCCTCGGCGAAGAGCTTGTCCTCCATGCGGAGGTACGCCGCCGGCCGGCCGCCCACCATCCGGCGGCCGAGGATCGGCTCGTCGTTGGTGACGAAGTGGCCCGCCTTCCAGACCGCCTCACCGGTTGGGTCGAACCGCTCGATGGCCGCCACGGCGTGCTCGGGCAGGCGGTGGGCGAGCTGGTCCAGGAGCCTCAGCTCATCGGTGACCAGCCGCGTCACAGGGGTTTCGAGCTCGACCACGGTGCACTCGTCGGGCCCCGGGACCGGCCCGGCTCCGCGGGCGGTGGACAGGACCAGGACCCGGCAGCCGCGCCCACGCAGCTCGGCGACCCTCGAGGTGAACGCGGCGAGCACTCCGGGTCCGAGGATGACCGGGCCGCCGGCGTAGAGCCTTGCCAGCCGCTCGACGAGGTCGTGCCGGACGGCCGGGTCGGTCAGGTCCATGCGGGGTCGGGCCGGTCCTCGTCTGGCCTGTGCTTCCAGCGCCGCCAGCCACGCCGCACGAGCCGGGCCAGCGCGAGGATCACGATCAGCCCGCCTGCCAGCAGCAGCCCCGCGATCGCCGCCGCCGCCCGGGGATGGTCGATCGCGAACCAGATCACGGTCAGCACCGCGACATCCTCGGCGACGCTGGCGGTGACGTTGCTGATCGGCTCGGGCGAGGTGTTGATGGCCAGCCGGCTTCCGGCCTTCACGATGTGGGACATCAGGGCGGTGCCGCCGCCGACGACGCCGAGGACCGCCTGCTCGAGCGTGGTCGCGTCCCCCGCGAGGAGGACGCCGATCACGGCCCCCACGGTGGGGCGGATGGCCGTCGAGATCGCGTCCCAGGTCGAGTCGACGTAGGGAATCTTGTCGGCGACGAACTCGAGGGTGAACATCAGCGCGGCCGCCGCCAGCACGTCCCACCGGGCCAGGACGTCGGGGATCTGCTGGACGTCGTTCAGCCGGTCGGTGATGCCGAGGAGGAGGACCAGGAGGTAGGCGTTGAGGCCACTGGCCCAGCCGCTCGTGAACGCCAGCGCGAGGGACTCCATCTCGGCGGCCCCCTAGCGCTCCGCGTCGAGGACCCGGTCGAGGGACTCGGGGTCGCGACCGACGACGGTGGTGCCGTCGGCGGCGGTGAGGATCGGTCGCTGGAGGGCGCGGGGGTGCTCGGCCAGGGCCGCCAGCCAGGCGTCGCGGTGGCCGGGCTCCCGGGCCAGGTCGATGCCCTCCTCCCGCGCCTCCTTCGGCCGCGCGATGTCCCACGGCTCGAGCCCGAGCCTGGAGACCACGTCGGCGAGCTCCGCGACGGTGGGTGGATCGTCGAGGTAGCGACGTACGTCGTAGTCGACGCCGGCCGCGTCCAGCTCGGCGACGGCCGTGCGGCACTTGGAGCAGGAGGGGTTCAGCCAGATCTCCATCAGTGGTCTCCCTCCACGTCGACCTCGGTCGCCCCGGTCATCGCCACCAGCTCGTCGAAGGACGTCGAGAACACCGCGGCCGGATGGCCGGCGGCGGCCCAGATGACGTCGTACTTCCGCAGCCAGGAGTCGATCCAGGTCGGCACCGGCGCGGGGTGGCCGATGGGGGAGACCCCGCCGATCACCTGTCCGGTGTGCTCGCGCACGAACGCCGGTGCGGCGCGGTCCAACCGGCTGGCGCCGATCCGGGCAGCCGTCGCGTCGGTGTCGACGCGGTGCGCGCCCGAGGTCAGGATCAGCGCCGGGGTGCCGCCGACGTCGAAGAGCAGGCTGTTGGCGATCGCCCCGACCTCACACCCGAGCGCCTCGGCGGCGAGTGCCGCGGTGTGGGCGGAGTCGGGAAGGACCCGGATCTCGCCGGATCCACCACGGCGGGCGTGCTCATCGCGAAATCGGGTGATCGTAGGGTGCTCGCTGGTCATACTGTGACCCTCCGGGTGGGCATACTTCGAGCCTATTGGGTCTGCGGTTCGGACGGGTGAGGAGAGGGTTGGGATGGGTCGGCAGCGGCCGGGATCGGTGACCAGTGCGATCCGGGCACAGCTGGCACTCGTCGGCGTGGCCGGCCTGGCCACGTTGCTGAGCATCGTCGAGCGAGACGAGCTCGTCCGCACCTGGACCGACCGGCATCCGACCGGGATCGACCCTCCCGACTTCGTCCCGGTCGCCATCGTCCTGTTCATCACCTTCGGCCTGCTGGCCGCCGTGCTGATGGTGTTCTTCCGCGCCGGCCACGGCTCCGCGCGGGTTGCGCTGACCGTGCTCGCCGGGTTCTTCCTGCTCGCGATGATCGCAGTCCTCCGGCTCGAGCCTCCGGTCCTCTTCATCGTCCTGGCGGTGCTTCTGGGCATGCTCGACCTGGTGCTCCTCTTCTTCCTCTGGCGCAGGGACACCAGCGAGTTCCTTCGCGGCGCCGCGCTCGCCGCGCGCACCCGCTGATCTTCCCGGCAGGTCGCTCTTGACGCCCTGCCGAGGGGCCGGTGTACCGTGGTCTTGTTCGAACACATGTTCGATACCGTTCGGTGGGGGCGACCTCGACCCCCGCCCCCACCGGACGGGGCAGGGGTCGACCGACGCTCGAGAGAGGCAACGACGTGAGGCGCTACGACGACCCCGTGGAAGTGCGCAAGGGCTGGGTCTCCGGCCCGGGACACGTAGGGGAGGGGCCCGAGCAGTTCTTGTGGCGCGGCCGGCTGTGGCAGGTGCGCGCGGTGCTCGCCCACTGGGTGGAGACCGGGTCCTGGTGGCAGTCCACCGGCGCCCGCGCGGTGATCGGATCCGAGGAGTCCGAGGGGTCTCCGGCGGTTGATCTGCCCGCGCCTGATCTGTTGGCCGAGCGGGAGCTGTGGCGGGTGGAGGCCAGCCGGGGCAGGGCCGACGGTGGCGGGGTCTTCGACCTCTCCTTCGACTGGGGCGAGGGCCACTGGCAGCTCGTCGGCTGCGCGGACTGAAGGGGTGATCGACGTGAACCCCCACGCCCTCCCCGCCACCACCCACTCCTACCTCGCCCGCGCGGCCGAGTCGCTGCAGGAGGCGATCACCGCGACCGGGACCCCGACCCGCTATGCCTGCGCCCACGTCGCGGCGCTACGGGCCGCTGCGGCGCTGCTGGCTGCCCGGGCTCATCCCGCGCCCCAGCGCCGGCGACCCCAGCGCAACGCCTGGGTGCTGCTCGCCGAGGTGGCTCCCGAGCTCGAGGAGTGGGCCCGGTTCTTCGCCGCGGGGGCGGGGAAGCGGGCCGCGGCCGAGGCCGGCTCGACCCGGGCCGTCACCGACCGGGAGGCCGACGACCTGGTCCGCGACGCCGACCGGTTCCTGGGGGTGGTCGAGCAGGCGCTCGGCCTGGCGCCCCACCTGCCGCTCCCGGGCCGGGCCGCGGTGACGAGCACCCGTGTCTCCTGACCCCTTCGCCCACCTCCACGTCGCGTCCGGCTACTCCCTCCGCCACGGGGCCTCCCACCCCCACGCCCTCGTCGAGCGGGCCGCCGAGCAGGAGATGGACACTCTGGCGCTGACCGACCGCGACGGCACCTACGGCGCGGTGAAGTTCGCCAAGGGCTGCCTGGCCGCCGGCATCCGCCCGGTGCTGGGGGTCGACCTCGCCTACCGGCCACCCACCGTCGTCGACCGGGTCGAGACCCGTCCGCGGACCCCGGTCCGGGGCGGCGCCTACCGCGACGACCGTCTGCCCCGGGTGACACTGCTGGCGAACGCCGGCGGGAAGGGCGGTGGCCGTGCCGGCTGGGCCGCGATCTGCCGCCTGGTCTCAGCCGTTCATCTGTCCGGCGAGCGCGGCAGCCCGGTGGCCGACCTGGAGACGATCGCCCCCCACCTCGCCGGAGGCGACGTCCTGGTCCTGCTCGGCCCGGGCTCCGGGCTGGGGGCGGCCGCGACCCGGCGCCGCGACGACCTCGCGCTCGCCGCGCTGGCCGCGTGGCAGGAGCTGGTGCCTCGCGAGAACCTCTTCGTCGAGCTGGTCTCCCACCGGCTCCCGGGGCGCGGCGGGGAGTGGGGCCCGGGCAGCTCGGCCCACGCGGCCCGGATGGCCGGGATCGCCCGGCAGGCGGGACTCGGCACCGTGCTCACCAACGCGGTCCGCTACGCCGACCGGCTGGACGCCCCGACCGTCGACGTCCTCGATGCCGCCCGGCGCCTGGTCGCCCTCGACCGTCGCCACGTGGACCGCGGCAACGCCGAGGGGTTCTTGAAGTCGGGCAAGCAGATGCACGAGGTGGCCGAGGAGATCTGCCGGCTCGCCGGGCTCGGTGAGCGTGACCCCCGGCAGCTGCTGGCCGACACCCGCAAGGTGGCCGACCGGTGCGCCCTCGATCCTCGTGCCGACCTCGGGCTGGACGAGGTGCACTTTCCTGAGCTCGCGCTAGACCCGAGCTTGCTCGGGTCTAGCGATGACGAGCGAAGGTTGAGGAGCGACGCGTCTCGAAACCCGGTGACTGCAGCGGACTCCCTGCTCCGACAACGCTGCGAGGCGGGAGTCGGCCGGCGCTACGGCTCCGCACCGGGGCAGAAGATCACTCAGCGGCTCGACGACGAGCTGGAGGTGATCCGCCGTCTCGGCTACGCCTCCTACTTCCTCACCGTCGGTGACGTCACCGACCTGATCCGGGAGATGGGGGTGCGCTGTGCGGCCCGCGGGTCGGGAGCCGGCAGCCTGGTCAACTACCTGCTCGGCGTCTCCGGGGTCGACCCGATCCGGCACGGCCTGCTGATGGAGCGGTTCCTCTCCCCGCTGCGGCAGGCGCTGCCCGACATCGACATCGACGTGGAGTCGGCCCGACGGCTCGAGGTCTACGAGGCGATCCTGGACCGCTACGGCGGCGAGCGCTGCGTCTGCGTGTCGATGATGGACACCTACCGGGTGCGCCATGCCGTGCGCGACGTCGGTGCGGCGCTCGGCATGCCACCGGGAGAGACCGACGCTATCGCGAAGGCCTTCCCCCACATCCGGGCCCGCGACGCTCGGATGGCACTCCGCGAGCTGCCCGAGCTGCGGGCCAGCGGGCTGGCCGAGGATCGACTCGACCTGATGTTCCGGCTGGTGGAGCGGCTCGACGGGCTGCCCCGTCACATCGCGGTCCACCCGTGCGGAGTGCTGCTCTCCGACGCGACCCTGCTCGACCGGACTCCGGTCGAGGCGAGCTTCGCCGGGTTCCCGATGAGCCAGTTCGACAAGGACGACGTCGAGGACCTCGGCCTGCTCAAGCTCGACGTGCTCGGCATCCGCATGCAGTCGGCGATGGCCCACGCGCTCGAGCAGATCGAGCTGACCGACCGGGTCGAGATCGACCTCGACGACGAGGAGCAGGTGCCCTTCGACGACGTCGCCACCTTCGAGATGATCAGCGCCGCCCGGACCCTCGGTGTCTTCCAGATCGAGTCGCCGGGCCAGCGCGAGCTGGTCGGCAAGTCCGGGATCGAGTCCTTCGAGGACATCATCACCGACATCTCGCTGTTCCGGCCCGGCCCGGTCAAGAGCGACATGATCACCCCCTACCTCGACGCCAAGCAGGGCTGGAAGACGCCGTCGTACCTCCATGAGGACCTGCGCCCGATCCTCGAGCAGACCCAGGGCGTGGTGGTCTTCCACGAGCAGGTGATCGAGATGATCGCCGTGTTCACCGGAGTCTCCAACGCCGAGGCCGACGAGGTACGCCGCGCGCTGGGCGATGTCGAGGGCATGGCGGAGTCGAAGCTGTGGTTCTTTCCCCGGGCCCTCGGCCGCGGCTATCCGCTGCCGCTCGTGGAGAAGATGTGGGCGGTGCTGGAGTCGTTCGCGTCGTTCGGCTTCTGCAAGGCCCACGCGGCGGCGTTCGCCCTGCCGACCTACCAGTCGGCCTGGCTCAAGGCCCACTGGCCCGCCCACTTCCTGGCCGGGGTGCTCACCCACGACCCCGGGATGTACCCCAAGCGGCTGATCCTCGACGACGCCCGCCAGTTCGGGATCACCGTCCTCGGCCTCGACGTCAACCACAGCGAGAAGACCTACACCGTCGAGCGGGTCGGTGACGGCTACGGCATCAGGCTCTCGCTGAGTGAGGTCAAGGGGATCAGCGACGCCGAGGTGGACCGCGTGGTCGCGGCCCGGCCCTTCCACTCGCTCACCGACCTCTGGCACCGCGCCCGGGTCTCGCGCCCGGTGCTCGAACGGCTGGTCCTGGCCGGCGGCTTCGACTCCGTCTACGGCATCGGGTCGCAGCAGTCCGTACGCCGCCGCGGCAAGATCACCCGACGCGACCTGCTGCTGCAGGTGGCCGAGCTCGACCGGCACGCACGCGCGGTCGACCGGGCCGCCCGCGGCCGGGGTCTCGGCCGCGGACCGCGGGTTCGGTCGCCGGCTGCCGTACGCGCCGCCGAGGCCGGCGAGCGCAACAGCTCCGATCCGTTGGCCCGGGAGACCGCGGCGACTCTCGAGCGGCAT
>JBJMIQ010000302.1:0-40935 GCA_045806805.1 Nocardioides sp. | reverse complement strand
GCCCGGCGCATCAGGACCGCGTCGTGCACGCACATCCCGTCGTCGGAGAAGACCGAGACCCGGGCGGCGGAATCGGCCATCGCGCCGAGTTCGGCGAGCCGCTCACCGCCCAGCCCGACCGTCACCGCACCGACCGGGCGGACATCCACCCAGCCGGAGCGCCGGCCCAGCCGCCAGACCTGCTCCACCACGCCGGCGGTGTCGGCCACGGGGTCGGTGTTGGCCATCGCGTGCACGGCGGTGAAACCCCCCAGGGCGGCAGCACTGGTGCCGGACGCCACGGTCTCGGCGTCCTCGCGGCCGGGCTCACGCAAGTGGGTGTGCAGATCGACCAGGCCGGGGAGGGCGATCATGCCGGTGGCGTCGATGACCTCGGCGCCGTCGGCGGTCAGGCCGGACCCGATCTGCTTGATGACCCCGCCCTCGAGCAGCAGGTCGGTCGGGTCGCCGCCGAGGATCGAGACGTTCTTGATCAGGTAGGTGGTGTTCACTCTTCTCCTCCAACGGCCGGCTCGGAGCCGCCCAGCAGCAGGTACAGGACGGCCATCCGGACGGCGACGCCGTTGGTGACCTGCTCGACGATCACCGAGCGGTCGGAGTCGGCGACGTCGGCGGTGATCTCCATGCCGCGGACCATCGGGCCGGGGTGCATGACGATCGTGTGGT
This sequence comes from Nocardioides sp., assembly GCA_045806805.1. Lineage (GTDB taxonomy): Bacteria > Actinomycetota > Actinomycetes > Propionibacteriales > Nocardioidaceae > Nocardioides. The sequence continues at coordinate 40,269 of JBJMIQ010000302.1, read as the reverse complement.
CCTGCAGGGTGGCCATCCGCCGGCCGTCGAGGCCGTAGCGGCGGGAGTACTCGCGTGCGGTCGGGAAGAAGCCGCCGTGCATCCGCTCCCGCTGCACCCGCAGCATCATCACCGCGTCGGCCTTGGGCAGCACCGCATCCAGGTCGTACGACGTCTCGACCGGCCAGGTGTCGATCCCGACCGGCAGCAAGGTCGGCGGCGACACCAGGGTGACCTCGGCACCGAGCGTCCGCAGCAGCAGGGCGTTGGAGCGGGCGACCCGGCTGTGGAGCACGTCGCCGACGATTGCGACCCGCCGACCGTCCAGGCCGCCGCCGTCCTGCGCGGCCAGGTGGCGCCACATCGTGAACGCATCGAGCAGTGCCTGGGTGGGGTGCTCGTGGGTGCCGTCGCCCGCGTTGACCACGTGGGAACGGCCCCAGCCGGAGTGGGCGAGCCGGTGCGGCGCGCCGCTCGCGGAATGGCGCACCACCACCGCGTCGGCGCCCATCGCCTCGAGCGTCAGCGCGGTGTCCTTGAGGCTCTCGCCCTTGGAGAGCGAGGAGCCCTTGGCCGCGAAGTTGATCACGTCGGCACTCAGTCGCTTCGCCGCCGCCTCGAAGGAGATGCGGGTGCGGGTGGAGTCCTCGAAGAAGAGGTTGACCACGGTGCGGCCGCGCAGCGCCGGCAGCTTCTTGATCGGCCGGTCCGCGAGTGAGCGGAGCTCCTCGGCGGTCTGCAGGACCAGCTCGGCGTCGTCGCGGCTGAGGTCGGCCGCGCTGAGCAGGTGGGTCTTCATGAGGCGCTCCCCTCGATGGTCACGGCGTCGACGTCGTCGATCCCGGCCAGGGTGACCCGGACCCGTTCCACGAGCGAGGTCGGGAGGTTCTTGCCGACGAAGTCGGCGCGGATCGGGAGCTGTCGGTGTCCCCGGTCGACCAGGACGGCGAGCTGCACGGCGGCCGGCCGCCCGATCTCGGTCATCGCATCGAGAGCGGCCCGGATCGTCCGGCCGGAGAACAGCACGTCGTCGACCAGCACCACGGTCCTGCCGTCGATGCCGCTGTCGGGGATCTCGGTGTGGAGCAGCGCCCGCGCCGGCTTGAGGCGCAGGTCGTCGCGGTACATCGTCACGTCGAGCGAGCCGACCGGGACGTCGTACTCCTCGACGGTGGAGATCTTCTCGGCGATCCGGCGCGCCAGCGGCACTCCGCGGCTCGGGATCCCGAGCAGCACCAGGCCGCGGGCGCCCTTGTTGCGCTCGAGGATCTCATGGGAGATGCGGGTGAGGGCCCGGCTGATGTCGCCGGCGTCGAGGACGGTGCGGCCCGGAACGGACCCCGCCTCGCTCTCCCCGAATTTCTGAGGGGGGACTTGCTGAGGGGCAGGCATGTGCGCTGCAGACCTCCTTCTCCGCCTCACGGGACGGCTCGTTAAAGGATGTCGATCGGTTCCGTACCCTACCGTCGCGGCCGGACATCGGACGAACCTGTGACGGCGTTTCTCGGGTACTGGACCGCAGTACTGGACAGAAGCGGCCTCAAAGGTCGGCGATGTCGAGCAGCACCTTGCCCACGGCGCCGCCCTCGACGGCATCGTGGGCCGCCGGGAGGTCCTCGAGCGGGTAGTGGTGCACCGGAAGGCCGGCGTCCTCGCCGACCCGCAGTGCTCCCGCTTCGATCGCGGCGGTGACGTCCTCGGTCGCGGCGCGCGCCAGGTCGTCGTGGAGCGTGTAGAGGATGAGGAACTGGAAGCGCAGGTTCTTCCCGAACGCCGCCCGCAGCGGCAGCGTCAGCTCGTCGCCGCCGTTGTTGGCGTAGATCGAGACCAGGCCGTGCACGCGTACGACCTCGAGGTCGATGCCGATGTTGCGGGCGGGCGCGACCTCGACCGCGATGTCCACGCCGTCCGGTGCCGCCGCGAGGATCTCCTTCGCGGCGTCGGAGTCGCGGTAGTTGACGACGTGGTGCGCGCCGGCCGCCCGGGACAGCGCCGCCTTCTCCTCACTGCTGACCGTGGTGACCACGGTGGCTCCGGCCCAGCGCGCCAGCTGCACTGCGGCGTTACCGACCGCGCCCGCTCCACCGGCCACCAGCACGACCTTCCCGTCCAACGCTCCCGGCCAGAGCCGTTCGGGCCCGCCGTCGGCCGACGTCAGGGCCCGGTGGGCCGTGACGGCCGGGACGCCCACACTCGCGCCGAGCTCGTACGACGCCCCGTGAGGCAGCGGGATCACACGGCCGGCCGGCTGCACGGTGTACTCGGCGGCCGTCCCGTGGGGCCGGCCGTGCTGGGCCAGCACCAACCACACCCGGTCCCCCGCCTGCAGGTCCTCGACCCCCGCGCCGACCGCGTCGACGACGCCCGCGCCGTCCTGACCCGGCGTGACCTCATCGAAGGGCATGCCGCCGGGCATGCCACCGGACCGGAACTTCCAGTCCGTCGGATTCACCCCGGACCGGGCCAGCTTCACCCGTACCTCCCCCGGCCCCGGATCCGGCACCTCACGATCGACGACCTTCAGGACGGAGGACGGACCGGTCTCGCGATAGGTCACAGCGCGCATGGACCCGACCGTACTCGTGTCGTCACCCATGTGGAGAAGGGGTTCTGGGTGGGGTCGAGACGTAAGAAACCGCCGGGGTCTCGGGTCCCCGGCGGTTCGTTTTCAATACTACGGGCCTACGTAAACGGGCCGTAAAACTCCCCGTGGATCTTGCAGCCACCCACGGAATCCTCCCGTGCCCGGATGTCGGCAATCACGTCCTTCTGCCGGACGTGCGCTCGATGTAGGTGCGCGCGGCCCAGGCGAGCACGCGGTTGTCGCCGGTACGCCGCAGGGCCGCCTTCTGGAGCTGGAAGCCGGCCGCCCGGGCACTGCTGCCGACCACCTCCTGTGCCGTGGGAAGCCTGCCCTCTCGCTGGGAGAAGCTTCGCCGGTAGCGTCTGAAGAGGTTGCCGTGTGCGATCGCGAGCGACGCCAGTGTGGCCTCCGCTGCCTGCAGGAGCTCGGCATCTGACACCACGTCGAACGGCGGGACCGACACCGGCAGCTGCTCCGGCACCAGGTCCGCGAGGTCACCGACGACCCGGACGCCGCGTCGCCGGAGCTCTCCCACCAGGTGCTCGCCGTGATGACGTGCCCAGGCCGCGTGCTCGGACGGAAGCCGAAGTGGCCGCGATCGTTCCAGCGCCAGCCGCGACCTGATCCCCTGTTCGATGACGAAGCGGTACTGCTCCTGGTTCAGCCGGGCGAGGACGGTCGGGTTGAGCCTCCGGATCACCTCCAGCTCGGCGGCACCGAAGGAGACGTTTCGCGGTTTCGGCTCCCTGACGTCCCAGAGCTCGATTGGCAGATTGGTCGCAGCGGCGAACCGCTCGAGCAAGGTGCGACTGCTCGCCCCCGCTGGCGGGACGGTCATGACGCTGATCCGCTCGACCGGCACAGCGGTGCTCCAGGCGTCGATCACACGCAGTGGGTCGTGGCGGATCCAGAATGCCGTGGCGGCAGGCACCGTCCTCCGGTGAGGCTCTCGAACGGCGGCGATGAAGTCGCGCCAGGGAGTGGTCCCACCCGTCACCAGGTCCTGCTGCCAGGCGGACACGACGGTCCTTGCCATGTCCCGGATGCCGATCACGACGTGAACGCGATGGTCGGCGAGGCTACGGACAAGTTTCCTGACGTGACGTGGCCTGGCCAGCCCGAGCTCCTCCTCCGAGACGACGATGCTGGTGCCGGTGTACCGGGCCATCTCCTCCCCCAGCCTGTTGAACGCTCCCGGGACCAGGTCGGAGTCGTCGCCTCGCACGCGCTGGCCGAGGAGGTCGTACGCCGCCAGCCGGTGCGCCCGGTGACGACCTCCCGGGTACAGCACGCCAGCCTCGGCGAGCGAGACGGCGCGGACGTCGAGCGCCGCCTGGATGGACGACGTCCCCGTCTTGGGGAGACCGACATGCACATGGACGTTGGCCATCATCGCCCCCGGACCTCGCACGCGCCACAGGACGAGGTGCTCGCCGGCGGCTGACCGCGTGTCCTGTGCGTCCTCATGGCGCCAGTCTCGGTCGGGCCGGGGCCCCGACGCATGGGGCTCGAGTCCCGATCACGTCGGGAAATTCCGCACCGAAAGCCTGCGCGTTCCCGATCTGCGGGTTCGTGACCGATCGATGGCCGAGCCGGGCGTCCCAGCCCCGCCCTCACATCGCCCGTGAGTGCGCCTCCGACGGACTCCGTTCCTGCGTGCTCAGAGCAGCGCGGCCATGCCGGCACAGGCCGCGAGCCACGCGGCGCGGGTGTCCCCGGAGAGCTGGGCGTAGGGCAGTACCGACCCGGGCACCAGTACCGGGTCGTAGGGCACGCGGTAGACCGACTTGGTGCGCTGCTCGTAGACCTGCACCAGGTCGTGCGCGAGCTGTTCGTCGACGTGGGAGGACGGGTCGGAGAGCACGGTGACGGTCTTGTGCTTGAGGTTCTCGTAGCCCGCGTCCTGCAGGGCATCGAGCATCCACAGGCCGCTGTAGCCGGTGTCCTCGCGAATCGTGCTGGTGACGACCAGCAGGTCGGCGGCCTCGGCCGCGGCGAGCCAGTTCTCCGCGCGCATGTTGTTGCCGGTGTCGATCAGGATCAACCGGTAGAACCGCTCGAGCAGCTGGTGGACGGCCGTGAAGTCCTGCGCCCGGATCATGCCGGTGACGTGGGGTCGCTCGTCGGAGGCGAGGACGTCGAAGTGGGCGTCGCCCTGCGACCGCACGAAAGCTCCAAGGTCACCGATCCGGGCCTGGTAGACGTCGCTGAACCGCTCGAGGTCCTCGAGCAGCTCGCGGGTGGTGTTGCGGTGTGAGCTGCGGGTGCCTCTGATCCCGAGCGTCCCGCGGGTCTCGTTGTTGTCCCAGGCGACCACGCCGCCACCCCGGACCGTGCCGAAGGTGTAGCCGGCCACCAGGACGCCGGTGGTCTTGGCCGCGCCACCCTTGGGATTGAGGAAGACCACCGTCCGTGGGCCGGTGAAGTCGCGCTGGATGGAACGCCGGTACCGCTCGTGCTCGCGCTCGGCGCGACTCATCTGCGGGGAGATCGCTCCCCCCGTCCAGCGTCGTACCCGACCGCGCCAGCCCCAGCTCGCCGGTCCGGGCTCGACCTGGTCGGCACGCCGTTCGAGGAAGTCGGTGGCGGTCATGAAACGACGGACCTCGGGGTCCGGGGTCGCCTCCGCCGGTGCCGGTGCCGGTGTCGCAGCCGGCGCCGGGACGAGGGGCTGCGCGGCCTCGGGTGTGGCCGGCTCGGGCGCTTCGGGAACGGGGCGGCCGGCGCCGTCGAGGGGGTCGGTGAGCGGGTCGCCGTGCGGCGGCGGCGGCGGGCTCTCGGCGTGCAGCCGGCTGGCGGTGTAGGAGGCCAGGTGGTCGGCGGTGTAGAGCCGCTCACTGGTATCCGGCTCGACTCCACCACGGCGGGAGTGCTCCTGGGTCATCCGGGTTCCTCCGTCATCCACTTCGCTACGGGCGCGCAGCCGTGCGCGGGCGCATCACCCCCACCATGACCGCAGCGTGCCGCCGCTAAACCAGTTCGTCCAGCACGGTTTCGATCGCCCGGTGGAAGGTGGGGTACGCGAAGTGCATCGTACGCAGCGTGGGGATCGGCACCTCGGCGTGTACGGCGGTGACCAGCATCGACATGATCTCGCCGCCTGCGGGTCCCACGACTGTTGCCCCGACCAGCACGCCTCGATCCCGGTCGGCCACGAGCTTCACGACCCCGCTCGCGCGGGCCAGCCAGCCGCGCGCACCCAGGTCGCCGCTCGCGGTCACCACTGAGATGCCCTCATCACGGGCTCGCTGCTCGGTCAGGCCCACGGAGGCCACCTCCGGTTCGGTGAACGTCACCCGGGAGACCGCGCGGTAATCGGCCCACGGGCCGTCCTCGCCGAGAATGTCGCGGATCGCGACCGCCGCCTGGTACATCGACACATGGGTGAAGGCGCCCTTGCCGGTGATGTCGCCGACGGCCCAGAGCTTCTCGGCGGCACGCATCCGCTCGTCGGTCTCGATGACCTTCGCCTCCGGGTCCAGCCCGACGGTCTCCAGCCCCAGGTCGGCGAGGTTGTTCCGCCGCCCGGCGGCGACGAGCAGCTTGTCGGCCGTGACCTGCTGACCGTCGAGGGCGAGGGTGAATGCCCCCTCCGCGTGCGTCACTGAGTCGACCTTGGCCCCGGTCAGCAGCTGGATGCCCTCTTTGGCGAAGGCCTCCGCCAGCACCGCCGAAGCCTCGGGCTCGTCGCCGGCGACAAGGCGGTCCGCGGCCTCCACCACGGTCACGCGCGTGCCGAACCGGGCAAGCAGCTGCGCAAACTCGCAGCCGATCGCCCCGCCGCCCAACACCACGACGGACGCCGGCAGCTCGGTCAGCCGCACCGCATCGCGGTTGGTCCAGTACGGCGTGTCGGCCAGCCCGTCGATCGGGGGCGCGGCGGGCGCGGTGCCGACGTTGAGCACCACCCCTCTCGCGGCGGCGTACGTCGTGTCACCGACCTCGACCCGGCCGGGACCCGTGAGGCGTCCGCGGCCACGGACGAATGTGGCACCCGACTTCTCGAGGCGGGTGACGGCGGCCGCGTCGTTCCAGTCGTCGGTGGCCTCGTCGCGCACCCGCGCCGCCACCGCGGACCAGTCGGGCTGGACCTCAGCGCTACTGCCGAACTCGGAGACCCGGTGCGCCTCGCCGATGGTGTGCGCCGCCGCAATCATCATCTTCGTCGGCACGCAGCCGTAGTAGGGGCACTCGCCGCCGACGAGCCGTTCCTCGACGGCGACCACATCGAGGCCGGCGCCAGCGAGCTTGATTGCGGCATGCTCCCCGCCGGGGCCGAGGCCGACCACCACTACGTCGACGTCGCGTGTCGTCATCTTGAGATCTCCTCCGGGCAGATGCGGTCAGCGGGACAGGTGGCGGGCGTGGGCGAAGGTGAAGATCCCGAAACTGGCGAGTCCGACCGCGATTGCTCCCAACAAGTAGGGCCCGAACGGTTGGTCGAGGACTTTCTGCAGGGCCTGGTCGAGCCCACCGGACTTCTGCGGATCATGTGTGGCGGCGGCGTAGCCGATCAGGGCGCCGACGAGGCCGAAGGACACACCCTTGGCGACGTATCCCGCCTTGCCCAGGGCGATGTACGCCGTACCGGTGTCGCCGCTTTGACCCTCGGCGGTGAGGTCCTCGGTGAACTTGCCAGTGAAACCCTTGTAGATGAGGTAGACGCCGGTGCCGATCACGACGCCGCCGACCGCTCCCACCAGCAACTGGCCGGCGGGCAGGTTCATCACCTTGGCGGTGGTGGAGTCCGAACCCCCGCCGGACGAACCCGCCCCGGCGGCGATCGTCGCCGCGCTGTAGGCGATGTAGCCGTAGATCAGCACCTTCCCGGCGGAGGTGAGCCGCATGCGCAGCCTGGTCGAGTCCTGATGGTGCCGGTGCCCGACCACTGCCTCGATCACCTGCCAGACGGCGAGCAGCAGGAGTCCGCCGGCCAGCAGCCACACCAGTACTTCACCGAACGGCTGCTGGGCAAGCTCGCGCACCGCGCCGGTGCTGGACGTTGTCCCGGAGTCGTGGCCGAGTGCGAGCTGCAGGGCCAGCCAGCCGACGACGAGGTGCACCACGCCGTAGGCCACGAGTCCCACCCGCGCCAGATGGTCGACCCAGTCGCTGTGGTGGACCCGTCGGCCGACCCTGTCGGAGAGCTCAGGCATTGAGGCTCGGCTTGCTGCGGAGGATGTTGCCCAGGATGCCGTTGACGAAGCCGGGCGAGTCGTCGGTGGACAGGTCCCGGACCAGGGCGATCGCCTCGGTCACCGCCACGGCATCGGGCACGTCGTCGGCCCACATCAGCTCGAAGACCCCGAGCCGCAGGACGTTGCGGTCGACGGCCGGCATCCGGTCCAGGGTCCAGCCCTCGGAGTAGTCCCCCAGCAGCTCGTCGATCCGCGACCGGTGCTCCATGACCCCGCGGACCAGTTCGGAGGTGTAGTCGTTGGTCGGACCCTCACCAGCGGCGATGGCCCGGTCGAGGGCCGTCGTCGGCTCCTCGCCGCGCAGCTCGGCAGCGTAGAGGATGTCGAGGGCCCGCTTGCGGGCCTTGGAACGGGCTCCCATCAGCTGCTCACCGTCAGGACTTCACTCGGCCGAGGTACGACGAGTCGCGGGTGTCGACCTTGACCCGTTCACCCTGGCCGATGAACAGCGGCACCTGGATCTGGTGTCCGGTCTCGAGTGTCGCCGGCTTGGTGCGGCCGGTGGCGCTGTCACCGGCGACGCCGGGCTCGGTGAAGGTGATCTCGAGCTCGACCGAGGCGGGCATCTCGATATAGAGCACCCGTCCCTCGTTGGTGGCGACGATCGCCTCCTGGTTCTCGAGCAGGAAGTTCTTCGCCTCGCCTACCAGCTCGGGCGTGATCTCGAGCTGGTCGTAGGTGCCGGTGTCCATGAAGACGTAGGACGAGCCGTCGTTGTAGAGGTACTGCATCGTGCGCTTGTCGACGCTGGCCACGTCGACCTTGACGTCCGCGTTGAAGGTCTTGTCGACGGTCTTTCCGGACTCGACGTTCTTCAGCTTGGTGCGGACCACGGCACCCCCCTTGCCGGGCTTGTGGTGCTGGAACCAGATGACCTGCCAGAGCTGGCCATCGAGGTTGAGCACCATGCCGTTCTTCAGGTCGTTCGTCGTTGCCATGCGCGCGAGCCTATAGCGCGCTTCCACGGAGCCCTACTCGCCATTCTTCCTATTCGATGGCCCACACGACCTGGACCCGGACCTGGAGGTCGTCCTTGCCGGCCCGGATCGGCAGCGCCTTGGCCAGCGCGGCGTCCGCGAGGGGCCGGCGCGCGAAGATGGACTGCGGCTGGTAGCGCTGGGGCGGTCGGCCGATCTCCCGGATGCTCATCACGTCGCCGAGTGACTGACCGGTGGCGGCCGCGTACTGCTCGGCCTTGTCGGTCGCCGACTGCACCGCGGAGTCTCGGGCTCTCTTCAGCAGCCCGTCCGGGTCGGCGAGGCCGAGCTGGATGCCGCTGACCCGGACGCCGTTGCCACCGACCGCGATGGCCGCGCCGATCGCGGGCCCGCCCTTCGTGAGCTCGTCGACCTCCACCCGGGCACGCTGGGTCACGCGGTAGCCGATGAGGGTCGGCGGGTCGTAGGCGTGGTAGCGGTACTCCGGGTGCATCGACAGGCCGGTCGTCTGCACGTCGCCCTTGTCCACGCCGTGGTCGGCGAGCTCGGTCAGGACCCGCCTCATCGTGGCGCTCGACGTCGTCATCGCATCGTCGAGGTCGAGTCGCCGGGCGCTCGTGGTCAGGGCGAACGAGATCTGGTCCGGGACCGCAGTGGCCTCTCCGTTCCCCACCATCCTCATCAGCCGCTGACCTGCCTGTTTGTCGGGTGCGGCACCCGCCGGCTCGGTGACCACGTCCCCTCCCACGAGGTACGCCGCGACCAGCCCCAGGCCGACCAGTCCCGCGAGCAGGATGCTCCTCACACTCACCGTCACGTTCCCGTGCATGTCGCCTCTCCCTGCCGGTCGGTGGTCTTCCGGAGGTGGGACGGGGCGGAGCCGCGCGAGGTTCCTCAGGTAGGGGTGGCGGTGACGAGCAGGTACTCCCACTTCATGGTGCCGTCGTCCGCTCCGAACCGTCGGGCGAGCTCGACGAGATCCGCGTCCAGGGCGACCACCTTGTCGGTGTCGAACCCGAGGTGTCGATAGACGGCGATGGTCGGCCCGTAGTTGCGCTTGAAGAAGTCGCGGAAGGCCTCGGCGTTGCCGAACCGGCCGATGCGCACCTCCTGTCGTCGGGCGCGGAGGTCGGTGACGCGGTCGCCGAAGAGCTCACGGACGTGGGCCTCATCGCCCCACAGCGGGGGCGGGCTCGCACCGGGAGGCGGTGGCGGCGCGAACGGCCTCATGGTCGCGAACATCTGCCCGATGAAGCCCTCGGGCGTCCAGTTGATCAGTCCGATCGTCCCGCCCGGACGGCACACCCGCACCAGCTCGTCTGCGCTCAGCTGGTGGTGGGGTGCGAACATCACGCCGACACAGGACATCACGGTGTCGAACTCATCGTCGTCGTAGGGCAGCGCCTCCGCGTCCGCCTGCTGCCACTCCACCTCGGCACCGACCCGGTCCGCGGCCGTCCGCCCCGCCTCGAACAGCTCGGGGGTGAGGTCGCTGGCAATCACCCGGCCACCGGCCAGCGCAGCCGGGATGGCGGCGTTGCCCGATCCGGCGCCCACGTCGAGAACGCGGTCGCCGAACTGGATCCCGCAGGCCTCGACCAGAACCGCCCCGAGCTCCGGGATCACCTGGCTGGCCACCGCCGGGTAGTCCCCGAGGGCCCACATGCCGCGGTGTTTCTCCTTGAGCACGCGGTCCGCCTCGTCGATCCCGATCCGTGCCATCATCCTCGGCCCACCTTCCAGTGCCCGGTCGCTCCTGGACCGGTTCCCGCCGACGGTAGGTGCCCGGACCCGGGGTCGGCCATCGCCCGAACGGGCTATTGGGTCTCTGCCGCGATTCGCTCGAGGGCGAGCCGGTAGCCGTCGATCCCCTGTCCGGAGATCACCTCGATCGCGTGCGGCGTGACGACGGAGGTGTGCCGGAACCCCTCGGGCCGCTGCGAGGGATCGGAGATGTGAACCTCGACCAGCGGTGCGGTCAGCTGGGCACAGGCGTCGTAGAGGGCGAGCGAGTAGTGGGTCCACGCGCCGGCGTTCAGCACCACCGGGGTCCCGTCGTCGGCAGCCTCGTTGAGCCAGTCGATCAGGTCGCCCTCGTGGTTGGTCTGCAGCTCCTCGATCTCCAGCCCGAGGGCGCTTCCCCACTCCTGGCAGAGATCGATCAGCTGGGCAAGGGTGGTCGAGCCATAGACCTCCGGCTCGCGGCGGCCGAGCCGCCCCAGATTCGGCCCGTTGAGGACCAGCACCTTCCGGGTCATGCGGCGTGCCCGTCTAGATCGGCGCGTAGCGAGCATTCGAATGGGGTGATCATGCGTTCCCTCCCTTGATCCGGTCGAAGGCCGCCCGCAGGTCGGCCTCGGAAGGCCCGGCGAGGATCGCCGGAGAGGCGATGTCGTCGAGCACCACGAACCGCAGCTGCGAGCCGCGGGCCTTCTTGTCCACCTTCATCACCTCGTGCAACGTGTCGAACCCGGCGCGATCGTAGGTCGTCGGGAGCCCGACCCGTCCCAGGACGGTGCGGTGCCGCTCGACGACCTCGCCGGACAGCTTGCCTGCGATCCCGGCCAGCTCCGCAGCGAAGACGCAGCCGATGGCAACTGCCTCGCCGTGCCGGACGGTGTAGCCCTCGGAGCGCTCGACGGCGTGGGCCAGGGTGTGCCCGTAGTTGAGCACCTCGCGACCGGGATGTCCGTCGGCCCCGCCGGTCTCGCGGAGGTCGGCGGTCACCACGTCGATCTTGACACCGATCGCGCGCTCGACCAGCTCGCGCAGGACAGGCGACCCCGGGCTCAGGGCCGCGGGGTCATGCTGCTCGATGAGCTCGAGGATCGCGGGATCGGCGATGAACCCGCACTTGACGACCTCGCCCAGACCGGCGATGAGCTCGGCGCGCGGGAGGCTCTCGAGGTGATCGAGGTCGCACAGCACGCCGGCGGGCTCGTGGAAGGAGCCCACGAGGTTCTTCCCGGCCCCGGTGTTGATGCCGGTCTTGCCGCCCACGGCGGCGTCGACCATGCCGAGCAGGCTGGTGGGCACGTGCACGACCGGTACGCCGCGCAACCAGGTGGCAGCCACGAAGCCGCCCAGGTCGGTAGTGGCCCCGCCGCCGACGGTCACGACCGCGTCCGAGCGGGTGAACCCCGCCTCGCCGAGGCTTCTCCAGCAGTCCGCGGCGACATCGGCGGTCTTTGCAGCCTCGCCGTCAGGCACGGGCAGGTCCAGGACGTCGTACGCCTCCAGAAAGGGGAGCAGTGACTCGACGACAGCGCCCAGCGCGGCCGGTCGCACCACGGCCACTCGTGCCACCTGGTCGCCCAGCATCGCAGGCAGCCGGTGGCCCAGTGCGTGCCCGACCACAACGTCGTAGCGCGACGCGCCGGCGACGGGCAGCACCGTGTCACTCACTGGGTCATCATTCACTTGTCAGCTCCTGGACCTCCCGGGCGACATCCTCCGGGCTGCGGCCGTCGGTGTCGACAGCGTGGGTCGCCACCTGCTCGTAGACCGGCGTGCGCTCATCGAGCAGGGCCTTGATCCGGCCACGGACGTTGCCGAGCAGGAGCGGCCGCGCGCTGCCGAGCCCAACCCGCTTGACCGCGTCCGACAACCCGACCCGGAGGAAGACGACCGTCTGGCCTTGCAGCAGGTCGCGGGTAGCCGGATCGAGGACGGCTCCGCCGCCGAGGGCCAGGACCCCGTGGTGCTCGGCCAGTGCGTCACGGACCGCCGCCCGCTCCAGCTCGCGGAACCGCGCCTCGCCCGAGTCGACGAAGATGTCGGAGATGCTGCGACCCTCCGAGGCCTCCACGTCGGCGTCGGTGTCGCGGACGCGGACCCCCCAGGCCTCGGCCAGCAACGCGGCCACCGTGGTCTTGCCGGCCCCCATCGGTCCCACCAGGACCACGCGCGGGCTCATGGGGTGAGTCACCTGAACCTCAGGGTGTCCAGGTAGCTCTGGGCGTTGCGCCGCGTCTCCTGGACCGAGTCACCGCCGAACTTCTCGAGCACGGCGTCCGCGAGGACCAGGGCCACCATCGCCTCGGCGACGATCCCGGCGGCCGGCACGGCGCACACGTCGGAGCGCTGGTGGTGGGCCACCGACTCCTCGCCGGTGGCGACGTCGACGGTTTTCAGTGCCCGGGGCACCGTGGCGATGGGCTTCATCGCGGCCCGGACCCGCAGGACCTCACCCGTGGTCATGCCGCCCTCGGTCCCGCCGGAGCGGCCGCTGGTACGGCGGATGCCCTCTGTGGTCGGCACGATCTCGTCGTGCGCCCGGGAGCCGGGGGTCGCCGCGAGCGCGAAGCCGTCGCCCACTTCGACGCCCTTGATCGCCTGGATCCCCATCAGCGCGCCGGCCAGGCGAGAGTCGAGCCGTCGGTCCCAGTGGACGTGGGAGCCCAGACCGGGGGGCAGGCCGTGGACCACGACCTCGACCACACCGCCGAGGGTGTCCCCGTCCTGGTGGGCCTGGTCGATGGCGGCGACCATCGCCTGCGCGGCGTCTGGATCCAGGCATCGCACCGGGTTCTCGTCCAGCGTGGCCACGTCGTCGGGCTCGGGCACCAGTCCTCCGGGTGCCCGCACGCCGCCCAGCTCGACGACGTGCGAGACCACCCGGGCTCCCACCGCCTGCTCCAGGAAGTTGGCCGCGACCCGGCCCAGGGCAACCCGGGCGGCCGTCTCGCGTGCGGAGGCCCGCTCGAGCACCGGCCGAGCCTCGTCGAAGGCGTACTTCTGCATGCCCACGAGGTCGGCGTGACCGGGCCGCGGGCGGGTCAGCGCCTGGTTGCGGGCCAGCGACTCGAGCTCGGTGGGCTCGACCGGGTCGGCCGACATCACCTTCTCCCACCTGGGCCACTCGGTGTTGCCCACCTGGATCGCGACCGGTCCGCCCTGGGTCCGACCGTGCCGAACGCCGCCGATGACCGTCACCTCGTCCTGCTCGAACTTCATCCGGGCGCCGCGCCCGTAGCCGAGCCGCCGCCGGGCGAGCGCCGCCACGACGTCGGCCGAGGTCAGTGAGACGTGCGCAGGCAGCCCCTCCAGGATCGCGACGAGCGAGGGTCCATGGGACTCCCCGGCGGTGAGCCAGCGCAGCATGGCGTCAGTCTTCCATTCCCCGGGCGACGGCGACTCAGGCCCACGCTGGGAAGAGACTCGACCAGATCGCGGATCCCACCAGGACCCCGATCAGAGCCCCCACCAGCATGAACGGCCCGAACGGGAAAGCCGACTTCAGCAGTCCCCGGTCGCGGCGGGCGATCGCGAGCAGCAGCCCGGGGAGCGCGAACACCAGGAAACCGGAGTAGACCCCGACCATCACCTCACCCCAGCCGAGCTGCCCCAGGGCGAAGCCCAGCAGGGCGGCGAGCCGGACGTCGCCGAATCCCATCCCCGCGGAGTGGAACCACCACAGCACCCAGAAGACCGACCGTACGACCACCAGCGCGATGGCCGCGCGGATGAGGTCGTCGGGATCCCGGGTCACGGCCCAGCCGACCAACCCGAGCAGGATCGCCACGCCGGTCGCGGGGAGCACCAGCCGGGTGGGCAGGAGGCGGGTTCGCCAGTCGACCACGGCGAGCGCGACCGAGAGCGGGACGAGCGGCACCAGGATCACCAGTGCCCACGCCGGACCCACCGCTGCCGCCACCAGGCCCGCGCAGGCAGCGGAGACGAGAGCCGACTTCCAGGCCAGGCCGGGCAGCGCTGCGATGTCGGCGTAGGGCTCCTTGGGCTGGGCGTCGGGCTTGGGTTCGGGATCGGGCGTCGGCTCGGGAACCCGTCCGATCAGCGCCGGCACGAACCAGCCGCCGACGGCCCCGCACACGGCTGACACGACGGCCGCGTCGAGGTGCATGACCGGGACCCTATCCGCTGGGGCGGGATGTTCGGAGCAGCCTCAGATCAGGCGCGGCGGGCGAGGGCGGCCGCGCCAGCGGCCCGCATGGCCTCGACCGGTGCGCCCACACCGGTGAAGATCTCGAACTGCAGCACCGCCTGGTGCAGCAGCAGGTCGAAGCCGTTGACCAGCACGCGGTCTCCCGCCGATGCCGCGAGCGGCGTTGGCCAGGGGTCATAGACCACCTCGAAGACCACGGGCACCGACGAGCAGCGGTCGACAAGGCCCGGGGACTGGGCCTGTGCCGGGACCGTCGAGACGACCACCTCGCCGACAACGGGATCGTCCGCGAGTGAGCCGACGGCCACGGCAGGCCGGGTGGCGTGCCGGTCGATGGCGGCAAGCGTCTCGGCGGCCCGGGCTGGTGAGCGCACCAGGAGTGTCAGCGACCGTGCGCCGAGCTCACACAGTGCCAGGGCAGTCGAGGCCGCGGTCGCCCCGCCGCCGAGGATGGTCGCGGCGGTGACCGGCCCCTCGTAGCGGGCGCGGAGCGCAGCGGCGGCGCCCGGCACGTCCGTGTTGTCGGCGTGCAGGGCGCCGTCCACGAGCAGAAGGGTGTTGGCCGCTCCGGCCAGACGGGCCACGGGCGACACCTCGGTGGCCAGCTCCATGGCTTCGCGCTTGAGTGGCATGGTCAGTGAGAGGCCTCGCCACGAGGGATCGAGCCCGCGGACGAACCGCGACAACCCGCCGGCCGCGACGCGGTGCGCGTCGTAGGTCCAGTCCAGCCCGACCGCGGCGTATCCCCCGCGGTGCAGCGCCGGAGAGAGCGTGTGGGTGATCGGATCGCCCAGGACCGCGCACCGCATGGCCGCGCTCAGCAGGCGCCCTTGGACTCGGTCTCGCAGTACTCGCGCAGCTCGTCCTTGTAGCCGAGGAACTCGTCGTAGGTCTTGGCGAACTTGGTCTCGCCGGTGCGCAGGTTGACCGTGACGTAGTAGTACCAGTCGCCATCGGCCGGGTGCGCCGCTGCCTCGATCGCCGCGTCGCCCGGGGCCTCGATCGGAGTCGGTGGGAGCCCGGGGTTCTTGTAGGTGTTGTAGGGAGAGTCGATCTCGAGGTCCTCGGTCGTCGGCACGGCACCCAGCTCCTGGTCAGCCGCGTAGTTGACCGTGGCGTCGATCTGCAGCAGTCCGTTGGTCTCCTCGCCCTCGAGCCGGTTGTAGATCACCCGGGCCACCTTGGCGCGGTCCTCGGCCCGGCTCGCTTCGGATTCGACGAGGCTCGCCACGGTCATCAGCTCGTTGGGGGTGTAGCCCAGGTCCGCGGCCGCGGACTCGAGGTTCGCGTCGCTCGCGGCCTGCTCCCAACGGTCGACCATGTCGCTGAGCATGGACTTGGGCGTCTCCTTCGGACCGAAGTCGTAGGTGGAGGGGAACAGGTAGCCCTCGGGGTTCCCCTCCGCGTAGTCGGGCAGCCCCAACGCCGCCGGGTTGTCCAGGACCTTCTCGAACTGCGCCTGGTCGTAGTCGGTGTGGTCGGCCAGCAGGGCGGTGATGTCCTCGACCCGCAGCCCCTCCGGGATCGTGATGGTGTTCTTCAGGATGTTGTCGGGATCCATCAGGATGTCCAGCGCGTCTGCCGCCGGCATCTGCTTCCTCATCTTGTACGAACCAACCTGGATGCTCGTGGAGTCCGGGTTCCCCGCCGCCTCCTCCGTGAAGGCCTCGACCGACGCGACGACGCCCTTCGCCTTGAGCCCGCGGCCCATCTCGGCGACGCTGTCGCCCTCCTGGACCTCGAAGATCACCTGGCCCTGGCCGGGACCCGCGAAGTCCTGTGGCTCGGAGAAGCGGTCGGCGATGGCGTCGACGCCTCGGGTCACGACGAAGTAGAGGCCACCGGCCAACACCGCCAGGGAGACCAGGACCGCCAGGCAGCCGGGAAGTCGGCTCTTCTTGCGGCGGCGGCGCCCCTCGACGGGACGTTCGTAGTCGGCCCCCAGGATCGGGTCGTCAGTCATCGGTCTCCTCGACGATCTCTCCGGGCGGAATCCCGGTCGTGCGCTCGCGGTCCAGTGCCTGCTGCAGGATCAGCACGGCCGCGGCCTGGTCGACCACAGCGCGTCGCTTCCCACCCTTGCGCCCCCGGTCGCGCAGCATAGCCTCCGCGGAAACCGTGGTGAGACGCTCGTCGTACAGGCGCACCGGGACCGGCGCGATCCGGCGCACCAGATCGGCGGCGAACCGCCGCACCTTGGCCGCAGCCGGCCCCTCACCACCCGAGAGCGAGCGGGGCAGCCCGACGATCACCTCGATCGCACCCTCTTCCTCGACGAGGGCCACGATCCGGGCCAGGTCGCCGCGGCCTCGGCGGATGGTCTCCACCGGTGTTGCGAGTACGCCGGAGGGGTCGCTGCGTGCCACACCGATCCGGGCGTCGCCGGGGTCGAGCCCGAGACGTGTGCCGGAGCGCATCAGCCGCCTGTGACGCGGGCGACCTCGGCGCGCACCAGACCCAGCGCCTCGTCGATCCGCGACGGGTCGCTCCCGCCGCCCTGGGCGAGGTCGTCCTTGCCGCCGCCCCGGCCGCCGACCACCGGTCCGATGGCACCGACGAGCGCATTGGCGCTCAGCCCCCGGTCGCGTGCGGCGTCGTTGACCGCCGCCACGACCGAGACCTTGCCGGACTCGTGGCCGATGATGACCACCACCCCGGGCTCGCCGGCGGGAAGACGTCCGCGGACGTCGAGCGCAAGCGTGCGTACGTCGCCGCCGCCGGCGCCGTCGGCGCGATGGGCGATCACGTGAGTCCCGCCGACGTTCTCTGCCTGCGCGGCCAGCGTCGCTCCGCCGGCGAGCAGCTGGGTCAGGCGGACCTTCTCGATCTCCTTCTCGGCGGCGCGCAGTTTCTCCACGATGCTGTTGACCCGCTCGGGAAGCTCCTCCGGACGGACCTTGAGCGCCTCGGACAGCTGGGCGACGAGCACGTGCTCGCGGGCCAGGAAGCGGTAGGCATCGCCACCGACCAGGGCCTCCACCCGGCGCACGCCGGACCCGATCGACGACTCGCCGAGCAGCTTGATCACGCCGAGCTGGCCGGAGCGTCCGGCGTGGGTGCCGCCGCAGAGCTCGCGCGCCCAGTCGCCGACGGAGATGACGCGTACCTCGTCGCCGTACTTCTCGCCGAACAGCGCCATCGCACCGGACTTCACGGCCTGGTCCTGGCTCATGATCTCGGCGTGGACGGAAAGGTCGGCCAGGACCAGGTCGTTGACCCGGGCCTCGACGTCGGTCATGACTGAGGCAGGCACCGCCCCCAGCGCAGCGAAGTCGAACCGGAACCGCCCGGGCGAGTTCTCCGAGCCGGCCTGGGTGGCGGTGTCGCCGAGGGCCTCCCGGAACGCCTTGTGCACCATGTGGGTGGCGGTGTGGGAGCGCGAGATCGACTTGCGCCGTTCGACGTCGACCACGGAGTGCGCGCCGACGCCGACCGTGACCTCGCCGGCGGCCACGACCGCCCGGTGCACGATCAGGCCGGTGACCGGCGACTGGACGTCGCGGATCTGCAGGCGGGCACCGTTCTCGAGCTCGATCACGCCCTGGTCGGCGAGCTGGCCGCCGCCCTCCGCGTAGAACGGGGTGCGGTCGAGGACCAGCTCGACCTCGTCCCCCTCGCGTGCGGACTGGACGACGCCCCCGCCCGAGACGATGCCGCGCACCGCGCCCTCCGTGACGATCTCGGAGTAGCCGGTGAACTCGACGGGCCGGTCCAGGGAGTCGGCGATCTCGCGGTAGGCGGAGGCGTCGCGATGGGCGCCCTTCTTGGACGCGGCGTCGGCCTTGGCCCGGTCCCGCTGCTCGGTCATCAGTCGGCGGAACTCGACCTCGTCGACCGACAGACCCTGCTCGGCGGCCATCTCCAGGGTCAGGTCGATCGGGAAGCCGTAGGTGTCGTGCAGGGAGAAGGCTCTGGCACCCGAGAGCTCCGAGCCCCCGGCCTGCTTCACCTCGGTGGTGGCCAGGTCGAAGATCGCGGTGCCCGCCCGCAGGGTCTGCCGGAAAGCCTCCTCCTCGGCGTAGGCCACGCTGGAGATCCGTTCCCAGTCGCGGTGCAGCTCGCTGTAGGTCTCCGCCATCCGGTCGCGGCTGACGGGGAACAGCTCGGGCAGTGACGGGTCGTCGTAGCCCAGGAGCCGCATGGAGCGTACGGCGCGCCGCAGCAGCCGTCGGAGCACGTAGCCGCGGCCCTCGTTGCCCGGGGTGACCCCGTCGCCGATGAGCATCATCGAGCTGCGGACGTGGTCGGCCACGACCCGGAACCGGACGTCGTCATCGTAGTCGGCGCCGTAGCGGCGGTCGGTGAGCTGCTCCGCCCTCTCGATCACCGGAAACATGACATCGATCTCGTACATGTTCGACTTGCCCTGCAGGAGGTAAGCGACGCGCTCGAGGCCCATGCCGGTGTCGATGTTCTTCTTCGGCAGCGAGCCCGCGATGTCGAAGTCCGACTTGGACCGAACCGCGCTCAGCTCGTCCTGCATGAACACGAGGTTCCAGATCTCGAGGTAGCGGTCCTCGAGCTTGGGGGGCATGTCGGTGCGGGTCGTGGTCTCGAACTCGCCGTCCGGGCCGTAGTCGGGACCCCGGTCGTAGAGGATCTCCGAGCACGGCCCTCCTGGCCCGGGTACACCCATGGACCAGTAGTTCTCCTTGGGGCCGAGCCGGATGATGCGCTCGTCCGGGAGGCCCGTGACCTTCTTCCAGAGCCCCAGGGCCTCGTCGTCGCCGTGCAGGATCGACGGCCACAAGCGGTTCTCCTCGAGGCCGAAGCCACCGTCGGCCACGGACTTCGTCACCAGCTCCCAGGCCAGCTCGATCGCGCCCTCCGTGAAGTAGTCACCGAAGGAGAAGTTGCCGCACATCTCGAAGAAGGTGCCGTGCCGGGTCGTCTTGCCGACATCCTCGATGTCGGGGGTACGCACGCACTTCTGCACGCTCACCGCGCGGTCGTAGGGCGGTGTCTCCTGGCCCAGGAAGTACGGCTTGAAGGGCACCATGCCGGCGTTGACGAACAGAAGGTTGGGGTCATCGAGCAGCAACGACGCCGAGGGCACCGCCTGGTGACCGCCCCACTTCGAGCCCTCGAAGTGGGCGACGAACCGTCGGCGGATCTCCGCGGTGTCCATCAGCTGCCTTCCTCTCGTCGGTGTCGACCAGCGGCGAGCTCGGGTGTTCCATGAGGCACGAGGCCGAGCTGGTGGCGCAACTCTGTTTCCTTCTCCTCGCGACCCGCGGCGACCTCGTCGCGGAACATCCGGACGCCCACGGCCAGGCCGCTGACCCGGTCGCGTAGCCCGTCTGCGGTGAGCACCTCGGCCGCGCGGCGACCGCGGACCATCGCATAGACGCCCGCCCCCGCTCCGGCAACAAACCACAGGGACCTGTTCACTAGGCGGCGTCTCCCTCGTCCCGGCGGTCCTGGTCCTGGGCGAGATCGGCCCGTTCGCGCGCACGCAACTCGCGCAGGGCGGCCTTGAGGTCGGCGCGGCGCTGCTTGCGGGCCCGCAGGACCTCGCGCTTCATCTCGAACCTGATCCGGTTGCGGACCTCGGGCGCCAGCGCGCGGCGCAGGCCGTGCGCCAGCCCGACGGCCTTGATCGCCGATTCCCGGGCCACGATGTCGGCAAAGAGCTTTCCGTCGATCCGCCCGACCGCCGGCGGCCCGGAGGCGTCCGGATGGTCGTCGCCCACGTGGGTGATCACGTAGCTCCGGGTGTCGCGTGGCGCGGTCTCGCGGCGCGCCAGCGCGTCCTCGACGCGGGCGAGGCGTTGGGCGAGCGCCTGAGCCTCTGCGCGCGCGGTCACCAGCTCCCGGCCCGAGCGGGCCGCGGCACGCCCGATGAGCAGCACGAGGAGCACCGACGCCAGCGCGACGGCGCCGCCAGCCAGCAGCCAGACCGGTTCGGAACTCACCTGCCCGACCCTATAACCCTTCGCTCCCTGAGCTGTGGGTGGCGAGCAGCCGTCCCACTTGCTCCACGGGCGTAGGGTGGGGAGACACATTCCGCTGATGCGCAAGCTTGTGCAGGGACCTGGACCTCGCCCCGTCGATGAGACGGATATTGCGAGGTCCTTTTCGATGAGCATCCAGATCGTGATGATCGTGCCGCCGGAGGCGGCCAGTGTGTCCCTGGCACGGCACACCCTGACCGAGACCATGCGGACGGCACGTGTCGCACCGGACTGCATCCAGGAGGCCGAGGTGGCTCTGTCCGAAGCTTGCACCAAGGTGTGGCACGACCTGAAGGACAGCACGGGGCTGGAGGTCCTGATCAATCTCGGCGAGCGGGAGCTCACGATGCACGTCCTGGGATCCGGGAACCGCGACTTCGGGCATGTCCAGGGGACATTCGTCGCTGAGGTCAGTGCCCAGAACAGCCGCGGGATGCTGCTCATGGAAGAGTTCGCCGACCGCACGAGCATCCAGGCGGACGGTGGAGGGGGCTCGATTCGTCTCGCGAAACAGCTGAGGTGGGTGGAGCAACCACTCTCATCCCTCGAGGGCTGAGCCCACGTCTTAGACCGCTGGGGCTGCCGTGCGCGAGAAAGAACGCGTATCCTCGCCCATGGGGCAAGCATGGACGAACGCACCGAGGTTGGCCGCGGCCAGTCGAACTCTGCGCTGATTGAATCGTCGTGCGCAGCTTGCGGTGGGAATGTACGGATACGTCTGACCAGCCGCACGACAGAAGGCCCGGGCGGCAGCTCGGGCGCCCTCACGTACGCCGACGCAGACATCGCGGTGTGGGACTGTCCCGCCTGCGGGTCCGCGAACGCGGAAGCCTTCGGTGAGTGAGCCTACCCGCGGAGGTCAGCGACCCCGGATCAGCCGCCGGATTCGCTCCCACCGCTCCTTCACGGCCGCTTCTGACCCCAGCGCCGTGGGCTCGTAGTACGTCGCGTCGGCCACCACGTCGGGGGCGTACTGCTGCTCGGCGATGCCGTAGGGCTCGTCGTGGCTGTAGCGGTAGCCCTTGCCGTGCCCGAGCTTCTTCGAGCCTCCGTAGTGGGCGTCGCGCAGGTGCGGCGGGACCGGCCCGATCTTCCCGGCGCGAACATCGGCACTGGCCGCGTCGATGGCCCGGGTGACGGCGTTGGACTTGGGTGCGACGGAGAGCGCGATCGTCGCGTGCGCCAGGTTGAGGCGCGCCTCCGGCAGGCCGATCAGCTGCACCGCCTGGGCGGCGGCCACCGCAGTCGGCAGTGCGGTGGGGTCGGCCAGGCCGATGTCCTCGCTGGCGAGGATCACCAGCCTCCGGGCAATGAAGCGGGGGTCCTCACCGGCCTCGATCATCCTGGCGAGGTAGTGCACGGCGGCGTCGGCGTCGGAGCCGCGGATCGACTTGATGAAGGCACTGGTGACGTCGTAGTGCTGGTCGCCCTGGCGGTCGTAGCGAACCGCCGCCTGGTCGACCGCGGTCTCCGCGGTGGCCACGTCGATGGACTCCGCGCCCGTGGCGGCTGCCGCCGCCGCTGCCGCCTCCAGATAGGTGAGGGCCCGTCGAGCGTCGCCCCCCGCCAGGCGTACCAGGTGCTCCCGTGCGGCTTCGTCCAGGGCGACCGACCCGGCAAGGCCACGTTCGTCGGTCAGGGCCTGTTCGAGGACCGTGCGCACATCGTCGTCGGTCAACGGTTCCAGCCGCAGCAGGAGACTCCGCGACAGCAGCGGCGAGATGACCGAGAAGAACGGGTTCTCCGTCGTCGCGGCGACAAGCGTGACCCAGCGGTTCTCCACCCCGGGAAGGAGTGCGTCCTGCTGGGCCTTGGAGAAGCGGTGCACCTCGTCGACGAAGAGCACCGTCTCGTGCCCCCCGGCCACGAGCCCGGCCCGGGCCGCGTCGATCGCAGCGCGAACCTCCTTCACGCCGGCCGCGACGGCCGAGACCTCCACGAACCGACGGTCGGTCTGCTGGCTCAGGATCGAGGCGATGGTGGTCTTGCCGGTGCCCGGGGGCCCCCACAGGAGCAGTGACATCGACCGGTCGCCCTCGATCAGCTGGCGCAGCGGGGCGCCCGCGGCGCGCAGCTGCTGCTGTCCGACCAGCTCCTCGAGCGAGCGGGGCCGCATCCGCACCGCAAGCGGTGCCGAGGCGTGCGGGGCCGTCGACAGTGAGCCCCCGCCCCGGCCGGACGGCATCGCGTCGAAGAGTCCCTCCACACCCGTCACCGTAGGTGATCGGTGTCGCTCAGGCGCGCACCATCTTCTGGGACTTCACGTCGAACCACTCGTCCTCGTAGCCGGGCCCCACCGGAACCTGGGTGGCCGTGGCGCCTGCGGCGGGCGAGCCCTGGTGGTCGACGCCGAGCAGACCGGCGGTCACCGGGGTGGTGGGGTGCTCGCCCAGCTCGCCCGCGAAGTGGCAGGCGACCTTGTGCCGCTTGCCGATCTGGAGCAGCGGAGGCTCGACCTTGGCGCAGATCTCCTGGGCGAGCGAGCAGCGGGTGCGGAACCGGCAGCCGGACGGCGGGTTGATCGGGCTCGGTACGTCGCCCTCGAGACGGATCCGCTCGCGGCGGCCGCCGATCGCCGCCTGCTTGACGTCGGGCACGGCGGAGAGCAGTGCCTGCGTGTAGGGGTGGTGTGCGTGGCCGTAGAGCGTCTCGCGGTCGGCGATCTCGACGATCTTGCCCAGATACATCACCGCCGTCTCGGGACAGAAGTGACGGACGACGGCGAGATCGTGGGCGATGAACAGGAAGGCGATCCCGAACTCTTTTTGAAGATCCTGGAGCAGGTTGATCACCTGTGCCTGGATCGAGACATCGAGTGCCGAGACCGGCTCGTCCGCGACCAGCAGCTGGGGGTTGAGGGTCAGCGCGCGGGCGATGCCGATGCGCTGACGCTGGCCCCCGGAAAACTCGTTGGGGTAGCGGTTGTAGTGCTCGGGATTGAGCCCCACCACCTTGAGCAGCTCCTGCACCCTCGGCAGGATCTCCTTCTTGGGCACCACGTTGTGGATCGCCAGCGGGGCGCCCACGATCGAGCCCACGGTGTGCCGCGGGTTGAGCGAGGTGTAGGGGTCCTGGAAGATCATCTGGACGTGCTTGCGCAGCGGCTTCATCTGCCGGTTCGACAGCTGGGCCAGGTCGTGCTCGCCGAACTGCATCCTGCCCGCGGTCGGGTTGTAGAGCCGGGTGATCAACCGTCCCGTCGTGGACTTGCCGCATCCTGACTCACCCACGAGGCCCAGCGAGCCACCCTTCGGCACCTGGAAGCTGATGCCGTCGACGGCCTGGACGTGGCCGATCGTGCGGCGGACGACGCCGGAGGACTTGACCGGGAAGTACATCTTGAGGTTCTCGACCTCGAGCACCGGCGGTGCCGTGACGTCGAGCTCGGTGGCGGTGTGACCCTGCTGGGCGAGCTCGGAGAAGCTCGCCACCTGCTGGTCGACGACGGGCGCATCCTCGCCCTCGCCCGGCAGCGGCTCGTTCTGCGTCGCGTCCGGCTTGTCGACATTCACGTCGGACATCAGTTCTCCTCGACCAGCTCAGGGGCGATCTCGGGCAGCACCTCGGCCTCGAAGACCCGATCCGGATCGGCGAGATGGCAACGCTTGAGGTGCCCACCACCGCGGCTGCCCGGAGTCAGCTCGGGCAGCTCCGTCGAGCACAGGTTACCCGGCACCTTGTCCATGTGGGCGCAGCGCGGATGGAAGGAGCAGCCCGACGGCGGGCTCAACAGGCTCGGCGGGTTGCCGGGGATGGGGATGAGCCGGGCATCGGTGTCCGCACCGACCTCGGGCACGCTCGAGAGGAGGCCCCAGGTGTAGGGCATCTCCGGGTGGGTGAGGAGCTCCTTGCACGGGCCGTACTCGACGGCTCGGCCGGCGTACATCACCAGCACGTCGTCTGCCATCTCGGCGATGACGCCGAGGTCGTGGGTGATGATGATGACCGCGGAGTTGAACTCGCGCTGGAGGTCCTGGAGCAGGTCCAGGATCTGCGCCTGGACAGTCACGTCGAGCGCCGTGGTCGGCTCGTCGGCGATCAGCAGGGACGGGTCGTTGATCAGCCCCATCGCGATCATCGCGCGTTGCCGCATTCCGCCCGAGAACTGGTGGGGGAAGTCGTCGACGCGGCGGTCCGGCTGTGGGATGCCGACCCGGTCGAGCAGTTCGACCGCCTTGCGCCTGGCGTCGCGCTTTGTCGCATCGGGGTGGTGGACGAGATAGGCCTCGGCCAGCTGCCCACCGATCTTGTAGAACGGGTGCAGCGCCGCCAGGGCGTCCTGGAAGATCATCGAGACGGCGTTGCCGCGCAGCTTGCGCATGCGGGACTCGGACAGCCCGATCACCTCGGTGCCGCCCACCCGGATGGATCCACTGATCTGGCTGGACTTCGGGTCGTGCAGGCCGAGGACCGCGAGGCTGGAGACGGACTTCCCTGAGCCGGACTCGCCCACGATGCCGAGGGTCTCGCCCATGCGGACCTGATAGCTCAGGTCACTCACGGCGGTGAGCAGGCCGTCCTCGGTGGGGAACCGGACGGTGAGGTCCTCCACGACGAGGAACGCGTCGTCGCCGGAGGTGTCCTCGACCTGCCGCTTGACGTCCCTGCGCTCCTCGGCTGTCACGACAGTCTCACTCTCGGGTCGAGGACGCTGTAGAGCATGTCGACGATCAGGTTGGCAACGATGAGCATCACGGCCCCGAAGAGAGTGGTGGCCGCCACCACGGACAGGTCTCGGGCCCGCACCGCCTCCAGGCCCCACCATCCGATGCCCTGGATGTCGAAGATGCGCTCGGTGATGATCGTGCCGGCCAGCAGGGTGGCGAAGTCGATGCCGAAGATGGTCACGACCGGCACCAGGGCGGCCCGCAGCCCGTGTCGGTAGACCACGGCCCGTGGCGCCAGTCCCTTGGCCTTGGCCGTCCGGATGTAGTCCTCGTTGAGGGCTTCGACCATCGCTCCCCGGGTGTACCGGGTGTACTGCGTGCAGCCGAAGATGCCCAGCGCCATCCAGGCCAGGAACATCCCCGTGAACCAGTTCCACGGGTTGTCCGTGAGCTTGTGGTAGCCGGTGTTGCTGAAGAGTGGGATCTCGAAGATCACCGTCAGGTAGAGCCAGAACAGCAGCGCGAAGAGGTAGTAGGGAACGGAGCTGAGGGTCAGGAAGCTCGACACGAGCGCCTTGTCGGCCACGGTTCCACGTCTTCGCGCGGCCGCGACGCCGATGGGGACGCCGAAGAGGAGGTAAAAGAAGGCTCCACCAAAGGCGACCGAGAGCGTGGCGGGCAGACGCTGGAGCATCTCGTCCGTCACGAAGTTGTCGGTGCGGGAGGAGATCCCCAGGCAGGGCGCTTCGCAGTGGCGGGGCGTCGATCCGATCTGGATGTCGCGCCCGACGAAGATTCCCTTCACGAACTTGCCGTACTCGACGTAGACCGGGTTGTTGTAGCCGAGCCGCTCTTCGTAGACCTTGAGCCGCGCAGGGCTGCACCGGTTGCTGGTCTGCTGGTCGCAGATCGGCTGGGCCGGACTCTCGGGGCCGTACCAGAACAGCAGGAAGATCGCCATCGACACCAGCACGAGAACCAGCACACCGGCGAGCAGGCGCTTGACGATATAGGCGAACATCAGATCCCTCTCCCTGGTTGGAGACCGCGGAGCGGCCCGAAGTGGGGGCTCCCGGTTTGATCCGGGAACCCCCACTCTAGTTGTGCATCAGCCAGTTGGGCCACGCACGAATCACTGAGAGACGTACAACCCCTTGTAGTAGGGGGCTCCGATGGAACCGTCACCACCGGGGTTGCCGACCTTCGAGCCGAACATGAACAGGTCGTTCCGGAACGCAGTCGGGATGATCGGGAAGAACTCGGTCCCGATCTTCTCGTCCAGGGCGCCCCAGGCATCGGCCTGGTCCTCCAGCGGCATCGCCGTGATGTCGTCCATCTCGCTGTCGATGGACTTCTCGGAGAACTGCTCGGTGTTGTAGGTGGCACCCGTCCTGAGCAGCGGCGGAAGCATCGTCAGACCCGACGGCCAGTCCGAGCACCAGTTGACGCCACGCAGGTTGAGCGTCTTGTTCAGCTTGTCATCGGGGTTCGTCCAGATGTTGTACGGGTCGTCCTGGACGGCGATGTCGTTGACCTCGAAGCCGGCCTCCTCCATGCCCTTGACGAGCTGCTTCTGGGCAGCCACGGCGAGCGGGTCGACTTCGTAGTAGATCATCTTGATCGGGTACGGCTTGTTGGCGTAGCCGGCATCCGCCAGAAGCGCCTTGGCCTTGTCCGGGTTGTAGGTGAACTGCTCCCCGTCGGCGAAGTAGTCGTGCTTGCCCGCCATGCCGGGAGGCATCACGGAGTTCGCCGGGACCCGGGTCACGCCGGGAACCTCACCACTGGCCAGCCAGACGTCGTCGTAGGGGTAGGCCCACGCGATCGCCTTGCGGACGTTGATGTCGGAGATGTCCTGGTAGTCGGGCGCCAGGAAGCTGGTGCACTGCGAGCTCTGCTGGATCAGGCGCTCTCCGAGCTCACTGTTGATCCGCTCGTAGTTGTTGGCCCCTGCCGCGGTCGACAGCATCGTCTGCGAGGCGGTGTTGTCGCTGAGCATGATCTGGTCGACCTTGTTCTGGTCGGCGTTGAACTTGAAGATGAACTTGTCGGCGTACTGGTGACGCGCCGGGTCCGATTCGGGGTTCCACTGGTCGTTCTTGACCAGCACGAGCTCCTCGCCGGACCGGAAGCTCTCCACCTTGTAGGGACCGTTGGACAGGATGTTCTGGCCGTAGTCGGGCGGGGCGCTGGCCTTGCCGAGGGGAGCCGGGCCCATGGCCATGAAGGCGCCCCACCAGTCCATGTCGGGGAACGGCTTGGCCATCTTGATCGTGATGTCCTGGCCGTCGACGGTGACGCCGCCCCACTTGTCGCAGTTGGGGTCCTTGCCGGTGTAGGGGCCCTTGTAGTCGCCTGCGCCGAAGAAGTACTGCTGCGAGTACTCGGTGCCCGGGCCGGACGGGAACTGCGTGGAGTCCATCGACCGGCAGAGACCCCAAGCGACCTCCTCGGGAGTGATGGTCTCGCCGTTCTCCCACGTGGCGTCGTCACGGATGGTGAAGGTCCACTCCGTGAAGTCGTCGTTGGGGGTTCCGAGGTCGGTGGCGAGGTCGGGGACGAGCTCCATCGCGCCGGTGTCGGGGTTCTTGGCGTACTGGGTCAGGGACCGGCTCGTCAGCGCCTGCTGGATCGAGTTCCCGGTCACCGACCAGCCGTTGGTCGGGTCGAGGTCGGTCGGACCGGGGTCGCCGGGCAGCTGGACCGTGATGGTCCCGCCCTTCGCGGCTCCCTGGATCTCGGCCGCCGGCGCCGCCTGGTCCGCGTTCTTGGTGATCTCTTCGGCCGAGCCGAACTTGCGCTCCGAACCGCCATTACCTGATTCTGTACTGCCCCCGCCGCCGCATGCGGCGAGCGCGAACAGCGCGGCACCGGCGACTATCGCCAGTGGCTTGCTCCGTCTCATTGTCCAGCCTTTCTTTTCTGTGTTCGCGCCCCGAGGAGGCTCGCGGGCGACGTCTGTGCGGGCCCGTCAGCGACGGGTCTTGGGATCGAGGGCGTCGCGGACCGCGTCGCCCAGGAGGTTGAGGGCCAGGACCAGGAGCACCACCCCGAGCAGCGGCTCGTAGAGGTAGAGCGGGTAGATCTCGAAGAAGTCGACGGCCAGGTTGATGGTCTGGCCCCACGACGGACTCTCGGTCACGCCGATGCCCAGGAAGGCCAGGGTCGCCTCAGCGCTCACGAAGGCGGGCAGCATGAGCGAGATCGTCACCACGATCGGGGCGGCGAGGTTGGGCAGCAGCTCCCTGAGCAGGACCCGCCCTGTGGGCATGCCCAGCACGCGGGCGGACATGATGAACTCGCGCTCGCGCAGCGAGAGGACCTCCCCGCGGATCAGCCGGGCGATCGGCATCCAGCCGAAGACCGCCAGCACGAAGATCAGGTTGTAGAACTGGATCTGGGGGTAGTTCGGGCTCTCCCGGAACCGCTCGCTGACGATGGGGGCGAGGGTCAGGGCCGCGAGCAGGAACGGGATGGTGAGGAACAGGTCGGTGACGAAGGAGATGATCCGGTCGACCATGCCACCCAGGAAGCCGGCGGTCAGGCCGAGCACCGTGCCGGTCACCGAGGCGATGATCGTGGCCAGCAAGGCGATCGTCAGGGAGGTTCGGCACCCGAAGACCCACCAGGCGAGGTTGTCGTTAGCGGTGCGGGGCGCCAGGCCGAACGGGTGCTCCATGGTGAACCCGCCGTTGGGCGGGCCGTACTCGGGCTTGGGCAGGCCGCCGCCGAGCACGTCTAGGTACTGGCTGGCCAGGACTGTCTCGGTGCTGACGTTGAAGATGTTGCAGATGGTCCCGGCGAAGATGGCGATCAGGACGAAGAACAGGGTCACGATCGCACAGACGACGGCGATCTTGTCGCGGGCCAGTCGACCGAGGGCGATCCGCATCGGCGACTTGCCGGCGATCTCCTTGGCGCGGGATGACTCTTGGTCAGAGGGAGGCGGTCCATCGCTCGTGTGCCCAATGGTGTCGGGCCCGGCGTATGCCGACATGCCTCACCCCAATCTGCTCCACGGCCGGGTCCCCCCGCGCCTGCGCATCTGCGCCGAGAGGTGACTCTATGTGACACAGACCGCACAGACGATCACCTGAGCGTAACGATCTGGTCTCAGAGGGTGCTTTGGCCGTTCACCGGCTTCGCGTCCACGCCGGCCTCCTTGCGCTGCTCGGCGGTGATGGGCGCGGGGGCTGCGGTGAGCGGGTCGAACCCACCGCCCGACTTGGGGAAGGCGATGACGTCCCGGATCGACTCGGTGCCGGCGAGCAGGGCGACGATCCGGTCCCAGCCGAACGCGATGCCGCCATGGGGCGGGGCGCCGTACTTGAACGCGTCGAGGAGGAAGCCGAACTTCTCCTGCGCCTCGTCGGCGCCGAGACCCATCACCTCGAAGACCCGTTTCTGGACGTCGTCTCGGTGGATACGGATCGACCCGCCGCCGATCTCACTGCCGTTGCAGACGATGTCGTAGGCCCACGCCAGGGCGTTGCCCGGATCGGCGTCGAAGGCCTCGAGGTCCTGCGGCGAGGTGAAGGCATGGTGCACAGCGGTCCAGGCGCCGTCGCCGACGGCGACCTCGCCGGCCGCGGTCGCCTCATCGGCAGGCTCGAACAACGGGGCGTCGACGACCCAGAGGAACTCCCAGGCTCCGTCGTCGATCAGGTGGCACCGGCGACCGATCTCGAGCCGCGCCGCGCCGAGCAGCGCCCGGCTCGGCTTGGCCAGTCCGGCCGCGAAGAAGATGCAGTCACCCGGCCGCGCCCCCACGTGTGTGGCAATCCCCGCGCGTTCGGAGTCGGTGAGGTTCTTGGCCACCGGTCCCCCGAGCTCGCCGTCCTCCTGGACCAGCACGTAGGCGAGCCCGCGCGCTCCGCGTTGCTTGGCCCACTCCTGCCACGCGTCGAGCTGCTTGCGCGGCTGGGAGGCGCCCCCGGGCATCACCACGGCACCGACGTACGGCGCCTGGAAGACGCGGAAGGAGGTGTCCGAGAAGAACTCGGTGCAGTCCACGAGCTCCTGGCCCATCCGCAGGTCCGGCTTGTCGGTGCCGAACCGGGCCATGGACTCGGCGTAGGTCAGCCGCGGGAACGGGGTCGCGAGGTCGACGCCGACCAGGGCCCACAGCGCGACCAGGATCTCCTCGGACAGAGCGAGCACGTCGTTCTGGTCGACGAAGCTCATCTCGACGTCGAGCTGGGTGAACTCCGGCTGCCGGTCGGCCCGGAAGTCCTCGTCGCGGTAGCAACGGGCGATCTGGAAGTACCTCTCCATCCCCGCGACCATCAACAGCTGCTTGAACAGCTGGGGGCTCTGCGGTAGGGCGTACCAGCTGCCTGGCTGGAGCCGTGCCGGGACCAGGAAGTCGCGCGCGCCCTCCGGTGTCGAACGGGTGAGCGTGGGGGTCTCGATCTCGACGAAGTCGTGGCGGTCGAGCACGTCGCGGGCCGCACGGTTCACCCGGCTGCGCAGGCGGAGAGCCTCGCGGGGTCCGCTCCTGCGCAGGTCCAGGTAGCGGTGCCGCAGCCGCGCCTCCTCCCCCACGTCAACGTGCTCGTCGATCGGGAACGGCAGCGCGGCGCTGGCACTGAGGACCTCGACATCCTTGGCGATCACCTCGATCTCCCCGCTCGGCAGGTTCGGGTTGGCGTTGCCCTCCGGGCGCAGCGCGACCTCGCCCGTCACCTTCAGGCAGTACTCACTGCGCAGGCTGTGCGCGACCGCCTCGTCGCGGACCACCACCTGCACCACCCCGCTGGCCTCGCGCAGGTCGAGGAACGCGACGCCCCCGTGGTCGCGGCGACGGGCGACCCAGCCGGCGAGGGTCACGGACTGCCCGACGTGGGCGGCGCGCAGCTCTCCTGCGTCGTGGGTGCGGATCACGGGTGCTCCTTTGTGATGACGCTGGTGATGGTGGGCGTCAGGTCCTCGGTGGGCGGCGTCCACGTGGCCGGGTCCGCGCCCACCTGCTCACCGCTGCGGATGTCCTTGACCTCGTGCCCCTCCGCACCGTTCGGGTCGGCTGCGGGGAACCAGACATAGGGAATCCCGCGGCGCTCGGCGAAGCGGATCTGCTTGCCGAACTTCTGAGCGGCGGGGGCCACCTCGCACGGGATGCCGTTGGCGCGCAGCGCCGTGGCGACGGCGTCACTGGCCCCGCGCGACTCCTCGTCGACCAGGGCGACCAGGACGGCGCTGGGCACCGACCGGTTGCTGCTGAGCACTCCCTCACCGATCAACGGGACCAGGGTCCGGGAGACCCCGAACGAGACACCGACCCCGGGGTACGTCGTCTTGCCGTCGTCGGCGAGCGCGTCGTACCTCCCGCCGCCCCCGACCGACTTGAGCCGCTCGTAGCCGCTCATGAAGATCTCCACGACGGTGCCGGTGTAGTAGTCGAGGCCGCGTGCTATACGGAGGTTCGCCTCGACCGTGACCCGGCTCCCCGCCGTGGCCGCGCATCCCTCGACGACGGCGGCCAGCTCGGCGAGGCCGAGGTCGAGCAGCTCGTCCTCGACCCCGAGGGCGCGTACGCGCTCGACGAAGGAGGTGTCGGGGACCCGGATCGTTGCCAGCTCCAGGCACCGGGCGGCCTGCTCCGGGGTCGCGCCGGCGAGCTCGACCAGCTGGTCGGCCACCGCCTCTGGCGGGAGCTTGTCGAGCTTGTCGATCACCCGGATGGCGGTGGTCAGGTCCGCGAGCCCGAGGCCGCGGTAGAAGCCCTGGATCAGCTTGCGGTTGTTGAGCTGGAACGACATTAGCGGCAGGGGAAGCCGGCCGAGCGCCTCCACCATCACCCGCATCACCTCGATGTCGTGGTGGAAGGGCAGCTCACCCTGGCCCACCACGTCGATGTCGGCCTGGGTGAACTGCCGGTAGCGGCCCTCCTGGGGTCGCTCGCCGCGCCAGGCCGGCTGGATCTGGTATCGACGGAACGGGAAGTCGAGCTTGCCGGCGTTCTCGAGGACGTACCGGGCGAACGGGACGGTGAGGTCGAAGTGCAACCCCAGGCCACTGTCGCCCTCACCCTCCTCGGCCTGCAGCCTGCGCAGGACGTAGATCTCCTTGTCGATCTCGCCGCCCTTGGCCAGCCGGTCGAGCGGCTCGACCACCCGGGTCTCGATGCCGGCGAAGCCGTGCAGCTCGAAGGTGCTGCGCAGCGCGTCGACCACGTGCGCCTCGACGTGACGCTGGGCGGGCAGCAGCTCGGGGAACCCGCTGAGCGGGGTGGGTCTGGCCATACCTCAGAGTCCCCGGGTGATGCGCCCGGCCTCGTGCCCGCCCTGGAGCTCGAGGAGGAAGGGGTTGGTCGCGCGTTCGCGGCCGATCGAGGTCTGTTCACCGTGGCCGGGCAGCACCACGATGTCGTCGGCCAGGGTCAGCACCTTGTCCCGCAGGCTGCGCAGCATCGTCGGGTGGTCGCCGCCGGGCAGGTCGGTGCGGCCGATCGAGCCCGCGAAGAGCAGGTCGCCGGAGAACATCACCTCGGAGACCCCCTGCTCGCCGTAGTCGCTGCGGAAGGTGACCGATCCCTCGGTGTGGCCGGGAGTGTGGTCGACGAGGAAGGACAGCCCGGCGAGCTCGAGCGCCTGCCCGTCGGCAAGCTCGCGTACGTCGTCGGGCTCCGCCCACTCGTAGTTGCCGCCCAGCAGCATCTGGGTGGTCTCGCGGCTCATGCCCGCCAGGGGGTCGGTGAGGAGGTGACGGTCGTCGGGGTGGATCCAGGCGGTGGAGTCGTAGGTGCCGGCCACGGGGGCGACGCACCACATGTGGTCGACGTGGCCGTGGGTGACCAGGACCGAGACCGGCTTGAGCCGGTGCTCGCGGACCACCTGGTCGACTCCCTCGGCGGCGTCCTTTCCCGGGTCGATGACGACGCACTCGTTGCCCGCCGCGGTGGCGACGACGTAGCAGTTGGTACCCCAGGGACCTGCGGGAAAGCCGGCGATGAACACTCCGCAGACCCTACCGAGAGTCACGCCCGCGGACCCAGCCGCCTGCCACCGGGTGACTAGCATGGCCCCGTCCGGGTGCGCTTCGCCGCCGACCGATTGAGAAGGAGTCCCGTGACGAGTCATCCGTGGGGCCGTGTCGCCGACGACGGGACGGTCTACGTCAAGACCGCCGACGGCGAACGCTCGGTGGGCCAGTACCCCGAGGGCACTCCGGAGGAGGCCCTGAAGTTCTTCACCGAGCGGTACGACGCCCTCGAGTTCGAGGTCGGCCTGCTGGAGCAGCGGGTGAGGGCAGCGAGGCTCTCCCCCGACGAGGCCGCCACCTCGGTGCGGACGGTGCGCGGGCAGGTGGAGGACGCCAACGCTGTCGGCGACCTCGCTTCCCTCGTCGCCCGGCTCGAGGCGCTCGGACCGGTGATCGATCAGCAGCGCGAGGCCCGGAAGGTGGAGCGCGCCCAGCGTGCCGCCGAGTCGAAGGCCGCGAAGGAAGCGCTGGTGGCCGAGGCCGAGGAGATCGCCGCCGGCAACGACTGGCGTGGCGGCGCCAATCGGCTGCGTGACCTCCTCGACCGGTGGAAGGCTCTGCCCCGCATCGACCGCGCCTCCGACGACGCCCTGTGGCGCAGGTTCTCGACGGCGCGCACCGCCTACACCCGTCGCCGCAAGTCGCACTTCGCCGAGCAGCAGGAGAAGCGGGACGCCTCACGGGTGATCAAGGAGAAGCTGGCCAGGGAGGCTGAGTCGCTGGCCGACTCACGCGAGTGGGGACCCACGGCGGGTCGGTTCCGGGACCTGATGAAGGAGTGGAAGGCGGCCGGGCCGGCGCCCCGCGAGGTCGAGGAGGCGTTGTGGAAGCGGTTCCGCGGCGCCCAGGACACCTTCTTCGGCGCGCGTGACGCGGCCACCGCGGAGCAGGACAAGGAGTTCGCCGCCAACGCCGAGGTCAAGGAGCGGCTCCTGGCCGAGGCCGAGGCCCTGCTGCCGGTCACCGATCTCGACGCGGCCAAGGCAGCCATGCGCGACATCGCCGAGCGGTGGGAGGCGGCCGGCAAGGTGCCGCGGGACCGGATCAAGGAGCTCGAAGGGCGGATCCGCAAGGTCGAGCAGGCGATCCGGAGCGTCGAGGAGGAGCAGTGGCGTCGTACCGACCCGGAGAAGTCGGCCCGGGCCGACGACATGGTCTCCAAGCTCGAGGCTGCCCTGGCCGGCATCCAGGCCCAGCTCGACGCTGCCCGCAGCGCCGGTGACGACAAGCTGGTGCGCGAGCTCGAGGAGAACCTCGCCTCGCGCCAGGCGTTCCTCGAGATGGCCAGACGGGCCTCCGCCGACTACTCGGGTTGAGGTTCTACTGGGTGACGCGGTAGGCGTCGAAGACCCCGGGCACGGAGCGCACGGCCCGGAGCACGTTGTCGAGGTGCTTGGCCTCGGCCATCTCGAAGGTGAAGCGGCTCTTGGCGACCCGGTCGCGGGTGGTCTGCAGGTTGGCGCTGAGGATGTTCACGTGGGCGTCGGAGAGCACCATCGTGATGTCGGACAACAGCCGCGCCCGGTCGAGAGCCTCGACCTGGATGTTGACGAGGAACCTCGACTCGGTGGTCGGCGCCCACTCCACCTCGAGCAGCCGCTCGGGCTTGTTGCGCAGGCTGGCGGCGTTGGTGCAGTCGGTGCGGTGAACGGACACTCCCCCGCCCTTGGTGACGAAGCCGAGGATGTCGTCCGGCGGCACCGGCGTGCAGCACTTCGCGAGCTTGGCCCACACGTCCGAGGTGCCCTTGACGATGACCCCCGCGTCGCCCGCCCCACCCGCCTTCGAGCGGGTACGGCGTCCGGTGATGGTCACGCCCTCGGAGGCGTCCTCTTCTGCCCCCTGGTCCCCGCCGTGCAGGTGGATGACCCGGCGTACGACGGCCTGGGCGCTGAGGTTCCCCTCGCCGACCGAGGCGTAGAGGGCCGACACGTCGGCGAGGTTGAAGTGCACCGCGGCGAGCATGAGCGACTCGTGGGAGAGCAGCCGCTTGAGCGGCAACCCTTCCTTGCGCATCAGCCGGGCGATCTGCTCCTTGCCCTGCTCGATGGCCTCCTCGCGGCGCTCCTTGGTGAACCACTGCCGGATCTTCGACCGCGCCCGCGGGGACTTCACGAAGGTGAGCCAGTCGCGGGACGGGCCTGCGGTCGGCGCCTTGGAGGTGAAGATCTCCACCACGTCGCTGTTGTCGAGGGTCGACTCGAGCGGCACCAGCCGCCCGTTGACCCGGGCGCCGATCGTGTGGTGGCCGACCTCGGTGTGCACGGCGTAGGCGAAGTCGACCGGCGTGGCTCCGGAGGGCAGGGCGATCACGTCGCCGCGTGGGGTGAACACATAGACCTCGGCCCGGTTGATCTCGAACCGCAGCGACTCCAGGAACTCGCCCGGATCCTCAACGTCGCTCTGCCAGTCGAGCAGCTGCCGCACCCAGGTCATGTCGTCCATGTCCCCGCGGCGCTCGGTGTCGATGCCGGCCCGGCCGTCCTCCTTGTACTTCCAGTGGGCGGCGACGCCGTACTCCGCCCTCCGGTGCATGGCGAAAGTCCGGATCTGGATCTCCACCGGCTTGCCCTGTGGGCCCATGACCGTGGTGTGCAGCGACTGGTACATGTTGAACTTCGGCATCGCGACGAAGTCCTTGAACCGACCCAGCACGGGGTTCCACCGCGAGTGGAGGACGCCGAGGACGGAGTAGCAGTCGCGATCCTCCTCGACGAGGATCCGGATGCCGACCAGGTCGTAGATGTCGGTGAAGTCCCTGCCGCCCAGGATCATCTTCTGGTAGATCGAGTAGTAGTGCTTGGGCCGGCCGGTGACCGTGGCCTTGACCTTGGCCTCCTTCAGGTCCTGCTCGACCTGCCGGATCACCTCGGCCAGGAACTGCCCACGCGACGGGGCGCGCTCGGCCACCAGCCGCACGATCTCGTCGTAGATCTTGGGATGCAGCGTGGCGAAGGCGAGGTCCTCCAGCTCCCACTTGAGCGTGTTCATGCCGAGCCGGTGGGCCAGCGGTGCGTAGATGTCAAGGGTCTCCCGCGCGGTCCGCTCCTGCGAGGCCTGGGAGACGTAGCGCAGGGTGCGCATGTTGTGGAGCCGGTCGGCCAGCTTCACCACGAGCACCCGGATGTCGCGTGACATCGCGACGATCATCTTCC
Source organism: Nocardioides sp. (assembly GCA_045806805.1). GTDB lineage: Bacteria > Actinomycetota > Actinomycetes > Propionibacteriales > Nocardioidaceae > Nocardioides. Next base: position 3,969 of record JBJMIQ010000302.1, on the reverse strand, counting down.
GGATGGTCTCGGCCTGAGCCGAGTCGCCGTACTTGACCTTGTCGAGCTTGGTGACACCGTCGACCAGGCGGGCGACCTCGTCACCGAAGTCGGAGCGCAGCTCGTCGAGTGTGTAGGGCGTGTCCTCGACGGTGTCGTGGAGGAGCGCGGCCACGAGAGTGGGCTCGGTCATGCCGATGTCGGCGAGGATCGTGGTGACCGCGAGCGGATGGGTGATGTAGGGGTCACCGCTCTTGCGCATCTGGGTGCCGTGCATCTTCTCCGCGGTCAGGTAGGCACGTTCGAGCAGGGCCAGGTCGGCCTTCGGGTGGTTGGCCTTGACCGCACGGAAGAGCGGCTCGAGCACCGCGTTGCCGGACTGGCTCCGGGTGCCCATCCGGGCGAGGCGGGCGCGCATGCCGCGACCGGAGGTGACCGTCTCGGAGACGCGCTCGTCCTCGGTCTCGGCGGCGGTCTTCCCCGCCGTCTGCCCCTCGCTCACTTCTCCAGTCTAGGAGTCACCTGATGGTGGTGAGCGCCGTCACCGGAAGATCACCGACGGTCTCGCGTCCGGACAGGAACCCGAGCTCCATCAACACCGCGGCGGCCACCACGACGCCGCCGCTCTTCTCGACCAGCTCGCGGGTCGCCTTGAGCGTGCCGCCGGTGGCCAGGACGTCGTCGACGAGCAGGACCCGATCGCCGGGCGAGATCGCGTCGCGGTGCAGCTCCAGGGTCGCCTCGCCGTACTCCAGCGAGTAGGACACGGCGTACGTCGCCCGCGGGAGCTTGCCCGCCTTCCGCACCGGGATGAAGCCGGCACCCAGCGCGAGCGCGACCGGGGCCGCCAGGATGAACCCCCGCGACTCCATGCCGACGACCTTGTCGACCACGACCTGCCCGGCCTCGTCGCGACCCACCGCAGCGAGGCCCTCGACCACGGCGCTCAGCCCGTCGTGGTCCGCCAGCAGGGGCGTGATGTCCTTGAACAAGACCCCCGGTTCGGGGAAGTCGGGCACGTCGAGGACGAGCCGCTCGAGGGCGGCCTCGACCGAGGTCGGCACCGCTACTTCCTGCCCCGCTTGGAGCGTGGCTGCCGGCTGGGCTGCTGACGCCCGGACGCGGCGCTCTTCTGGACCGGCCGCTGCGCGGAAGGTGCCACCCGCCCGCGGCCCGATGCCTCGGAAGCCCGCGTCGGGGCGGTCGGGGCAGCGGCAGCGCCCGTCGTCGCGGTGCGGTCGGAGTCGGCGCCCGGCTCGTCCGCAGCCGGCATGTCCTCGGTGAACGCGGGGACCGACGCGTAGCGGTCGGCGTTCTGCCGGCGCCGTGCCTTGGCCCGCTTCTCGGCGAGAATGACCTCGCTCTCCCGCGACTTCAGGTGTGCCAGCAACGGCGTGGCGATGAAGACCGAGGAGTAGACACCGGCCGCCATGCCGACGAACAGCGCGAGGGCCAGGTCCTTCATCGCGCCCGATCCGAGCTGGACCGCGCCGACGTAGAGGATGCAACCGACCGGGATCAGGGCGACGATCGAGGTGTTGATGGAGCGCACCAGCGTCTGGTTCACCGCCAGGTTGGCGGCCTCGGCATAGGTCTGCCGGCTCGTCCTGAGGTCGGCGGTGTTCTCGCGAACCTTGTCGAAGACCACGACCGTGTCGTAGAGCGAGAACCCCAGGATCGTGAGCAGGCCGGTCACGGTGGCGGGGCTGACCTCGAAGCCCGACAGGGCGTAGACCCCGATGGTGATGATCATGTCGTGGGCCAGCGCCACCAGGGCAGCCGCCGACATCTTCCACTGCCGGAAGTAGGCCCAGATGAAGAGGACGACCAGCACCAGGAAGACAACGAGGCCGAGCAGCGCACGCTTCGCCACCTGTTCGCCCCAGCTCGGGCCGATCTGGGACGGGGAAATGTCGTCGTTCGGGTCAACCCCGGTCGTGGCGACGATGGTGTCGACGATCTTGTCGTTCTCCGCGCCGGTGACCGGCTCGGTCTGCACCAGGATCGCCTCGGTGCCCGAGGTGGTCACCACTGGAGCGGCCGCGGCCTCGATCCCGGTGCCGGCGACCGATTCGCGCAGCTGGTCGGCCGTGTCCTGGTCGACCTGGCTGGCCGGGAGCGAGATGCGGTACTCCGCACCACCGGTGAACTCGATGCCGTAGTTGATGCCCTTGAAGACCAGGCCGCCGACGGCGAGGAGCACGATCACGCCCGAGATGGTGTACCAGAGCCAGCGCCGACCGACGAAGTCGACCGACCTCTGGCCGGAGTAGAGGTCGTTGCCGAGCCGGGAGAACTTGCCCATCAGGCCCTCGCCCCCATCGGAAGTCGGTCCAGCCCCAGGCTCTCCGCATCGAGACCGGAGAGCTTGTGACCCTTGTTGAAGAACTCGAACCGTGCCAGCCACGACACCATCGGGTGGGTGAACCAGAAGAACACGGCGAGGTCGATGAGCGTCGACAGGCCCAGCGCGAAGGCGAAGCCCTTCACGACGCCGGCGGCGAAGATGTAGAGCACGACCGCGGCCAGCAGCGAGACGGCGTCGGCCGCAAGGCAGGTGTTCCTCGCCCGTTTCCAGCCGCTCTCGGTGGCGACCCGCATCGACTTCCCGTCACGCATCTCGTCGCGGATCCGCTCGAAGTAGACGATGAACGAGTCGGCCGTGATGCCAACCGCGACGATCAGTCCGGCGACGCCAGGCAACGAGAGCGTGAATCCGGCGCTCTCGCTGAGCAGCAGCACCATGGCGTACGTCGCTGCGGCGGCCACCAGCAGCGAGGCGATCACGACCAGGCCCAGGCCGCGGTAGTAGAGGAGGCAGTAGAGCATGACCAGACCGAGGCCGAACGCGCCGGCCAGCAGACCCGCGGAGAGCTGGTCGCCGGCGAGCGACGGACCGACGATCTCCACCTTCGGGTCCTTCTCGAACGCGATCGGCAGCGCGCCGTACTTCAGCCCGGTGGCCAGGCTGGTGGCCTGAGCCTCGGTGAAGTCTCCGGTGATCTGCGCCTGTCCGTTGGTGATGATGCCGTTCATCGTCGGCGCCGAGATCACCTGGCCGTCGAGGACGATCGCGAACTGCTTCTCGGTGCCGTAGAGCGTGCGGGAGATCTTGGTGAACTCGTCGGTCCCGTCCCCGTCGAACTTGAGGTCGACCGCCCAGTTGACGCTCTGGTTGGGAATGCCGGCACTGGCCGACGTCAGGTCCGTCCCCTCGATCAGCGCCACCGAGAGCAGGTACTTGATGCCGTTCTCGTCGCAGGTCACGAGTGGCTTTGCAGGGTCGTCCTCCACGACGGGAGCCCGACCCTTGGGCGGGCACTCGAACTCGTTGAAGGCCTGGACCGACGCGGGGTCGGGAGTGTTCATCCACTTCAGCGGGTCGTCAACCAGGTCGCCCTCGGCTGAGGGCTGGGCGGGCGCGGACGGGCTCGCCGACTCGGTGGAACTGGGCGACTCCGACTGCTGGTCCTGCTGTTTCTGGCCGCCGGCGAAGAACGGCGGCCGGTTCTTGGAGTTGCTGTTGCCCGACTTGTCGTTGTTGCCCGAGCCCTGCTCAGGCGCAGACGGCACGGTGACGCCCCCACCGGGGACCTGAGGCTGCTGGGGAGCCTGCGGAGTCGCGCCGGCTCCGCCACAGGGACCGGGGGCGACGGACGTACAGGCCACCACCCGGAACCGCAGCTGGGCCTGTCGCTTGACGGTGTCGACGAGGTCCTGCCGGCTCTCGCCCGGGATCTCGACAGTGACGAACTGGTTGCCCTGGGTCGTGACCTCGGCCTCCGAGACACCGGAGCCGTTGACCCGGTCGTCGATGATCCCGGCCGCCTCCTTGAGGTTGGTCTCGCTGACGTCGTTGCCGGTGGCCGCGAGCGTGATCCGGGTGCCGCCCTCCAGGTCGAGACCGAGGCTGGGTGTCCACGTCCCGAGCAGGGCGACCAGCCCGTAGGCGATGGCCAGGCCGAGGAAGAACATCGCCACGTGGCGTCC
>JBJMIQ010000301.1:0-23935 GCA_045806805.1 Nocardioides sp. | reverse complement strand
CTCCGGTGGTTGAGGTGCGAGCGAAGCGAGCCTCGAAACCCGGCGAGATGCGCAGGGCCTCGCGCTCAGTCCTTCGAGCGGGGGTCGACGCTGGAGTAGCCGGACTTGGGCGGCAGTCCTTCGGGGTTCTTCTCCGGCTTGCCCGGGCGCTGCTCGGGTGGAGCGTCCTCGTCGTCGGGCCGGTCCGGCGTGACGTCGCGAATCCCGTCGGTGGAGTCCTGACCCGGGCCGGCGTGTCCGGTGCGCTCACTGCTGACGCCCATCCCGCCGGCCGCGCCGTCGGGACCGTTGGCGTTGGGGTTGGAGTCGCGGATGTCGGGTTCCGGCGGCTGCTTCTCGCCCATGGTTGCCTCCTCAGGCAGGGGGCTCGGTCGGCTGGTCGTCGTTGTCCCCGCCCTCGTCATCCGGCTCCTGCTGCTTGTCGTCGCCCTCGGCGATCTCCTCGGGCATCGAGTCCTCGACGGCGGGGTTGGCCTCGGGCTGCAGGTCGCGCGTGGCCGGCGCACCCGGCGCGTCCCCGTCCGCTCCGTTGTCACCGTACTTTGCGGTGTCGTCGATCGCGTCCGCGCCGCCGGGGAAGTGCTCGGGCGGCTGGGTCTTCGGCTCGGGCTTCGCTCCGAGGTCGTCGTCTCTCATCTGTGGCCTCCCTCAAAACCGTGGGTGAGGTACCTGGCGCCCGTACCCAACGAATGCAGTGCCATGAGTTCGTGCGGCACCACGGGGTCCGGCAGCGCATCGAGCGGGCACCAGCGCAGGTCGGCGCACTTGTCGGGCTCGAGGATACGGGGCTCGCCGGTCCAGGTGCGTGCGGTGAAGAAGAAGTCGACCCGCTCGTCGATCGGCTCCCCGCCCTGGGTTCGCTGCATGGTGAACTCGAAGACGGGCTCGATCGCGGTCAGGCCCAGCTCCTCGTGTGCCTCGCGCCTCACGGCGTCGTACGCCGTCTCGCCGCGCTCGACATGACCGGCTGCGGCCGCGGCCCAGTGGCCGTCCATGAAGCCGGTGTTCTGCCGCAGCTGGAGCAGCACCTCCTGGTCGCGCAGCAGGAAGAGGTACGACGCCGGGACGACGACGAAGCGGTCGATCACTCGCCGCCGGATCCGTCGGAGGGCTGGTCCAGGGCGGTCGCCGCGTTCTCCTCCTGCTGGGAGCGGTGCTCCTCGTCCTGGGTGGGTTCCTGCGCATCGGACTCGCCGCCCACGGGCTCCTGCCCGTGCCGGGTCGGCTCACCGGTGTCGGGTTCGGGCTCACCGGGAGTGGACGTCCCGGAGGGAGCGTCGGTGCGCTGAGGACCACCGGGCGGCGCTGGTGCGTCGATCCCGCCCGGGCCGTGCGGGTCGGTGGGTCCCTGCGGCTGGTCCTTGTCGTCGCTCACGTCAGGCAGACTAACCGCATGTCCGCCGTCCCGATCGTGGCCGTCGTCGGACCCACAGCATCGGGCAAGACCCATCTGTCCCTCGACCTCGCCGCCAGCCTGGGTGGTGAGGTCGTCAACACCGACGCGATGCAGGTCTACCGCGGGATGGACATCGGAACGGCGAAGCTGCCGCCCGCCGACCGCCGCGGCATCCCCCACCACCTCCTCGACACCCACACGGTCCGGGATCCGCTGACCGTCGCCGAGTTCCAGCAGGAGGCCCGCGCCGTCATCGCCGAGCTGCGTGAGAGAGGGACCACGCCGGTGCTGGTCGGTGGGTCCGCGCTCTACACCCGCGCCGTCGTCGACTGCTTCGAGTTCCCCGGCACCGACGCCGATGTCCGGGCCGGCCTCGAGGCCGAGCTCAACGAGGTCGGCCCCCATGCCCTGCACATGCGCCTGCGGGACGTCGACCCCGAGGCGGCCGCGCGGATCCTGCCCGAGAACGGGCGCCGCATCGTCCGTGCCCTCGAGGTCATCGAGATCACGGGCCAGTCCTTCACGGCGAGCCTCCCCCGCCTCGAGTACGTCGACCCACGGACCATCCAGGTCGGGGTCAGGATCGACCGGCCGACCCTGAACGACCGCATCCAGCGGCGCGTGGACAACATGTTCGAGGCGGGGTTGGTCGAGGAGGTGGAGCGGCTGATCGGCGAAGGGCTGGCCGACGGACGCACCGCGTCCCGCGCGATCGGCTACCGCGAGGTGGCGGCGTACCTCAACGGCGAGATGTCCCTCGACGAGGCCCGCGAGCGCACGTTCGTCGCCACCCGACGGTTCGCGCGACGGCAGGAGTCCTGGTTTCGGCGCGACCCGCGGATCACCTGGGTGGAGTACCAGGACCCGGAACGTGCTGACCTGGCCCTGGCGGCGATCCGGAAGCTGGGGTAGCTCTCGACAACCATCCGCACTGCGGGTGAGGGTGGGGCATGCGCCGATCGTCCCGGGAAGTCCTCTCCGCTGTCGCCCTCGCAGCCCTCACCCTCGTCGCCACGATCCAGGTGCCGACAGAAGCAGTGGTCGCCGAGCCCCCCAAGGTCCCCACGGCGAGGGGCTTCGACGGCGCGGTGACCTCGGTCGACCCCTACGCCACCCAGATCGGACTCGATGTCCTGAAAGCAGGCGGCAACGCCACCGACGCTGCGGTGGCCACGGCCGCCGCGCTCGGAGTGACCGAGCCCTACAGCGCCGGCGTCGGCGGGGGTGGGTTCTTCGTCCACTACGACGCCGCGACCGGCGCGGTGCAGACGATCGACGGCCGGGAGACCGCGCCGATGGGGATGCCCGAGGACGCGTTCGTGGACCCCGACACCGGGCAGGCCTACAGCTTCAACGACCTGGTCAGCAGCGGCGTCTCGGTCGGCGTACCGGGCACCCTCGCCACCTGGCAGCGCGCGCTCGACCGGTGGGGCTCCCGCAACCTGTCGCAGTCGCTCCTGCCGGCGGCCACCCTCGCCAGGGACGGTTTCGTCGTCGACCAGACCTTCCACGACCAGACCGCCGCCAACCAGGACCGGTTCTCCCAGTTCACCTCGACCCGGGACCTGTTCCTGCCCGGCGGGAGCCCCCCTGCGGTCGGTTCCACGTTCCGCAACCCGGATCTCGCCGACACCTACGAAATGATCGCTGCCCGAGGCACGCGTGCGCTCTATCGCGACACCCTCGCCCGCGAGATCGTGGCGACCGTCCAGAACCCGCCGACGACGGCCGACCACACCCTTCCCGTCCCGCCCGGCTACATGGAGCGGTCCGACCTCAGCGGCTACCGCGCGCTCGACCGGGCGCCCACGCACTCCGGCTACCGCGGGTACGACGTCTTCGGCATGCGGTCGTCCTCCAGCGGCGGCACCACCGTCGGGGAGGCGCTGAACATCCTCGAGCGCTACGACCTGGCCAAGATGTCCGACCAGGACGCGCTGCACCGCTACCTCGAGGCCGGGTCGCTGGCGTTCGCGGACCGCGGCAAGTACTTCGGCGACGAGGCGTTCGTCGACGTCCCGGTCAGCGACCTGCTCTCCGACACCTTCGCCGCCGAGCGGGCGTGCCTGATCCAGCGCAAGAGCGCGATGCCCAAGCCCGCGCCCGCCGGCAGCGTGCGCAACTACGACGGCAAGTGCTCGACGCCCAACACCGAAGCAGCCCGCAGCACCGGCACCGAGGGACTGTCGACCACCAACCTGACCGTCACCGACCGGTGGGGCAACGTCGTGGAGTACACCCTCACCATCGAGCAGACCGGTGGGTCCGGGATCGTCGTACCCAACCGTGGCTTCCTGCTCAACAACGAGCTGACCGACTTCACCACGACCTACCCGGCCAGCCCGGACGACCCCAACCGGCTCGAGCCCGGCAAGCGGCCGCGCAGCTCGATGTCACCGACGATCCTGCTGAAGAACGGGAAGCCCGCCCTGGCGCTCGGGTCCCCGGGCGGCTCGACCATCATCACCACCGTCCTGCAGATGCTGTTCGACAGGATCGACCGTGGCATGAGCATCGAGCAGGCGATCGCGGCGCCGCGGTCCTCGCCACGAAACGCCAGCCCGATGCAGGCCGAGCCGGCGTTCCTCAGCGCGTACGGCGCGCTGCTGGAGGCCTATGGCCACCGGTTCGTCAGCACCCCGGAGATCGGGGCGGCGACGGCCATCGAGTTCGGACCCGGTGGCCTGCTCACGGCGGTGGCCGAACCCACCCGGCGGGGCGGCGGATCGGCTGCCGTGGTGGCGCCGGCGCCCTGACGGCGTACCTTGGGGCCGTGGCCTCCAACTACCCCTTCCTCAAGGGCCACGGCACCGAGAACGACTTCGTGCTGCTGCCCGACCACGACGGGTCGGTGCACGGCGAGCTGGACCCGGCGCGCGTGGTCGCGCTGTGTGACCGGCGCGCGGGCATCGGGGGCGACGGGGTCCTGCGGGTGATCCGCACCTCGGTGGCCGACCCCAGCCAGGCGGCCGACGCGGAGTGGTTCATGGACTACCGCAACTCCGACGGGTCGTTGAGCGAGATGTGCGGCAATGGCATCCGGCTCTTCGCCCGGCACCTCGTCGACGAGGGCTTGGCCGACCCGCGCGGCGGGATCCCGGTCGCCACCCGCGACGGGGTCAAGCTGCTCACCGTCCAGGGCGACGCGATCACCGCCGACCTCGGCAGCCCCAAGGTGCTCGGCGAGACCATGATCGGGATCGGCGACCGGTGCTGGCCGGCCCGGCACGTCGACATGGGCAACCCGCACGCCGTGGTCTTCATCGACGACCTGGCCGAGGCCGGCCCGCTGCTCGAGCCGCCCGTGCACGACCCGGCGTTCTTCCCCCACGGCGTCAACGTGGAGTTCGTCGTACGCCGCGCCGAGCGGCACATCGCGATGCGGGTCCACGAACGGGGCTCCGGCGAGACCCGCTCCTGCGGGACCGGCGCGTGTGCCGCGATGGTCGGGGCCGCACTGGACGAGGACCGCTCGCCCAGCGACGACCTCACCTACCGCGTCGACGTCCCGGGCGGCACGCTCACGGTCACCTGGACCGCCGACGACCGGGTCCTCCTCGGCGGACCTGCCGTCGTCGTCGCCCGCGGCACCAGCTCGCTGTAGCGGTCGTGTGCCTCAGGGTGCGCCGGGGCGCACTCTCGGACACACGACCCGGACACTAGGATCGAGCGCCATGGACATCACCGGATCCGCAGCCCTCGTGACCGGCGCCGCCTCCGGCATCGGTGCCGCCGTCGCCCGCCAGCTGGCCGCGGCCGGCGCCAAGGTCGTCGTGGCCGACCTGCAGGCCGACAAGGGCGAGGCACTCGCCAAGGAGATCGACGGAGCCTTCGTGCAGGTCGACGTCACCGACACCGAGCAGATCAAGGCCGCGGTCACCCGGGCCACCGAGCTCGGCCCGCTCCGGATCCTGGTCAACTCCGCCGGCATCGGCTGGGCTCAGCGGACGATCGGCAAGGACGGTGAGTTCGACTCCGCCCACGACCTCGACGCCTTCAAGAAGGTCATTGCGATCAACCTGATCGGCACCTTCGACGCGGTCAGGCTGGCCGCCACCGAGATGGGCAAGCTCGAGCCGACCGAGTCGGGCGAGCGCGGTGCGATCGTCAACCTGGCCAGCGTGGCGGCGTTCGACGGGCAGATCGGCCAGGCGGCGTACTCCGCGTCGAAGGGCGGCGTCGTCGGGATGACCCTCCCGGTCGCCCGCGACCTCTCGGCCGCCGGGATCCGGCTCAACACCGTGGCCCCCGGCCTGATCGACACCCCGATCTACGGCGAGGGCGAGGCCTCGGAGGCGTTCAAGGCCAAGCTCGGCGAGAGCGTGCTGTTCCCCAAGCGGCTCGGCGAGCCCGAAGAGCTGGCCTCGATGGTGCTCGAGTGCCTACGCAACACCTACATGAACGGCGAGACGATCCGGGTCGACGGCGGCATCCGGATGCCCCCGAAGTAGCGCTGGGGGGCGCCGGTTTCCCCGGCTCACCGGGGATCCCTGCGCTTCCCGGCCGTTGCAATGCCCTGGAAGTGCCGGAACTGGCCGGGTCGTGGTGCCCGAGTGGCACCTGGGGCGATCAGGGGAACTCAGGTGCGGTCGTCGGGATGCCGACCTAGGCTGGGGTGCAGGATGACGAACGCACCAGACTTCAACCTCGACGACGAGCTCTCCGAGACCAGCGACTGGGACAAGGACGACTGGCAGGACGACGAGCCGGAACCCTGGACGGACCAACCCGACCCGGAGGAGGCCGACGACCTCACCGGCGGTGACCACGACCTCGCCGAGCGGCACGCCCTGCGCCGGGTCGCGGGGCTCTCGACCGAGCTCGAGGACATCACCGAGGTCGAGTACCGCCAGCTCCGGCTCGAGCGCGTGGTCCTCGTCGGCGTGTGGACCTCCGCCGCGGTCGAGGACGCCGAGAACTCCCTCGCCGAGCTCGCCCTGCTCGCCGAGACGGCCGGCTCGGAGGTGCTCGAGGCGGTCTACCAGCGCCGGCAGAAGCCCGACCCGGCGACGTACGTCGGTCGCGGCAAGGTCGACGGCCTGGGCGAGATCGTGCGCGCCACCGGGGCCGACACCGTCATCTGCGACGGCGAGCTCGCCCCCAGCCAGCTGCGCAACCTCGAGGACCGGCTCAAGGTCAAGGTGGTCGACCGGACCGCGCTGATCCTCGACATCTTCGCCCAGCACGCGAAGTCGAAGGAGGGCCAGTCGCAGGTCGAGCTGGCGCAGCTCAACTACATGAAGCAGCGGCTCCGCGGCTGGGGCGGCCAGCTCTCCCGCCAGGCCGGTGGACGCGTGGGCGCCGCGGGCGGCGGAATCGGCGGGCGCGGTCCCGATGAGACCAAGATCGAGACCGACCGGCGCCGGATCAACACGAGGATCGCCAAGCTCCGCCGGCAGCTGAAGGCGATGAAGGGCACCCGCGACACCAAGCGGGCCGAGCGCCGCCGTAACCACATCCCGAGCGTGTCGATCGCCGGCTACACCAACGCCGGCAAGTCCACGCTGCTCAACCGGCTCACCGACGCCGGGGTGCTCGTCGACGACTCACTGTTCGCGACCCTCGACCCGACCACCCGGCGTACGACGACCACGGACGGCCGCGTCTACACGATGAGCGACACCGTGGGCTTCGTCCGCCACCTGCCCCACCAGCTCGTGGAGGCCTTCCGCAGCACCCTGGAAGAGGTGGCCGACTCCGATCTGATCCTGCACGTGGTCGACGGGTCCCACCCCGACCCCGAGGGCCAGATCACCGCGGTGCGTGAGGTGTTCGCCGAGATCGGTGCCGACCGGGTACCCGAGCTGGTCGTGATCAACAAGGCCGACCTTGCCGACCCGATGGTGATCGCGCGGCTGCGGCAGCGGGAGCCGCACTCGGTCGTGGTCAGCGCCCGGACCGGGGAGGGGATCGCCGACGTCCTGGCCCTCGTCGAGGCCGAGCTGCCGCGCCCGGACGTGGAGTTCAGCGCGCTGCTGCCCTACGAGCGCGGCGACCTGATCAACCGGCTGCACCAGCACGGCGAGATCGCGTCTATGGAGCACACCGCCGACGGCACCCTCGTCACCGGCCGCGCCAACGAGGACCTCGCCGGCGAGCTCGCGGCGTACGCCGTCTGAAAATTGCGATAGTCCCGGACGTTCTGGCTGCCGATCGCCTTTGATCACAGCCAGGACGTCCGGGACTATCCAGGTGAAAGACACGCAGGTTGAGCCGGGCCTGCCCGGCCGGGGGCAGTAACCGTGCAGGCCCGGCTCAGTTCTGAGGGGTCGGTCAGCGACCTTCCACGATCCGGAGGGCCAGCCTCGGGCAGACCTTGACGGCCTCCTTGGCGTGGTCCATCAGTTCCTTCGTGACGGGCCCCTTGACGATCGGGTAGCCCCATTCGTCGAGCTCGACCAGCTCCGGCAGCACCTCGTGGCACAGGCCACGGGCTTCACACGAAGGCCAGTCGACGCGCAGCACCTGGGCCATCACGCCACCTCGAGGATCCGGTTGAAGCTGTCGCCCACCAGCTTGCGGCTGCCGTGCTTGAGGGTGCAGCCGCCCTTGGCGTGGGCCGCCACCTCGTCGGCGAAGGTGGAGAGCATCGAGTTCACCAGCCGCACCGTGCCGTCCGGGTGGGCGCAGGCGCCGCGACGGACGACGAGCTTCGCCAGCTGCTCGACCCGCTCCAGGCCGCCGTGACCGTCGTGGATGGCGGTCACCTCCCGGGCCAGGGCAGGCAGGCCGTTGAAGCACGGGCCGCAGCGCTGGGCGCTCTGGCCCGCGAGGTACTCCACCGTGCGGGCGGTCAGGGTGACCGGGCACTCGGGGGACGACAGCACCAGGCCGGCGCCGAGCGCGTTGCCCATGGCCCGCATCTTGTTGACCGACACCTTGGCGCTGGCCAGGGTTTCCCAGGTCGCCCATGAGCCGTGGAAGCCGCCGACCATGGCCGGAAGGCCGTGCCGGTCCTGCGGGATGTAGTCGCGCAGCCGGTCGCCGTACGCCGCCTCGAACACGATCGGCACCGAACCGGGCATGTTCATGGTCAGCAGGGTGGCGCCGGGCTCCTCGGGCGTGCCGATCGACATGTACTCCTCAGCGCCGCGCAGCACGAGCAGGCCGACCCGGGCCCAGGTCTCGCCGTTGCTCAGCAGGGTCGGCCGACCCTTCAGGCCCTTGACCGCCTCCGGGGCCCACGAGGTGGCCGGCAGGTTGGGACGTCCGGAGAGCAGCTCGACGACGGCCTTGGCCTGTCCGGCGACGAACCTCGAGGCCGCGGTGGTCGTGTAGATGTTGACACCGTCGCGGCGCTCGGCGATCGCCCGCTTCATCGCGGCGGCGGCCTCCGGTCGCTCACCGGGAAGGACGACGTGGACCTTGCGGGAGCGCAGCGCCTTGGCGGTCGCGACCACACCGTCCAGCACGAGGTGCGGGCGGGTGAGCGCCAGCGCGTGGTCCTTGGCGCTGGCGAGCTCGCCCTCGCTCATGTTGACGACCATGATCGGGCGCGAGCCCTTGAGGACCGTCTCCAGCTTGATCGCGAACGGGAACGCCGCGCCGCCTCGACCGCGCATCTGCACCTTCTTGACCAGGGCGTGCAGCTGCTTGCTGTCCAGGTGCGGGATCGGACCGTACTGCGCGCGGTGGGCGGCGAGCGACGGACCGTGCTCGATGCCGTTGAGCAGGGCCGGACCGGGACGGACGGTCACCTCCTTGGGCGCCGGGACCGGAGAGGCGGGACGGCCGTCCTCCTCGCGCGTGATGGTGGGGGCCAGGTAGGTGGTGGTCACTTCAATCCTCCGGGGGTGGTTGAGCTGGTTGAGGTGCGGTCGAACACGAGGCGACCCAGTCGGTAGATCGCGGCGAGCGGAACAGAGATGGCGCAGACCACGGTCAGCACGTAGAGGCTCTCGGTCATGTCGGTGCCCACGCCGATGCCGTGGCCGATGGCGAGGGCCCACATGGCGTAGGCGGTGATGTGGATCCCGCGCCACAGGCCGTGGTTCATGCGGGTGCGGAACAAGCTGGTCAGGACCACGATGATCATCAGGTCGACGGCGATGGCGCCGAAGCCGACCCAGAGCGGCTCGAAGGAGCCCACGAACGGGACGAACGCCTCGTACCACTTGATCTCCACGAACTCGTCGAGCACCGCCGTCACGAGGTGGGCGACCAGGAGCAGGAGCGACAGCAGCGCGACGTTGCGGTGGAAGGCCTGCGTGACGAAGCGGGGAAGCCGGCCGGCGGGGCGGCCGCCGATGGCGAGGACTCCGAGGACGGTGGTGATCGTCAACAGGACGATCGTGACAACTCCGGTGCTGCGGTTGAGGTACCACATCAGTGGGCCATCCAGGCCCAGGATCTCGGCAGTCATGCTGCGCTCCTTTCGATGTCCTCGGCCGGCCAGTTGCCGGTGCGGGTGACGTTTCCGTGGGCGTCGACGAGCCGGGCGGTGACGCCCAGGTCGCCGAGCCAACCCGTCGCCTCGTGCCCGAGGACGATCGACGCCGTGCTGGCGGTGTTGGCGGCGGTGCAGCTCGACCCGATCGCGGTCACGGTTCGCCAGACCTCGGGGGCCGGTGCGCCGGTGCGGGGGTCCAGCAGGTGGTGACGTACGGCGCCGCCGCGCTTCCAGCGGCGGACCTGCGTGCTGGAGGTGGCCAGGCCACCGCAGACCAGGCCGACCATCGCGTCGGCCGAGGAGCCCGGCTTCTCGGAGATGGCGACGTGCCAGGGGTCCCAGTCGGGGCAGGCGACCCGGATGTCGCCGCCCAGGCTGACGATCGCGGGAACGCCGAGCTCCTGCTCGATGCCGGCGGCGATCATGTCGGAGGCCCAGGCCTTGCCGACCGAGCCGAGGTCGAGTGCGGTGCCGTCCGGCACCTTGATGGCGCCGGTGTGGTCGAGCCCGATCTCCTGCCAGCTGTCGAGGTCGGGCCCGGGGTCGGTCCAGGGGAAGAGGACGGTGTCGGGCCGCTCGTCGAGCTGGGTGAAGGTCCGGTCGTAGCCGAGCTGGACCATGGGCCGGCCGAGCAGCGGGTGGACCAGGCCCCCACTCTGCTTGGCGGCGTCGCACGCGGCCTCGACCGCGGCGACGAGCAGCGGGTCGACCTCGACCCACTTGCCCGCGTTCCGGTTGGCCCGGGTCAGGTCGGAGTCGTCGCGGAACCTGCTGCAGGTCGCGTCGATGTCGGCCAGGACCCGCTTCGCGATGCGTACGGCGCCTGCCAGTCCGCCCGGGCGGCGTACCGCAAGGAAGGCGTAGGTGCCGAGGGCGTCGAAGCGCGCGTGCGTGGTGGTCATGTCAGGAACCGCTGCTCGGTGCCGGCGGCGGCGGGGGCGGCGGGGGAGCCGGAGCCGGAGCGGCACCGCCACCGCCACCGGAAGGCGCGGGAGCCGGGGCGGCCGGAGCCGGCGCGGAGGCCGGAGCGGGAGCCGAGGTGGAGGCGCCAGAGCTGACCGGGGCAGCGGCCGAGCCGGAGCTGACCGGGGCGACCGCGCCTCCGGAGCCGGGAGCGGCGCTGGTGCCGGCTGCCTGCACGTATTGAGTGGTGGTCCGCGTGATGTAGGGACGCTGCTTGAGGGTGACGGGGGCGGCGGCGGCCTGGGCCTTGGCGTACCTGGCCTGCTGGCGCGCGTACTTCTTGGCCCATGCCTTGGCGGCCGCAGCTTCCTCGGCGGCCTTGGCCTTCTGCTGGTCGGTGTAGTCCTGGGCGGAAGCCCCGACCAGCCATCCGGTGGCGGTGAGAGCGCCGACGGTGGTGACGCCGGTGACAGCGGTCACGGCGAGGCGGTAACGGTCTCGGTGGCGGTGGCTGTAACTCATGCCACAACAGTCCTCGGCGCAAGACAAGGGCGCCTCAAAGCGTCGTTAAGAGTCTGTTATGCGTCGACGGCCTTTACACAGGCTTGATGTAACGGAGATGCGCCCATAGGGAATGTCCATGTGACATCTCCGCCATGAACCTCAAAAGCATGCTCGTCGCAGGGACCGCCACGGTCGCCGGTGTAGCCGGCGGCGTCGCGGTCTACCAGCTCACCGCACCCGCGGAGTTCACGCCGTCGCAGGCCGCCCCGGCCGCCGCGGCCACTCCCAAGGCGCGTGCACCCAAGGGCGAAGTACGCTTCGCTCCCTGCCGCCCGCCCGCCGTCCTCGAGGGCGGGAAGTGCGTCACCACCGCGGTCCAGACAGTCACCCTTCCGGCTCCGGCCGCCCCGGCCGCACCAGCTGCACCGGCCGCCGCCGCCGCTGCTCCGGCCTCCGGCGCCGCTGCTGCTCCGGCTGCGCAGCCCAAGGCGGCCGCGCCGGCACCGGCAGCTGCTGCTCCGGCGGCCCCCGCCGCCCCGGTGGCCCATCACCCCGCCGCCCAGCCGGCGGCCGGGAACGACGGCAACTCGGGTCCGGGTTACCCCGACGACAGCGACTGCCGCAAGCTCGCCGAGGGCGACTACGACAACGCCAAGGAGAAGGCCGAGCTCAAGTCCGACTGCGAGGAGAGCAAGGCCGAGGACGCTGCGGACGACGACCACAGCGGCTCCGGCTCCGGCAGCTCCGGCTCCGGCAGCTCCGGCAGCGGCAGCTCGGGCAGCGGCTCCGGCAGCGGCGACGGCAAAGACGACTGACGGTTCACCCGGCAGCCAGCGGCAGCGTGACCTCGACGGTGGTCCCACCCTCATGACCAGGACCGAACGTCAGCGCGCCGCCCGCACCGGTCGCCGTACGACGAGCGATGTCCAGTCCCAGCCCGGTCGACCCGAGCCGATCACCGGCTCGGGTGGCCGGGCCTGGGCCGTCGTCGGAGACCACGAGGGTGACCGTCCCGCCCTCCTCGGCGAGGCTCACCGCGAACGGCGTCTGCTCCGGGGTGTGGGCGAAGACGTTGTCGATCAGGCAGTCGACCATGGTGGCCAGGTCCTCGGGAGCAACCGGCACGGTCAGCTCCCGCTCGGGGATCGAGATCTTCGTAGGCCGGGCCTGGTCCTCGGCCAGCACCTGCCAGAACGCCGTCCGCTCACGGACCGTCGCCGCGAAGTCACCGACCTCCGGCAGATCCGTGCGCACCGGTCGTCGGGCCTCCTTGACGATCGCGTCGATGCTGCGCTGCAGGACGGCGATGTGATCACTCAACCGACGAGCGAGCGTGCGGTTCTCGACCGCCTCCGCGTCCAGCCGCAGCGCCGTCACCGGCGTCCGGAGCCGATGCGACAGGTCGGCGACCGTGGCGCGCTCCGCCGCGAGCAGCTCACGGATGCGCTCGGCCAGACCGTTCAGCGCCCGCGCCAGCTCTTTGGTCTCCTCCGTCCCGCGCACCTCCGCGCGCGCGGCCAGGTTGCCGGCGCGGATCTCGTGAGCGGTGCCCGCGACCTCACGCAGCGGTTCGGCGAGGCGCCGGCCCTGCCACGCCGCGGTGGCCCCTGCCATCGCCAGCAGCAGCAGGCCCAGCCCCACGATGCCGAGCCACGCCTCGGTCACGCCCGCGTGCAGGACCTGCGGCGACACGCTCGTGCGGACGACCGAGGTCCCCTTCTCGTTCACCACCGGCAGCAGCACCCGGCCGCCGGAGTCGTCCACCACCTCGAAAGCTTCCCCGCTCAGCGCACGCTTCACCTCCGGGTCGTCGGGGTCGATCGATCCGGAGCCCAGCACCTCCCCGTTGACCGTCAGCACCGCAGTGCGCGCACCGCCCGGACCGTCGAGGTTCTCGACCACCTCGGCCATCTGCTTGGGGTCGACCAGGCCGGTGACCAGGATGGCGACGTTGCGTGCCTCCTGGTCGGCGTTCGCCATCGCCCGGTCCTCGGCCAGGGTCTGGACGAGCAGGCACAGCGGGATCACGAACGAGACGACCACGGTCGTCGTAGCCGCAAGGACCAGCCATGAGATCCGGCGACGCATCAGTCCGGCTCGTGCTCGGGGTCGACCAGCCTCACCCCGACGCCACGGACACTGTGCAGGTACCGCGGCTCCGCGGCGGACTCCCCGAGCTTTCGTCTCAGCCACGAGAGGTGAACATCGACGGTCCGGTCGGAGCCGCCGTACGCCTCCTGCCAGACCTCGGCCAGCAGCTCGGCCTTGGTGACGACCTGGCCGTGCCGCGAGGCGAGGGCCAGCAGGAGGTCGAACTCCTTGCGCGCGAGCTCCAGGCGTTGTCCGTTGAGAGTCGCCATCCGGCTGCGCTCGTCGATGACCAGCTTGCCGACGCGCAGCGGCTCGACGACCGCGCTCGGGGTGGCGCCCGAACGTCGGAGCACCGCGCGGATCCGGGCGGCGACCTGGTCGGTCCCGAAGGGCTTGACCACGTAGTCGTCGGCGCCGTTGTCGAGCGCCTCCACCATCGTCGGGTCGTCGTCCTGGGCGGTGATCACGATGATCGGCACCTCGGACGCGGCACGGATCATCGAGATCAGCGCAATGCCGTCGACGTCGGGCAGCCCGAGGTCGAGCAGCACCACCTGCGGATCTCCGCTGAGGACGAGCTCGAGCCCGGTCAGCCCGCGGGCGGCCGTCGCCACGGCGTGACCGGCCTCGGTCAGGCCGCGCCGGCAGGCGATGCGGATCGCCTCGTCGTCCTCGACGACCAGGATGCGAGCCATGGCTCCACGCTATCGGCTGCGCGAGCGGTGTGGGCGTCCATTGGGTCCGCGCCGCTGCTTGCTGAGAGGATGCCGCGATGAGGATCAACCGGAACTACGCCACGGCGGCCGCCGCCTGGCTGGTCCTCGTCGTCGTCGGGGCCCTCCTGGTCTGGGCGGTGATCTCCCGCGCAGGCCAGGGCGTGGTGTCGTCCCCGCCTGGTTCGCCCGGACAGGCTGCGCCCATCACTGCGGCGCCGCACACCAAGCACACCGGCAAGTCGAAGTCCGCGAAGCCGAAGCCGCACCGGCCTTCGGGTTCCGCGTCCGCGTCGCCGCGCGGCGGGTCCCCGACCGCCGGCCCGACGAAGCCGCGGTCGTCCTCGGGCACCCCGAAGTCCGCTCCCCAGTCACCGGCAGCCCCGCCGCCGTCCAGTGCGGCTCCCAACCCCGGTCCCGCACCCGGTCCTGGCCCCGGCCCTGGTCCTGGTCCAAAACCGTCGTCGTCCCCCAACAACCCACCACCGTCCTCTTCCCCGCCTCCGCCCAAGTCGCCGCAGGACAGCGGGGTGACCCGGTCGTGGCAGGGGAGCGCCGGCGTGGTGACCGTGGAGTGCCGCGGACCGAACATCTCGCTCAAGGGCGCCCAGCCCAACAGCGGGTGGTCGATCGACGTCGACAGCCGGGGGCCGGTCAAGGTGCGCGTGGACTTCGAGAGCGGCGAACGTCGTACCCGCGTGCAGGCGGAATGCGTCGGCGGCACCCCGAGGTTCGACGTCGACCAGGGAGACGACTGACCCCGACCTCGTTCGAGGTGTGCGTGATCGTTTGGCTCTATACCGGGACCCAGGGCCAAACCATCGAACACTGCGCACTCGGTCTGACGTCACATGCCCGGAAAGTGCGGTCGCCACGCATCGCTGGGGCGGGTCGGAACGCTGGGGAGTCGGCGGCTCCGCAGCAACCGCCAGACCCGCAGCAGGGTCTGCTCGGGATGGCGGTAGATCCCGCGGCTGGTGACGACAAGGATCCGCCACCCGTCGTCGTCGATGGCCTCGCGCCGCTCCAGGTCGGACTCCCAGTTCGCCTCACGCTCGATGTGCTGCCGGCCGTCGTACTCCACGATCACCCGCACCGAGGGCCAGCACAGGTCGTAACGACGCATGGGTTGTCCGTTCACGTCACGAAGAGTCAGGTTGACTTCTGGCTCGGGCAACCCGGCCAGCACGATCAGCATGCGTAGTCGGGTCTCCATGGGGGAGTCCACCCGGTCGCGGACATAGCCAGCCGCCCGTCGGGCTGGGCGAGCGCCCCGTGCGGTGCTCCGCTCGCACTTCTCGAGCAGCTGGTGCAGGGACACCAGTCCGTGCCGGACGAGGTGGTCGCCGACGACCACGAGGTCGACGAGACTGAGGACCGCGGCGAGCTCAATGAACATCTGAGCTGGGTCGGAGACCCGAACGCCGCCCACGACCCTGACGTCGGGACGTGGGTTGACGTGGGGTACGACGCCCTGCGGTCGTCGCCGATGACGCTTCTCGGGGACGGTCACGTGCTCATCCGGGCAGGTGGGGACCGGCACCCCATAGACCCGGGCAGCCGAGAAGTGGCTGGCGAACGCGCTGCTGTCGAACAGGGCAAGGGCCGCCTCCGCTCGAATCGCCGGGGTCAGCTCGACCCCCGCGTCGACGTAGACGCCGAACAGGACTCGTTTGAACCGTCCGACACGCGCCTTGGCGGGGTCTGTCCCGGCCGCGCACCCCTGGGCGCGGGTGAACGGACGACTGGTGGTGAGCGGAGGTAGGTTCACGACCGGACCATTCCCCCTCGGCAGCGGGTTGCTGTTCGTTGTCCACAGGCCCGGACGACGTGCGCAGTGCGTGATCGTGCGGCCGCGTCGGCGCCCGGAACTGCGGATCATCACGCACAGTGCAATCCGCACCCGGAGACCTGCTCCGGAGTGCCCGTCCGGATTGTCGGCGGGCGGGTTTAGGGTGCGCAGGTGCCGCAGACCGTCCCGACCGAGACCGCGGGGGACGCCGCTGCCCGTGAGGTGACGGTCGAAGAGGTGCTCTCGACTGCCGTCGAGGCGCTCGGCGGCGAGGAGCGGCCCGGTCAGGTCGCGATGGCCCGGGCCGTCGAGTCGGCGATGGAGAGCCGCCAGCACCTGCTCGTCCAGGCCGGCACCGGCACCGGAAAGTCGCTGGGCTACCTCGTCCCGAGCCTGCTGCACGACCGGCGGGTCGTGGTCGCGACGGCCACGCTGGCCCTGCAGCACCAGCTGGTCGAGCGTGACATCCCCCGTCTGGTCGAGGCGGTCGGAGACAGTGTCGACGCCAGCTACGCCGTGCTCAAGGGCCGCTCCAACTACGCCTGCCTGCACCGCATCCGCGAGGGCGTCCCCGACGACCAGGGAACCCTCGTCGACGTGCCCGCGGGGTCCATGGGCAACAAGGTCCTCGAGCTGCGCACGTGGGCCGAGGAGGAGGCCGAGGGCGGCGGGAGCGGGGAGCGCGACCGCGCGCCGCGCCACACCGACCGCGAGTGGCGCCAGGTCAGCGTCGGTCACCGCGACTGCCTGGGCGCCGCGAAGTGCCCGTTCGGCACGGAGTGCTTCGCCGAGCTCGCGCGGGAGAAAGCGCATCGCAGCCACCTGATCGTCACCAACCACTCGCTGCTGGCGATCGACGCGATCGAGGGCGTGCCGATGATCCCCGACTACGACGTGGTCGTGATCGACGAGGCCCACGAACTCGTGGCGCGGGTGACCCAGGCGGCCACCGACGAGCTTGCCGTCTCCGACGTGGAGCGGGCCGCCCGACGGTCCCAGCGCCACGTCGACGGCTCCGAGGCCGACGACCTGGCCGACTCCGCCGACGCGCTCGCCGACGCTCTGGCGGCCGCCACACCCGGCCGGTTCGACATCATCCCCGAGCAGCTCGCCGACGCCCTGGCGCTGGTACGCGATGCCGCGCGCGCGTGCGTGTCGGCGTACCCGCGCGACACCGACGAGGCCGACGCCGGGCTCACCCAGGCGAAGGGGTCGGTGCAGGAGGTGTTCGTCAACGCCGAGCGGATGGCCGCCGACAAGGAGTCCGACGTCTTGTGGCTGGCCGAGGGAGGGGAGCGGTTCCCGCCGAAGCTGTGCGTCGCGCCGCTCCAGGTCTGGGGCGAGATGAGGGACAAGCTGCTCTCAGACAAGACCGTGGTGATGACGTCGGCGACGCTGATGCTCGGCGGTGACTTCTCCGCGCTGGCGACCAGCGTCGGGCTCAAGCCGGCCGAGCGGATGGTCGAGTCCGAGCCCGTCGGTGAGCCCTCCGGGGAAGCGCTGCCGTGGCGCGGGCTCGACGTGGGGTCGCCCTTCGACTACGGGCAGCAGGCGATCCTCTACGTCGCGCGCCACCTCCCGCCGCCGGGGCGCGACGGGCTGGGGGAGGCCCAGCTGCGCGAGATCGTCGAGCTGGTCGATGCCTCCGGTGGCCGCACGCTCGGGCTGTTCTCCTCGCGGCGCGCGGCCGAGACCGCCGCCGAGGCGGTGCGCGACCAGCTGCCCCACCTGACCACCCTCGCCCAGGGCGACGCCCAGCTGCCCGAGCTGGCCAAGCAGTTCGTCGAGGACCCCCACACCTGCCTGTTCGGGACCCTCAGCCTGTGGCAGGGCCTCGACGTGCCCGGTGAGACCTGCCAGCTGGTGGTCATCGACCGGATCCCGTTCCCGCGCCCTGACGACCCGCTGATGTCGGCGCGCCAGCGGGCCGTCGAGAAGTCCGGCGGCAACGGCTTCATGCAGGTCGCGGCCACCCACGCCGCGTTGCTGCTCGCCCAGGGTTCCGGTCGGCTGATCCGCACCTCCACCGACCGGGGCGTGGTCGCCGTGCTCGACCCCCGGCTAGCGACGGCCCGCTATGGCGGCTTCCTCAAGGCGAGCCTGCCGCCGATGTGGACCAGCACCGATCCCGACGTCGTACGCAAGGCGCTGAGCCGACTGGCGGGCTGAGCTCATGGTGACCGTCGACGACGTACGACGTGTGGCGCTCGGGCTGCCCGGGACCACCGAGCACCTGATCCGGGACCGAGTGAAGTTCCGGGTCAAGCAGCTGGTCTACGTCGCGTTCTCGCGCGACGAGACCGTGATGGGTTTCGCCTTCCCCAAGGAGGAGCGCGTGGCGCTGGTCGAGAGCGAGCCGGACAAGTTCCTCATGCCACCGACGTCGGACCTGCGCTACAACTGGGTCGACGTGCGGATGGCGGCGCTGGACGTCAACGAGATGACCGAGCTGGTCACCGACGCCTGGACGATGGTGGTCCCCAAGTACGTCGCGCGGGAGTACTCCGAGTCCTCGGGACCTGAGGCGGTGAGTGGGGACTGATCCGAGGGTCGAAAATCGTGCCTGGCGCACCGCTGAACCCGGAGCGTCACCGAATGGACGTCACCTGGACCCGCTGGGTCAGGTTGTCGTCGCGGGGGATGCCGAAGCAGGAGAACGGCGAGCTGGCGCGCGCCCAGCAGCGGGTGCGCGCACTGGCGTTGACCAGCGTCACCTCGACGCGAGAGACATCCCCGCCGAGCAGGGGGACGGTAAGCGATCCGGCGCCGAACCGGTTCAGGCTGACGAGCTCGGGCGTGACCACGCTTCCGGCGTACGACGTCACCATCGCGAGCGACCCGCGGCTGGTGTCGGGCAGGTCCACGTTGACCCGCAGCAGGGATGCCGGCAGAAGCCCGGTCGGGGTGAACCGGAGCGTGGTGCTGCCGAGGTGGTTGACCTGCCGGGCGATCCACCCGGAGCTCGTCCCGGGGGCCAGGGCGAAGCTGCCGCCCAGCGGCGCGACCGGGTAGCCGTTGTCCGCACCCTCGGCGTACTCCACGGCCGGCCGGCGGTTGGCGTCCGCGAACCGGGCGAACCAGCGACCGAACGACTGGCCGTGGGCGGCCAGGGTGGAGCGGATGGCCTGCAGCGAGTACATGTCCTGGGCGCCGGCCGAGCCGTCGGCCCGCTGCCACATCTGCCGGATCAGCGCGGCGCCCGCGGGGATCTTCTCGGTGAGGTAGCGGAAGAAGATCCAGTCGCCGTACTGGTGCAGCCCGCCGGCCTCGAACTTGTCGAGCGGGACTTGGGGTCGGTGGAGCGGCCCGTGGATGAGGTACTGCAGGTTGTCGTTGATGTCGGTGAAGAGCTCGTCCTCGGCCCAGGTGGCGGTGGCCTCCATGAACCAGCCGTCCTCGAACGCGTCGTAGGCGAACTGCACCGCGTGGAAGTACTCGTGGGCGGCGGTCACCTGCATGTTCTCGAGCGGGGGCAGTGCCCGGAACGGCTTCTCCGTGTAGTTGTTGTCCAGCACGCAGTAGGCCCACGAGTCGAAGGGTCCGGTCTGGCGGAACGACTTGTCGCTGGTGCAGAAGCCGTAGAGCCCCTGGGCCCCGACGTTGCGGATGTAGACATCGGTCTTGTTGTTGCCGCCCCGGGCGCCGTCGGGCCGCGGCGCGCGGTAGCCGGCCGCCACGTAGCTCCGGTGGACACCGTCGACGGTGTCACGCACGCGCTCGATGTAGTTCGGTACGCCGTCGCGGTCGTCGTCGGTCGGGTTGACGCTCGCGGGGCTCCAGTGGACGCAGATGTTGGCGGTGCAGGTCCGCTTGCTCGCCGCGGGTCGGGCGAGGAGCTGGCTGGCCTGGCGGGCAGCGGTTCCCCTCAGCTGGTCGCGGTACCGGGCCAGGTCCCGCAGGGCGAGTGTGGCGTCCCGATCGGCGACTGCTGCCGACGCGGCGCGTGCGTGGGCCGCGGGCTGGCGGTCGAAGATGGCCTGCACGCGGGCGAGCGCCTGCTCGGCCCGGTCGGAGGCTTGCGCCGGAAGGTGCGCGCGAGGGACGTCCCGCGGGACGGCGTACGTCGGCAGGGCGAGGCCGAGCGCGAGCGCGGCCGCGATGCACGCGCCGATGACCGATCTGATCCGCATGTCTTTTCCCCTGCCCCCGTGGCGTAGGCAAAGTGAAACCGTCGCGCCGCAACGAAGCGTGAAATTCCGAGTTCCTTGAGGATCAGCGGGCCGGCCGGACTAGACCGGACTCGTAGGCCAGGACCACGGCCTGCACCCGGTCACGGACGCCGAGCTTCATGAGCAGGCGGGCGACGTGGGTCTTCACCGTGTTCTCCGAGACGAACAGCTCGGCCGCGATCTCGGCGTTGGAGAGCCCGCGGGCGACCAGCCGAAGCACGTCGTGCTCGCGCTCGGTCAGCCCGCTGAGGTCCGGTGACCGGCGAGGCGCGCGCTGGGCGAACTCCTCGATCAGCCGCCGCGTCACCGACGGCGCGAACAGCGAGCCGCCCTCGGCAACCACCCGGATCGCGGTGGTCAGCCGATCCTCGGGTGCGTCCTTGAGCAGGAACCCGCTGGCACCGGCGCGCAGCGCGTCGTAGACGACCTCGTCGAGGTCGAACGTCGTGAGCACCAGCACCCGCGGCGGGTCTTCCACGGCAGTCACCTCGCGGGTGGCCTCGATCCCGTCCACCTCGGGCATCCGTACGTCCATCAGGACCACGTCAGGCGCGAGGTCGCGGCACACCGCGATCGCCGAGCGGCCGTCGGTCGCCTCGCCCACGACCTCGATGTCG
Source organism: Nocardioides sp. (assembly GCA_045806805.1). Classification (GTDB taxonomy): domain Bacteria; phylum Actinomycetota; class Actinomycetes; order Propionibacteriales; family Nocardioidaceae; genus Nocardioides. Next base: position 3,361 of record JBJMIQ010000301.1, on the reverse strand, counting down.
GTCTCGGCGGACAGGATCATCCGGAGGCCGGTGCGGACCAGCGGCTGGTCGTCGGCGATCACCACGCGGATGCCGGCGGTCACGAGACTTCCACGGAGTAGGGGAGTCGGGTGCGGATCTCGAAGCCACCGCCCGCTCGAGGGCCGGCGGTCACTTCTCCGCCGACAACAGCCACGCGTTCCTGGATGCCGATGAGGCCGTGTCCGCCGCCGGGCCCCGAGCCGTTGCCTGCGCCGTTCACTGCATCGGGGGAGCCGTCGTCGGTGACAGTGACGCCGAGCGCGTCGTCGGCGTATTCGAGGACCACCCGGGCGCGGGCCTCGGCCGTGTGCTTGAGCACGTTGGTGAGCGCCTCCTGCACGATCCGGTACGCCGAGAGGTCGACGCCCGGCGGCAGGACCTGCGGGGTGCCCACCACGTCCACCTCGACCGGTACGCCGGAGTCGCGGACATGGGTGACCAGACGTTCGAGGTGAGCGAGCGAGGGTTGTGGCGCGTGGTCGTCAGCGGCCAGCCCCTCGGGCTCGGTGTCGCGGAGCACCGCCAGGAGACGGCGCATGTCGCCGAGCGCTGCGGTGTTGGTCTGCTCGATGGCATCCAGTGCGCGGCGCGCGGCTGTTGGGTTGGCGTCGAGGGTCGCGCGGGCTCCGCGGGCCTGGAGCACGGTCACGGAGATCGCGTGGGAGACCACGTCGTGCAGCTCGCGGGCGATCCGGGACCGCTCCTCGGCCACGGCGCGGGCGGCCTGCTCCTGCTGCTCCCGGCGGAGCCGGTCGTTCTCGGCTTTGAGCTCCGTCTCGCGCTCGCGCCGGAGCCTGACGGCGAGCCCGGCGGCCCATGGCCCACCCACGAACCCGACCGCGAACGCGATGCTGCCGAGGGAGATCTCGGACACTGCCACGTCGTTGGCGGTGGCGTCCCCGATCGTGAACGTGACCATGGACCCCAGGACGCACGCCACTCCGATCCACGCCTCGATCCCGCTGGACCACCGGCCGAGCGAGTAGTGCGCGATGAAGAAGATGACGATGAACGCCAGCGACTCGCTGTCGAGGCCCGGAGCCAGCGCGACCAGTCCGAAAAGGCCGACCATGGACAGAAGGAAGGACGCGGCAGGCAGGCGACGACGCAGTGAAAGCGACAGTCCCCCGAGCAGGGCAGCGCCGACGGCAGAGAGCGAACCGCCGAAAGCCACTGTCTCCACGGTCAGGAAAAGCGCGAGGACCACAGCGAGCAGCAGGTCGCCGTACTTCCTGAGGATCGCGCGCGGGTGCATGGGACGACGTTAGGGCCGCAGACCGAGCCGTGTAGTCACTCTTGCGAATGACGTGGGATTCACCCGTGGGGATGGGCGCGCTCGCTCCGGTGCGTGACGACGCGGGTGGGGCCTCGAGCCAAGACTCGACGTACTCATTCACACTTCTGAAAGGACCGGCCATGACCACCATGACCAGCCACTACCCCTCCACCACCACCCGAGCCGTCGCCGGTATCGGACTCGCCACCGGCCTGGCCGCCGCGGCCGGTGCCGCGTTCGGTGCCCACGACTGGACCGAGATCATCGTCGTCTGGGGAGTCCTCGCCGTCGCGACGTCCCTGGTCTTCGGACTCGTCATGCCCCGGGCGCTCCGCAAGGAGAGTGCCGGCGGCACCGCACTCGGTCTCGCCATTCCGGCACTGGTGCTGCTCCTCCCGGCGTTCTGGTCGGGGCTGCCGCTGGTGCTCGGCGTGGCCGGGCTGGTTGTCGGGAACGCCGGCCGCCGCGCGCCGACGGGAGCCGGCAAGTGCATCGCCGCCGTCGTCCTGGGCAGCCTGGCGGCGATCGGCTACTTCGCGATCTACATCTCCGACGGGATGAACGGCGGCGCGGGCTTCCTCTTCAGCTGACGTAGCCGGTGGTTGAGGAGGTTGCGCTAGCAACCGTCTCGAAACCCCGGAACTGACACGAAATCACGCTGACCCGCCCGAAACTTTCGGGCGGGTCAGCGTTCGTGTGCGTCAGACGCTGCGGAGGACCGCGGTCACCACACCGAGAATCGTGGCGTGGTCGCCGTTGATCGGCTCGTAGGCCGCGTTGTGGGGGAGCAGCCAGACGTGGCCGTCCTTGCGCTGCAGGGTCTTGACCGTGGCCTCGTCGTCGAGCAGGGCGGCGACGATCTGGCCGTTGTCGGCGGTCTGCTCCTTGCGGATGACGACGTAGTCGCCGTCGCAGATGGCCGCGTCGATCATCGAGTCGCCCTTGACCTCGAGCAGGAAGAGGGTGCCCTCGCCCACGAGCTGCTTGGGGAGCGGGAACACGTCCTGGACCTGCTCCTCGGCGAGGATCGGGCCGCCGGCGGCGATCCGGCCCACGACCGGGACGTACGACGCCGCGGGCATCGCGTCGCCGACACCCGTCTCGTCGATCGAGGTCTCCTCGGCCGACGACATCGAGCGCCGGGCCGCCATCACCTCGGGCAGGAACACCTCGAGCGCCCGGGGACGGTTGGGGTCGCGCTTGAGGAAGCCCTTCTCCTCGAGCACCTTGAGCTGGTGGGCGACGCTCGAGGAGCTGGTCAGGCCGACCGCCTCGCCGATCTCGCGCATGCTCGGCGGGTAGCCGCGCTTCTCGATGGAGTCCTTGATGTGGGCGAGCACCCGCTGCTGGCGCGGGGTCAGGCCGGTGGCGTCGGGAGGACCATCGGGGAGCTCGGTCACGGTCTTCTTGGGCATGGGCTCAAGGTAGCCCCGCGATCCGGCCATTTTCAAACATCTGTTCGAACAGCGTGTCGCAGCTAAGTCGGGTGTGGCACCGGCGGCTGGGGTGTCCCTCCGGTGGTTGAGGTGCGAGGTCGCTCAGCGACCGAGCCTCGAAACCCCGGAACTCTCGCAGGGCCTCGTCTGATTGACTCCGCGCCATGGACACCAGCTGCGTGGTCACCGGCGGAGCCCGCGGGATCGGCCGCGGCATCGCCGAACGAATGGTCCAGCGCGGGCACCAGGTCGTGCTCACCGACGTCGACGGCGAGGCGGCCGCCGCGACCGCCGCCGAGATCGGGGCTGTCGAAGGCCTCCAGCAGGACATCCGCGAACCGGGATCGCACGGCGAGGTCGCCGCAGCCGCCGCGCGCCACGGCGTACTCGTGGCGTGGTTCAACAACGCCGGCATCTGTCACGACGGCCTGCTAGCCGACATGCCGGAGGAGGTCACCCGCCGCCTGGTCGAGGTCAACCTGCTCGGCACGGTCTGGGGGATGCGCGCGGCACTGGACGCTTTCGGGGAGCACGGTGGCGACATCGTCAACACCGCCTCCCTGTCTGGGCTCGGGCCGGTACCGGACCTCAGCGTGTACGCCGCCACCAAGGCCGCGGTCGTCTCACT
>JBJMIQ010000300.1:0-12568 GCA_045806805.1 Nocardioides sp. | reverse complement strand
GGCAGGCCGACTCGCGTTTCCACCTGACGGTGGCGACGCTCACCGGCTCGCCGCGGATGATCGAGGCGGTCACGTCCGTACAGGCCGTCCTGAACGAGATGCTGTTGGCCATCCCGGTGCTGGACGCCAACATCGCGCACTCCGACAGGCAGCACATGGCCGTCGTCCGGGCAATCCTCGCCGGGACGCCAGAACGGGCCCGCCGGGCCATGGAAGAGCACTGTGACGACACGGCCGCGCTCCTGCGCGGCTTCGTGGGTTAGGAGCCCCGCATGACCCGGAGCCAACTGCGCAACGATCGCCACCTGACCATGGACGAGCTGCTGTCCCGCATCGACGATGATGCGATCGACACGGTGGTCGTCGCCTTCACCGACATGCAGGGCCGTCTCCAGGGCAAGCGCCTGCACGGCCGCTACTTCGCCGAGCACGTCGTCGGACACGGCACCGAGGGCTGCAACTACCTCCTCGCCGTCGACGTCGAGATGAACACGGTCGACGGCTATGCGATCTCCTCCTGGGAGACGGGGTACGGCGACATGGAGTTCGTCCTCGACGAGGCCACGATCCGGGTCCTGACCCACCTGCCGGCCACGGCCATGATCCAGTGCGACCTGACGTGGCCGGACCACTCCCCCGTGGCCCAGTCGCCCCGGTCGATCCTCAAGCACCAGCTCGAACGCGTCGCCGAGCACGGTTGGACGGCCCTCGCCGGCACGGAGCTCGAGTTCATCGCCTTCGACACGACGTTCGAGGACGCCCACCGCAACGACTACCGGGACCTGACGCCGGCGAACCAGTACAACATCGACTACTCGATCCTCGGCACCAGCCGCGTCGAGCCGTTCCTGCGCGACGTGCGCAACCACATGTACGCCGCCGGCCTCGACGTCGAGGGCGCCAAGGGCGAGTGCAACTTCGGCCAGCAGGAGATCGGGTTCCTCTACGCCGAGGCGCTGGTGTCGGCCGACAACCACGCGGTCTACAAGAACGCCTGCAAGGAGATCGCCGCCCAGCACGGCAAGTCGGTCACGTTCATGGCGAAGTACAACGAGCGGGAAGGCAACTCCTGCCACATCCACCTGTCGCTGCGCGGCCAGGACGGGTCACTGGTGTTCTGGGACGACGACCGGGACGAGCGCACGCCGCTGTACGACCAGTTCGTCGCCGGTGTGCTCGCGACCGCGGCCGACTTCACGCTGCTCTACGCGCCGAACATCAACAGCTACAAGCGGTTCGCGGACGCATCGTTCGCCCCCACGGCCATCGCCTGGGGCCAGGACAACCGCACCTGTGCTGTCCGGCTCGTCGGCCGCGGCGCCGGGGCCCGGATGGAGAACCGGATTCCCGGCGCGGACGTGAACCCCTATCTCGCGCTGGCCGCGATGATCGCCGGTGGCCTGCACGGCATCGAGCAGGAGCTGCCACTGGAGGAAGAGCTCGTCGGCAACGCCTACACCTCCGACAAGGCCCACGTGCCGGCCACCCTGGCCGACGCGCGTGAGGCCTTCGCCACCTCCAAGGTCGCCCGCGCGGCCCTGGGTGACGAGGTCGTCGACCACTACATGAACATGGCTGACGTGGAGCTCGCGGCCTACCGGGCGGCCGTCACCGACTGGGAGCTCCGCCGCGGCTTCGAGAGGCTCTGATGTCCGACACGTTCACCGTCATCAACCCGGCGACGGCCCGACCGGTGACCGAGGTGGTCGAGGCCTCGCAGGCCGACACCGACCGGGTGATCGAGCAGGCCCGAGAGGCATTCACGTCGTGGCGGACCGTGGCGCCCGGCGACCGCGCCGCCCTGCTGCGCCGCTTCGCCTCAGTCATCGACGCCCACGTCGACGAGCTCGCCGAGCTCGAGGTGCGCAACGCCGGGCACACCTGGTCCAACGCGCGCTGGGAGGCCGGCAATGTCCGTGACTGCCTGAACTACTACGCCGGGGCCCCCGAGCGGCTGTTCGGACGCCAGATCCCGGTGGCCGGCGGCACCGACGTCACGTTCCACGAACCGCTCGGCGTGGTCGGCATCATCGTCCCCTGGAACTTCCCGATGCCGATCCTGGGCTGGGGCATGGCGCCCGCCATCGCCGCCGGCAACACCGTCGTGCTCAAGCCGGCGGAGCTCACCCCCCTCACCGCCATCCGGATCGGCGAGCTGGCCCTCGAGGCCGGGCTGCCCGAACACGTGCTGAACGTCGTACCCGGCAAGGGCTCGGTCGTGGGCGAGCGGTTCGTGACGCATCCGCTCGTGCGCAAGGTGTGCTTCACCGGCTCCACCGCGGTCGGCAAGCGGATCATGGCCGGCTGTGCCGAGCAGGTGAAGCGGGTCACCCTCGAGCTCGGCGGCAAGTCCGCGAACGTGGTGTTCGCCGACGCCGACCTCGCGGCCGCCGCGGCGAGTGCGCCGTACGCCGTCTTCGACAACGCAGGGCAGGACTGCTGCGCCCGCTCGCGGATCCTCGTGGAGCGGTCCGCGTACGACAAGTTCCTCGGCCTGCTCGAGCCGGCGGTGCGGGGACTGAAGGTCCTCGACCCGAGCGACGAGGCCAGCGAGATGGGGCCGCTGATCTCGGCCCACCAGCAGACCACGGTGCAGGGATACCTCGACCACGCCGAGGTCGCGTTCGCCGGGACCACTCCGCACGGGGATGGCTTCTGGGTACCCCCGAGCGTCGTCCTCACCGACGACCCGTCCGCGCCGATCTGGCGCGAGGAGGTCTTCGGCCCTGTCGTCGCGGTGATGCCGTTCGACGACGAGGCCCACGCGGTCGAGCTGGCCAACGACACCGAGTACGGCTTGTCCGGCTCGATCTACACCAGCGACATCGGGCGCGGCCTGCGTGTCGCCCGGGCCGTCGAGGCCGGAAACCTCAGCGTCAACAGCCATGCCTCGGTCCGCTACTGGACCCCGTTCGGCGGATACAAGCAGTCCGGCCTCGGGAGGGAGCTCGGCCCGGACGCGCCGCAGGCCTTCACCGAGGAGAAGAACGTCTTCATCGCCCACTGACCGAAGGAGAGAGATGACCGGTCGCCTGCAGGGCAAGGTCGCGGTCGTCACCGGAGGGTGCTCCGGGATCGGCCTGGCCACCGTGCGCCGCTTCGTCGAGGAGGGCGCGAAGGTGGTCATCGGCGACATCGACGACGAGCGCGGGCACGCGCTCGTCGGCCAGCTCGGCGGCAACGACCTCGCGACCTATGTCGGCGTCGACGTGACCAGCAGGGAGCAGGTCGACGAGCTTTTCGCGACCGCCAAGGCGACCTACGGGTCGGTCGACATCGCCTTCAACAACGCAGGGATCTCCCCTCCCGAGGACGGCTCGATCCTCGACACCGATCTCGACGCCTGGCGCCGGGTCCAGGAGGTCAACCTGACCAGCGTCTACCTGTGCTGCAAGGCCGCGCTCGCGTGCATGCTGGAGCAGCGGTCGGGCTCGATCATCAACACCGCGTCCTTCGTCGCGGTGATGGGCGCCGCCACCTCGCAGGTCTCCTACTCGGCGTCCAAGGGCGGAGTGCTGTCGATGTCGCGCGAGCTCGGCGTCCAGTTCGCACGCGAGGGCATCCGGGTCAACGCGCTGTGCCCCGGGCCGGTCAACACGCCGCTGCTGCGGGAGCTCTTCGCCAAGGATCCCGAACGGGCGGCCCGGCGACTGGTGCATGTGCCGATGGGCCGTTTCGCAGAGGCCGAGGAGGTGGCGAACGCGGTGCTGTTCCTCGCCTCGGACGAGTCCAGCTTCATCACCGCCAGCACCTTCCTCGTCGACGGCGGCATCTCCGGCGCCTACGTGACGCCGCTCTGATCGGCAAGGGCATGGGTCCACCGGTCATCGGGCTGACGACCTACCGCGAGGAGTCAGCGTGGGGGGTCTGGAACCTGCGCGCCGACGTGCTGCCGAGCCAGTACGCCGCGGCCGTCGAGGCCACCGGCGGGGTGCCGGTCCTGCTGCCGCCGCTCGGGCAGCAGGGTGCGGCCGACAGCGTCGTGGCCCGCCTGGACGGGCTGGTCATCAGTGGCGGTGCCGACGTGGACCCGGACCGCTACGGCGCGGAGCCGCACCCGCGCACCCAAGGCTGGCGCCCCGACCGCGACGCCTGGGAGACGGCGCTGCTCGACGCGGCGGCCGCGGCGGGCCTGCCGGTGCTCGGGGTGTGTCGGGGCATGCAGGTGATGACCGTGCAGGCAGGTGGCGTTCTCGACCAGCACACCCCAGACCTCGTCGGCCACGACGGCCACAGCCCCGGTGGCGACGAGTTCGGGCGGATCGACGTCACCACGGTGGCGGGCACGCGGGTGGCCGGCCTGCTCGGCGACACCCTGGCCGTGAACTGCCACCACCACCAGTCCGTGCGCACCCATCCCGGTTTCGTGGCCTCCGCGCACGCCGCCGACGGGACGCTCGAGGCGATGGAGGCACCGGGCGACCGCTTCTGCGTTGCGGTCCAGTGGCACCCCGAGACCGCGACCGACGTCGGCCTGCTGGCCGGGCTGGTCCGCGCCGCTGCCGAACGCGCGGCGACGCGGGACCCCTGATGATCCTGGGCTAGGCCGCGCCTGCCGCGGGCGGACGTGGGGGGTCGGAGGCGTCGGGCGGCGTGATCGGCATGGCTTCCCAGGCCCGGGTCAGGTCGCGGACCCCCAGTGCTCTGGTCTCGCCGGGTTCCAGCGTGCTCAGGCCGCACTCGTCCCAGAACTCGAGGTGGTGGTCGCACTCGAGGACGGCAGCGACGTGGCCGCGAACCGGCGCCCTGCGGTGATCGGCCGTGACCTGGAGGTAGCGGTTGCCGGAGTCCTGGGCACGCCAGGCGCGGATACCCCGCTCGCTCAGGATGGTGGCCCAGGCCAGGAGCTCAGAGGGATTGTCCACGGTGGCGGTGACGTCGCCACAGATGTCGAGGTCGCGGCTGATCCGTAGCAGGATGGCAAGTTCGCGCGCCTCCTGGGAGGGGTACATCTCGTTCTCCGTCGCAGTCGAGTCTCCATGGGTGCCTGGCGGGGAACGACGAGCCGCGAAGGCCCGCGCATCAGCTGCGCCTGCTTCAAGGGTCGCGACGTGAAGGACCCTTCGATCATCAGTGACCCGCGGCTCGCCGTTCGTCTCGGAATGAGTCAGACGATGAGCTCCCCCACCTCCTCGGCACCTCTTCCCCACCGGGATAAATCTATACTCGCTGTTGCAGATTATTGCGAAGGCGTGACAGAATTTGCAAGGGCAGTTCCCGAGAAATTCCGCCCATTCCTGAGGGAAGGGGAGCGCGTCGTGGCCCACGAGAAGCCGTCTCCGTCCGAAGCCAGGGCACTGCTCGGACTGACCGCGGTCGCGACACCGGCGCAGGTGTCGACGGCGTTTCGTCAGCAGGCCAGAAGGGTGCACCCGGACGTCAGCGATACCCGCGACGCAGCAGGGCGGTTCGCGGCGCTCGTCGCGGCCTATCAGGTCGCACTGCAGGCAGCTCAACGGCAGCGTACGGCTGCGTCCACAAGCACACCGGCTCAGGGACCCCATGAAGTGGTGACCGGTCCCGGTGGGACGACGGTCTGGGAGGCGGGCCAGCCGGTCTTCCTGGTCTCGCCGGTCCGGATGCATCGGCCGTCCTCCCGCTGACGGCTGGTTGAGGGCCACCCGTGGCGGTCGCGCCAGGACTCCCGCGCGGCCGGAACCCCTGACCCCGGCCGCACGGGAGAGATCGACACGGGTCCAACGACGAGTTCGCCACTGGGTTACCCCGTCATCCCACCGCGAGGCCCAGAAGGAGCGCAACTACCCCCAGGACCGTGCTGACCAGCGCGTACGCCGCGGCCCGAGCGGCCCGACCCTCCTCGCCCAGGCGCACGACCTCGAACGCGAAGGTCGAGTACGTCGACATCGCCCCGGCCACCCCGGAGCCGAGCAGGACGTAGCCCGGCGAGTCGGAGGCGAGGCCGGCGCCGGCCACGATCCCGAGCAGCGCACAGGCCCCCCCGTTGGCGGCCAGCGTCCCGAACGGGAACCCGGTCCCGAGGCGAGTGGTCAGGCCGACATCGACCAGGTAGCGCACAGGCGCCCCGACCATGCCGCCCAGGACGACGAGCATCCAGCTCATGACCGCCGGCCTCCGATCCGGGTGCTGACCAGTGACCGGGACACGGCGACCGCGGCCGTCGCCGCGGCCACGCAACCCACGAGAGTGCCGACCAGGTAGCCGGCGGCGATCACCCGGTCGCCCGCCTCCCACAACCCGTGCGCGTCGAGGGTGTAGGTGGAGAAGGTGGTGAACCCGCCGAGGACACCGGTGCCGAGGAACGGCCTGATCAGCGGGTGCGCCTGCCAGACCTCGGTGGTGAGGACCACGAGCACCCCGATCAGGGCGCACCCGGCCAGGTTGACCACGAGGGTCGCCCACACCTCGGGCACCACCCGGTACGCCGCGAACCTGGCCGCTGCTCCGGCGCCGCCTCCCAGGGAGACGGCCAGCACCACGACGAGGTGGGCGGGGTCGAGGTCGGGGTCGACCGGCTCGTCGTAGTGGGGTACTGGTTCATGCGGCACTGGTTCATGAGGCACTGGTCCATGAGGCACTGGGCCATCCTGCCGCCCGGGTGTATACCTGAATACATGCGGCCGCGGCCGGCCGCATCCCGCGGAAGGAACGCGATGGCGAGCCTCGAACGTGGGGGACGCCGAACAGCGCTGTGGAGCCTGCGTGCCGGGCTCGCGGCCAATGCCCTGTTCGTCCTGGCCTTCGCCGTGGTGCTGGTGCTGATCATCCCCGAGACCGGTTACACCGCGGTGCGTGTGGGCACTGCCGAGCTCAGCGGAAGCTATCTCCGGATCGAGGGCACGGCCATTCCGAACCGGACGATCAGGGTGGACGGCGTCGCGATGGGCACCAGTGGCGGCGACGGACGGTTCCGGGTCGAGCACGGCGGCTTCATCGCCCCCGGTGACTGCACGGTCACGGTCGAGGCCGGCTCGGCCTCCTCGCCCGACGTCGAGCTGGTCGGGTGCACGGTCACCACCCGCCCGGTCTGACAGCTCCGGCGATAGGCTGCCGAGCAGCCCCAGCCAAGTGGAGCCAGCAGCGAGGAGTGCCAGGTGCCGGAGCCCCAGCCACTGCAGAAGGTCCTGATCGCCAACCGCGGTGAGATCGCCGTCCGCGTGATCCGCGCCTGCAAGGACAGCGGCATCGGCAGCGTCGCGGTCTACGCCGATCCTGACCGAGACGCACTGTTCGTGCGGCTGGCCGACGAGGCACACTCCCTGGGCGGGGCCACCCCGGCCGAGTCCTACCTCGACATCGACAAGATCATCGCGGCGGCCAAGGACTCGGGGGCCGACTCGGTGCACCCCGGTTACGGCTTCCTCGCCGAGAACCGCGACTTCGCCCAGGCCGTCATCGACGCCGGCCTGGTCTGGATCGGACCGCCGCCGGCCGCGATCGAGAACCTGGGCGACAAGGTCAAGGCGCGCCACATCGCCGAGAAGGTCGGCGCCCCGCTCGCCCCCGGCACCAAGGATCCGCTGGACAATGCCGACGAGGCGGTGACGTTCGCCGAGGAGAACGGCCTCCCGATCGCGATCAAGGCCGCTTTCGGCGGGGGCGGTCGAGGTCTGAAGGTCGCGCGCGAGATGTCCGAAGTCGCGGACGCCTATGAGTCGGCGGTGCGCGAGGCGGTCTCGGCGTTCGGCCGTGGCGAGTGCTTCGTCGAGAAGTTCCTCGACAAACCGCGCCACGTCGAGACCCAGTGCCTCGCCGACCAGCACGGCAACGTCGTGGTGGTCTCGACCCGCGACTGCTCGCTCCAGCGTCGCCACCAGAAGCTCGTCGAGGAGGCGCCCGCGCCGTTCCTCACCGATGACCAGATGGCCGAGCTCTACGACGCCAGCAAGGCGATCCTGAAGGAGGCCGGTTACGTCGGCGCCGGCACGTGCGAGTTCCTGGTCGGGCGCGACGGCACCATCTCGTTCCTCGAGGTCAACACCCGGCTCCAGGTCGAGCACCCCGTCTCCGAGGAGGTGACCGGTCTCGACCTGGTCCGCGAGATGTTCCGGATCGCTGCGGGCGAGGAGCTCGGGTACGACGACCCGCGCGTCGAGGGCCACTCCATCGAGTTCCGGATCAACGCCGAGGACGCCGGTAGCAACTTCATGCCGGCGCCCGGAACCCTCACCCGCTGGCACGCACCCTCCGGGCCGGGCGTCCGGGTCGACGGCGGGTACGACCAGGGCGAGACGGTCCCCGGGTCGTTCGACTCACTGGTGGCCAAGCTGATCGTCTCCGGGCGCGACCGCACGCAGGCCCTGGAACGATCCCGACGGGCGCTCGACGAGTTCGTGGTCGACGGTATGCCCACCGTCATCCCGTTCCACCAGGCGGTCGTCGACGACCCGGCCTTCATCGGCGACCCGGAGGCCGACGGGGTCGGCAGGTTCGACGTCTACACGACCTGGATCGAGACCGACTTCGACAACCAGATCCCGCCCTACGCGGGCGAGTCCGCGGAGACCGAGGAGCCCGGCGAGCGACAGAAGGTCACCGTCGAGGTCGGTGGCCGGCGGCTCGAGGTCGTGCTGCCCGCCGGCCTCGGTGGCCTCGCCGCCACCGGCGGCGGGGGTGCGAAGAAGCCGAAACGCAGCGGCGGCAAGAAGGCCGGAGCTGCGGCCAGCGGCGACGCGGTGACCAGCCCGATGCAGGGCACCATCGTCAAGGTCGTCGTAGAGGAGGGCCAGGAGGTCGCCGAGGGGGACGCGATCGTGGTCATCGAGGCGATGAAGATGGAGCAGCCGCTCAAGGCCCACAAGACCGGCACGGTCACCAGCCTTCAGGCCGAGGTTGGCCAGTCCGTCACCAACGGCGCGGTGATCTGCGAGCTCAAGTAGTACCCGATGTCTAGGCTCGTCCCGTGAGCACGGCGGCCCCCTCCGAATCCAGCCTGCGCGAACCCAGCCAGCGGGTGAGCCCGAGCGCTCGCTGGATGTGGCTGCTCGGGGCCCTGCTCGAGAGTGTGCTGCTCTTCTTCGCTTTCGTGGTGATCGCCTACGTCTGGGCGCCGTTCGACGTCCGGTGGTGGGTGACGGTACTGGTCGGCCTCGCGCTCGCGACGTACGTCGCCGTCGTCCCCCTGTGGCGGTACGCCGTGCACCGCTGGGAGGTCACCGAGACCGCGGTCTACACCCAGGTCGGCTGGTGGACCCGCGAACGGCGGATCGCCCCGATGTCGCGGATCCAGACCGTCGATTACTCCGAGGGTGCGATCGAGCGGCTCTTCGGGCTGGCAAGCGTCACCGTGACCACGGCCTCGGCGGCCGGCGCCCTGGAGATCAGCGGGCTGGACCGCGAGCTGGCCCAGCGGCTGGCAGAGGAGCTCACGGTCCAGGCCGACGCCGTCCCCGGCGACGCCACATGACCACCCCGCCGGCCGGGCCCGCCGTGGAGACCCAGTGGCAGCGTCTCGACCAACGGATGCTGCTGGTCCACCCGATCCGCGAAGTGCTGCGCTTCCTCCCCGTGCTGGTGGGCCTCTTCTTCTTCTCCAACCGCTCCAGCGGCTCCGACGTCCGCTGGCAGCTGCTCGGCATCGCGTTCCCCGTTGCCCTCGGGATCCTCCGCTACTTCACCACCAGCTTCCGGATCGGCGAGGGGCGGATCGAGCTCAAGCGCGGGCTGCTCAACAAGCACGTGCTCTCCACCCGCCTGGAACGGGTCCGGACCGTCGAGCTGACCGCCCAGCCCATCCAGCGACTGCTCGGGCTCACCACGGTGCGCGTCGGTACGGGCACCGCCTCGACCAGCGACGCCGACCGGCTGGACCTGGACGGCCTTCCGGTCGACCGGGCCCGCCGCTTGCGGGCCGACCTGCTCCACGCCGCTCCCGAGGCCACCGAGGAACCCACCACGACCGGAGGGGCAGCAGGCACCGACACGGCCACTACCCCCGATCCAGTAGCGGCGCCGTCGGTCCGGGTGGTGCTGCGTCTCGATCCGGGCTGGGCGAGGTTCGCCCCGCTGACCAGCAGTGGCCTGGTCGCCACCGTGGCGCTCCTCGGCGTCGGCAGCCAGGTGCTCGACGGCTTCGGCACCGGACCCAGTGTCGACGTGGACCCGGCGGTCACCGGAGTGGGCGTGCCCTGGTCGCTCGCCTTGATCGCGATCCCGGTCCTGATCGCCGGCATGTCGGTGCTGGCAGTCGCCGGCTACCTGGTCAGCAACTGGGGATTCACCCTCACCCACGCCGCTCGGGACGGGTCCTGGCACCTGCGCCGCGGACTGTTCACGACCCGGGAGACCAGCCTGGACGACGACCGCGTCAGTGGCGTCAGCATCGGTGAGCCGATCGGGCTGCGCCTGGCCCGCGGCGGGCGGCTCTCGGCGATCGTGACCGGTCTCGACCGCCAGTCGTCGGGCAGCTCGATGCTGGTGCCCCCGGCGCCGCAGACCGTGGTGACCGACGTCGCCGCTCAGGTCCTGGGTGCCGACGAGCCGGTGACCACGGAGCTCCAGTCGCACGGACCGCGCGCCAGGACGCGACGGTTCTCCCGCGCCCTCGTGCCGACCGGCGTGCTGTCGCTGGCACTCGTCATCGCGGTGGTGGCCGGCGCACCCCCGTGGCTCCTGGTCGCCGCGGTCGTCGTGCCGGCGGTCGGCGCGGCCCTGGCGGCGGACCGGGCGAGGTCGCTCGGACACACCCTGACCGCGCATCACTTCGTGGCCCGGTCGGGCAGCCTGTTCCGACAGCGCCAGGTGCTCGAGACGACCGCGGTCATCGGCTGGAACTTCCGGTCCTCCTGGTTCCAGCGCCGGGCGGGCCTGACGACACTCAGCGCCACCACGGCAGGCGGGAGCCAGGCGGTGACCGCACTCGACGTGCCGGAGACCGACGCAGTGGAGGTCGCGTCTACGGCGGTGCCGGCCCTGGTCGACCAGTTCCTGGCCGAACGTTCTCCGTCGGGTCAGCTTCGGGTCGATCAGCGGGCATCCGGCTGAGGGTTCTGGACCACGGAGCCCGGCGGCGGCTCGGCGTCGGCCCCTGCGTCCCGTGGGGCCGGGTCGCCCGTGATGGCGGCGTAGAGCGCCTGCGCCATCCCCCGCATGCCCGCCTGGAATGGATGGAAACCCGCGGCCAGCCCGAACAGGGTCTCGCTCCCGTTCAGCCACGCCTGGGATCCCGCACACGCGTCGTGACCCCGTGAGGCGGGATAGAGGTCGACGAAGGTCGCTCCTGCGCGCTCCGCGGCCCCGCGCAGCGAAGCGTTGAGGAGCCGGGCCACCCGGCCACCCCACGCGTAGTCACCGGCGGCGAACGACACCGCGGCGCACCGGCCGCGCTCCGGCAGCAGGCGCGGGTACCCGACGACGTACATCTCCGCGTCGGGCGCACGACGTGCCACGGCCCGGAGGGCCTGGACGAGGTGGTCCTCCACCCGTCGGGCGTCGCGCACCTTGGTGTCGACCTGCCGTCCACCGATCCGGCGGGTGAACGCCTCCCGGCACGGAGCTCCGCCCGGGTCGCGGTCCCGCAGCGCGCCGCAGGTCCCGACGATGGAGCCGAACAGCCCGAAGTCGTTGCCGCCGATGCCGATGGTGACCAGGTCCGTGCCGGCGGACACGGCGTCCAGCTGCGGTGGGGCCGTCTGGCCGAAGGGCATCCGCTGGGGCCGTCGGACGTCCCGGGTCCAGGCCCCGGAGCAGGTCACGTCGCGGTAGGTCCGCACCCCGAGAAATCCCGCGAGGTACGCCGGGTAGTTGTTGGTCGACCGGAAGCAGCCTGACGGGTCGGACCGCGCGTCGGGGACCAGCGGGCCGGCGCTGAAGGAGTCGCCGAGCGCGACGTAGTCGGTCGGCGCCGGCTCTGGCCTCGTCGCGGGCGCGGAGCCGCGGAGCTGGACCGCCACCACGCCGGCCGCAGCCAGCGCGCCGACCACCAGCACGGCGCCCACGATCCTCGGTCTCACTCCGGCGACGGTAGTCAGCGCTCGAAAATCAGCGGGAGTGGATCAGCAGGTGCCCCGCTCGGCGCTGCGGCAGGTGTCGGCGCCGCCCCGGCCCCACACCACGTCCGTCCCGTCGCCGGCGTTGACGAAGTCCGGTCGGTCGGTGGCGGTGACCGAGTCGTTGCCGGCGTAGGTCCAGGCACGCAACGGGCCGCCGGTGATCGCCCAGGCCCGGTCGGCGACCATCGTGCCGTGGAACACCCAGGCCAGGTTCCCGATCAGCCGGTGCTGCTCGTAGCCGCCGATCCGGCCCGTGGCCGGTGGGACGACGTCGGCGGAGGTGCTGCCGGCCCGCAGGTCGACGGTGACCTCGACCGGGGGTGAACGGTCCTCCAGGAGCTTCCCGTAGAGCGAGACCACATCGGCGCCCGTCCCGCCGGAGGTCTGCGCGCCGGGGGTGTCGACGAGGTCCTGTGCGACGTAGTCGTCACCCGCGCCCGCAAGCACGCTGGTCGGCGCGGAGCTGTAGGCCTCGAGGAAGTCGTCGCCCTCCCCGCCCCGCAACCGGTCCCGTCCCGCCTGGCTGCTCACGAGGTCGGGGCCCGGCCCGGCGTCGACCACGTCGGCGTCGGCGACCGTGCCGGCGCGGAGCGTGGCCC
>JBJMIQ010000299.1:0-16951 GCA_045806805.1 Nocardioides sp. | reverse complement strand
ATCGACGGCCGGACCGAGCGGGTCGGGTTCTACAACACGTTCGTCGGCCGGGTCGGCCCCGAGACCGTGATGCCCCGGGGCGTCCGCGTCGAGACCGACCCCGAGACCGGCGACATCCATGCGCTCTACGGCCCGCACTACCGGGGCATCCAGTTCCACGCCGAGTCGATCCTCACCGAGCACGGCTACGACCTGATCCACGATCTCGTGCGTGAGCTGGTGGCTGACTGAGGCCGCGGGGATCAGCAATTCCGATCTCCGTGACAAGGCAGGCTGTGGCGCTTACCGTGCTGTGGGCTCGACGCCAGGGTCCGCTCACACTTCATGGGAAGAACCAAGTGCGAGATCGACTTCTCTCCGCGGCGGTCGTCGGACTGATCACGGCATTGGGGATCCTGCCGCCGACCGGAACGACGACAGATTCCGCGGCCGCCAATTCCGTCCTTGCGTCTCAGGCCGTCGACCGGCGCCCCAGCATCGTCCTCGTGGTCATGGACGACTTCTCGATGGACCTGCTGTCGAGCATGCGGCACGCCGAGACGATGCGCCGCACCGGCGCGTTCTACCGTCACTCGTACGTCGTCGACTCACAGTGCTGCCCCTCGCGTGCGAGCCTGCTGACCGGGCAGTACCCGCACCAGACGCGTGTCTTGTCGAACTCGGACGCCTCGCTGCCGGAGACCGGCCCGGTCGGTGGTTTCGCGGCGTTCAGGAACAACGGCAACCTCGAACGCTCAGTCAACGTCCAGTTGCAGGCGTCGGGCTACACGACCGGCTTCGTCGGCAAGTACCTCAACGGGTATGGGGGTGGCGTCCGGCCGCCGGGTTGGTCCACGTGGCGGGCGATCATCGGGGATGCCTACGACGGCTGGGGATTTCGCAGCACGACAGTCCGGGACGGCGTCCTGGGAGTCCGGGAGCATCCGGCCCCTCCCCGGTCCGCGAGTGACGCCAGGAAGGACCGCGCATACGCCGGTCGGGTGGCCAACAACATGGCGCTCAGCTTCCTCAGATCACATCGCGACGACCCCCGGCCGTACTTTCTCGAGGTGGCGCCCTACGGTGTCCACTCCCGGATCAAACCGAGCGTTTACCGGGGAGACCCGTTGTTTCCCCCCGCGTTTCGGGATCGACGAGAAGGATCGTGCGGGCAGCGCTCCTGCGGCCAGCTCGACGCCCGTGACCTGCCTGGTTTCGGCGACCCCCAGTCCGACAACCGACCGCGCTATGCCGATGGTCAGACCGCCCGGCAATGGCGACACGTGCACGACGAACCGAGTGCAAACGTCCTGACGAGGGATCTGCGCAACCGGGCCCAGATGGCGCAGTCGATTGATCGAATGCTCGCCCGGATCCTGGAGACCGTCGACCCCAACACCTACGTGGTGCTCACCTCCGACAACGGCTTCCACCTGGGCCAGCACAGGCTCGGCCGAGGCAAAGGTACGCCGTTCACCTCGGACGTCCGGGTGCCACTGTTGATCGTCGGCCCTGGGGTGAGGCCCGGCGTGCGCACCGAGGTGGTGTCCAACATCGATCTCGCCCCCACGTTCGAGGACCTGGCCGGGCTGTCGCGTGCGCCGTACCGGTCCGGTCAGTCGCTCGTGCCCACCTTCGCCAGGCCGAAGCTCGACCGGCGGGACACCACGTTCATCGAGCACACGAGCGTGGCCTCGCTCGACAGCACCGGGGACCCGGACGTGCCCTTCGACAGCGCCATCGAGAAGGTCCCCTCCTACGTCGCGGTGCGCACCCGCAAGGCCCTCCTCGTCCGCTTCGACCTGGACCGCTCGTGGACCGGAGTCAGGTATGCCTGGGAGTTCTACGACTTCACGCACGTCGGCTGGGAGCGGACCAACCATTACGGCAGCGCGAAGTACGCCGGGCTCATCGACCGGCTGACCCACAGGATGGAGCAGTTCGACACCTGTTCATCCGTGGTCCGTGACGACGCGGTGCCCGTGGAGTGCCGGAGTCTGACGCAGTGACGGAGTCCGGCGTCATGCGGTGCCGCAACATCCGACGCTAGGTTGACGCCTGGTCCGCCCCGGCCGCAGAGCTGCTCGCCGACGACTATGTCGTCCTCTCACCCGGGAGCTCCGATCATCGGGAAGGACTTCTCGGTGGGCCGTGAGGCGCTGCTGCTCGGCGGCCACGCCATCCCTCCGATTGGGCACAAACGGCAAGCCCGCGCGGCGGAATTGCGCCGTTTGGTACCAAACGGCGACATCGGCGGGGCAAGGGTCGCGGAGCTCCCAGACAGCGCCGCCCGGCCGGGCCAGGGCCCGACGACCTCGGGACCTGCTGGTCGCTCGCTGAGCTGACCGCCCGGTTTCCCGGGCCCCCCGGGAACGACCACCCCTTCTTCCCGGCTCTGCCGTGACTGCGGACTCATGCCGCGGGACACCCCCTCGCCGGACCGTCGGATCCAGCGACGACGGACGTCGCGTGGGAGGTGAGTTCAATGAGGGCGACTCGATTCGTGACCATGGCGCTGTTGCTGACGCTGGCCGGCTGCGGGGGACCGCAGGTTGCCCGGGAGCGCAGTCTCGCCGAGCAGCCGGTAGCGGAAGGACTTCGCGTGCTTCAGGCGCAGTCGGCGCCGAAGTCCGCGAGCGTGCCCAAGCAGCGTCCCAACATCGTGCTCGTCCTGATGGACGACTTCTCCATGGATCTGCTCCCCACGATGCGCAGCGCGGCCATCATGCAGCGCGGGGGCGCGTTCTACTCCCACGCCTTCGTCGCCGACTCGTTCTGCTGTCCCTCGCGTGCGGCACTGATGACGGGCCAGTACCCACACCAGACAGGGGTCCTGACCAATGTCCCCGGCGAGCGGGCCGTGCCCATCGGTGGCTTCGACGCGTACGACGCCTTCGGCAACCCCGAACGGGCGTTCAACGTGAACCTTCACGCTGCGGGATACACGACCGGATTCGTCGGCAAGCTGCTCAACCACTACGAGGGGGGACCTGACGGGCCCTCGGCGTTGCCGGGTTGGTCAGAGTTCGAGGCGGTGTTCGGTACGGCCTATGACCAGTGGGACTTCGGGTCAGGCACGCTCGGGCGCGACGGGCTGATCCACGTGGCCCACCACCCGGCGCCGCCCGTCGAGGCGTCCCCGGACGAGAAGGATGAGGCGTACGCAGGGGTACGGATCGAACAGTCCGCGCTGGACTTCATCGGTCGACACCGTGACGACGAGTCGCCGTACTACCTGGAGGTCGCGCCCTACGGCCCGCACAGCCGCACCACGTTGCGGGGCGGCGCCTACCCCGGCGACCCCATGTTCCCCGCCATGTTCCGCGACCGGCCCTCGCCGGCACACCCGGGAGGAAACTGCGGCCTGGTCCCGTGCCGGGAGCTCGACACGCAAGACCTCCCGGGGTACGGAAGTGCAGCCGGTGACACTCTTCCCATCACCCGCAAGGGGCGGCCGGCCAAAGCCTGGTACACCGGGTCCCCCGTGGGCCCCCGCGTGGCCAACAAGCTGCTGCGGGACCGAGCCAGGATGGCGCAGTCCATCGACCGGATGGTGCAGCGAATCCTGGCCGCCGTGGACGACAACACCTACGTCGTGCTGACCTCCGACAACGGCTTCCACCTGGGGCAGCTGGGACTCAGCGTGGGCAAGGGCACGCCCTTCGACACCGATGTACACGTCCCCTTGCTGGTCGTCGGACCGGGAGTCGAGCCAGGTGTCAGGAACACGATGACGAGCAACATCGACCTGGCGTCGACCTTCGAGGACCTGGCCGGCGTACGGACTCCGGCCTACCGCTCCGGACGATCCCTCGTCCAGACCTTCGCCAAGCCGCGCGCACAGGTGCGCGATCTGGTCTTCTTCGAGCACACTGCGTACGCGGCCGCACGCCTGGACCCGGACATCGCCCTCCTCGGCGAGAGTGAGTACCTCCGGACCCCGTCCTACGTGGCCGTCCGTAGCCGCAACGATCTCCTCGTCCGGTACGACCTCGACCTGTCGCTGTCGGGGGTTGACACCGCCTGGGGGTTCTACGACTACACCCGCTCCGGCTGGGAGAGGGCCAACGAGTACGACGAGCGCGTCCACGCGGACCGGATCGCTCGGCTGAAGCGGAAGCTGCGCCAGTTTGACGCATGCTCGGCGTTCGTCCGCGACGCCGTCGTACCCGCGGAGTGCCGGAACCTCACGCAGTAGGGCCGCAACTTCTCGGAGCACGACCCTCTGAGGCGCAGGCGCGTCCCGGGCAACCGGGACGCGACCTCGCCTTCTTCCCGGTTCGACCGTGACTGCGGACCCAGGCCGCGAGCCATCCCTTCGGCGTGTGGTGCCAAGACCTCAGCCGCTAGTTTGAACCGGTGCCCGCGCCGGACGTGGTCGTCGTTGACCACCACGACTCCTACACGTGGAACCTCGTCCACCTGATCGCCTCGGTCACCGGCGTGCTGCCCGAGGTCGTTCAGCACGACGAGGTCGCGGCCGCAGCCCTGCTCGGCCACGACTGTGTCGTCCTCTCACCCGGACCCGGGAGCCCCGATCATCCGGGGGACTTCTCGGTCGGCCGCGAAGTGCTGCTCGCCGGCACGGTGCCGGTGCTGGGCGTCTGCCTCGGCATGCAGGGCCTGGTGACGACGTACGGCGGCAGCGTGGTCCAGGACCTGCACCCGCCCGCGCACGGGGAGGTCGCCCACATCGAACACGACGGCCGGGGAGTGTTCACGGGCCTGCCGCAGGACTTCGCAGCGGTGCGCTACCACTCGCTCTCTGTCCTGGACCTGCCCGACAGCCTGGTCGCGACGGCATTCTGTGCCGGTGCCCGTGCCGAGGACCCGCCGGTCCTGATGGGGGTGCGCCACGCCTCGCTGCCCCTGGAGGGCGTGCAGTTCCACCCGGAGTCGATCCTCTCCGAGCACGGCGCCGCGATGATCGCCAGCTTCCTGGGGCGTTCATGAGCGATCCGGTCCCGTTCTTCCGAGCCGTGGCGGCGGCCCATCCTCGCTGCTTCTGGCTCGACGGTGGTGGTGCCCGCGAATGGTCGGGGCGCCGCTCGATCATCGGCTGGCTCGACGACGAGGACGTGTCGCTGACCTACCACGCGGCGCGCGGCGAGGTTCGTCGTCACGCGTCGGGCGCCTCCGAGGTGGTCGGCGAAGACGTGTTCGCGGCCCTGCAGGGCGAGCTCGACGCCGGGCGGCCGACCGATCAGTGGTTCGGCTACTTCGGCTACGCCTCGCGGTCCGACCTTCCCGCGGCCACCGGTGGCGGGGTTCCCGACGCCGTGTGGATGCGGGCCCGGCACGTGCGGATGTTCGACCACCCGGCCGACCACGCCACCTCTCCGATTGGGCACAAACGGCAGGCCCGAGCGGCGGAATTGCGCCGTTTGGTACCAAACGGCGACATTCCGGAGCCGCCCGCCGACTACGTCGCGGGCTTCCAGTCGGTCCAGCAGCACCTGCACGCCGGCAACTCCTACGAGGTCAACCTCACCTACCGGGAGCAGCAGAGGAGTGACGTCGACCCGGCGGCGGCGTACCTCCGACTGCGCGAGCTCAACCCCGCGCCGTACGCCGGCTTCCTGCAGCACGACCTTCCCGACGCGCGGGCCTGGCTGCTGAGCTCGAGCCCCGAGCGCTATGCGCTCATCGACGCCGACCGGATGATCGAGACCAAGCCGATCAAGGGCACCACTCCTCGTGGCGCGACCCCGGAGGAGGACGCTGTGCTGCACCACCGGCTGGCGGCCGAGCCCAGGTTCCGCGCCGAGAACCTGATGATCACCGACCTGCTCCGCAACGACCTGTCCATGGTGTGCCAGCCCGGGAGCGTCGAGGTGCCCCGCCTGATGGTGGTGGAGTCCTATGAGACCGTGCACCAGCTGGTGTCCACGATCCGCGGCCGGCTCCGCGACGACGTGACGACGGTTGGCGCGCTGCGGACCCTGTTTCCCGCGGGCTCGATGACGGGGGCGCCGAAGCTGCGCACCATGCAGATCATCGAGCAGGTCGAGACCAGCCCCCGCGGACCGTACGCCGGCGCGTTCGGCTGGATCTCCGCGGACGGCCGCGCCGACCTCGGGGTGGTGATCCGGGCCCTGGTGACCGGCGGCGACGGGCGCTACCTGCTCGGCACCGGTGGTGGCATCACCGTCCACTCCGACGTCGCCGATGAGTATGCCGAGTCGCGCTGGAAGGCGGACCGGCTGCGGGAGGTCTTCGCTCCCTAGGACCGGGTCGGGTTAGATTCCCGCGGGGGGGGGAATGCACCCATCGTGGACATGGAAAAGTTGGCGACGGCGTTCGTCAGTCTGGCCGACACCCTCGTCGACGACTTCGACTTCGTCGATCTGTTGTACGAGCTCGTCTACACGTGCGTCGACGTCCTGGATGCCGCGGCGGCGGGTCTGCTGCTCGCCAGCAAGAACGGCGGGCTGCACGTCGTCGCTGCCTCAAGCGAGGGCGCCCGGACTCTGGAGCTGTTCCAGATCCAGAGCCAGGAAGGCCCCTGCCTTGACTGCTTCCGGTCCGGCTCCCCTGTCCGCAGCGAGCGTCTCGACGGTTCCGAGACCCGATGGCCCCAGTACGCCCTCGCCGCCGCCGAGCAGGGCTACCTACGGGCGCTGGCGCTGCCGATGCGACTGCGGGGGCAGGTGATCGGCGCGCTGAACCTGCTGGGTGACGCCGACGTCCCGTCGATTGGCGAACAGGCCATTCCGGTCGCGCAGGCGATGGCCGACGTGGCCACGATCGCGATCCTGACCGAGAGGATGGCCAGCAACCGTGACCTGCTCAACGAGCAGCTTCACGTCGCGTTGGAGAGTCGCGTGTTGATCGAGCAGGCCAAGGGCACCCTGGCCACCCGGCTCGACATCACCCACGACGAGGCGTTCGCGCTGCTCCACCAACGCGCCCGCGGCCAGCAGCGGCGACTCAGGGAGGTGGCTGCAGAGGTGACCGCGACCCGTCCCGAGGGCGACTGGCAGCGTTTCCGACTGGGCGCTGACGATCCGGATGGGGATCCTGCCCACCCGTAGACGGACCCGCACTCAGCCGGATGGCAGTGGCTCCTCGATCCAACGGAGCTGCTTCGAGAGACGGATCGAGCCGCCTCCGCCGTTTGAGTGGAAGCTGGCGCGGTCGGCGAACTCGTTCATCAGCATCATCCCGCGGCTGTTCTGGGCACTGACCTCGGCAAGAAACGTCCCGTGCTCATGCCCGCGGTAGCCGTCGCCGGACTCCAGGACGTGCATCGTGAGCTCCCGGTCGCCGACGTTGATCAGGACCTCCAGGCCCTTGCCGTCCGCCAGGTCGTGCCACACCCGGGTGCAGGCTTCGGACATGGCCACCTCCGCTTCCTGGATGCAGTCCGGCGCGACCCGGGCGATTCTCATCGTCTCGGCCAGGGTGTGCCGCGCCAGAGACACACTGGCCGCCTCCGGTGGCACCATCATCACAATCTGGATGCTCATTGATCGACCCCTTCCCCGGGTCCCTCGTCGCCCTCAGTTAGCGTGGCCCGACGGCCGGGCGGAGGCGCAGAGCAGTGGTGCCGAGCTCAGGCACTGGAAGCCGCAACATGAAAAGAACCTCGCCCCAAACCGTCTCATCAACGGGGCGATGTCTAGGTCCCTTCACCAGCGGAGCCGCTGGCGGATGTAGATGCGTCAACGATACGCCTCGAAACCGGTTGTGGGGGCGCGTCGCCCGGGTAAAAAGCGGTCACCACGCCCACCTGTCCGCCGTGCCGGAGGTGCAGTGGGTCAGACGGTCACAGGGTCCGCTGCGCGACCGGGGCCACGGCAAATTCCCGAATGTCCAGACAGGTGCGGGTCCTTCGACATACCCTCGCTGCGCCCCGCGCCGGCGGGCCTGATCGGGAAGGTTCCCCATGCTCCGCAAGCTCATCGTGCCCATCCTCGCCCTGCTGACGCTGACCATCGGCGTGCCCATGGCCGCCCAAGGGGCCGTCCTCGACATCGTCGACGCGCGCGGCGACGTGCGGCTCATCGACGCCAACGGCCACTGGGTGAAGGCCGACGGCGAACAGCGAGCCGACATCCTGCGCACCCGCATCCAGCACACCAACCACGCTGTCGTGGTCCGCACCAAGCTGGACCGACTCGCGAGGGAGGGTCGCCTCGGGATGGCGATGCGCATCCGCACCAACGACGGCACCGGCCGGTTCGTGCAGCTCGACGTGGGCCGTCGCATCGGCTGGCACGGGAAGACCACCATCACCACTCGGCGCGGAGCCGCCGTGCAGTGCCGCACCAGCCACACCGTCGACTACGCCAACGACGTCATGGCGGTGCGCATCCCCAGCGCCTGCCTGGGCAACCCCCGCTGGGTGCAGGCGACCCTGGTGACCGTGTTCTTCGGCCGCCGCACGTTCCTCGCCGACAACCCGCACAGCACCACCATGCGGATCGGGGGCGTCTGGACCCGCCGCATCGGCCGGGGCTGAGCCACCGACACACCACCCATGCCCCCGCTGACGGGTCAGGTCTCCGCGGCAGGCCTTCGCCGGCTGAAGGCTCCTAGCGAACCCGCTGGGCGGTCTTCGCGTTCTCGACCGAGGTGCGCTCGGGCGGGGCCGGGGAGCCCGGCAGCCGGACGGTGAACCGGGAGCCACCCGACGAGGGGCACCGCCCGGCGGTGACCGTCCCGGAGTGACGCTCGGCGACCTGCCGGACGATCGAGAGCCCGAGGCCCGAGCCCGGCATCGAGCGCGACTCGTCGGCGCGGTAGAACCGGTCGAACACGTGGGGCAGATCGGCCTCGGAGATGCCCTCGCCCTGGTAGTCGACGGTGAGCTCGCCGTCGACGATGCGGACGGTGACGACGCCCTCGGGTGGGCTCCACTTCGCCGCATTGTCGAGCAGGTTCGTCACGGCGCGCTCGAGGGCCGAGGTCTCCCCCACGACCCACCAGGGATCGGCCTTCACGTCGAAGCCGATGCCGGGGGCGCGCAGGCGGACCCGGGCGACGGCCCGGTCGACCACCTCGGCCAGGTCCACCGGCTCGACCACGTGGGCCATCGGCTCCTCGCGCGCCAGCTCGACGAGGTCCCCGATCAGGGTGGTCAGCTCCTCGATCTGGGCCCGGACGTCATTGAGCAGCTCGGCCCTGGCCTGCGCCGAGAGGTTCGGCGAACCGTCGGCCTGGGCGAGCAGGTCGAGGTTGGTGCGCAGCGAGGTGAGCGGGGTACGCAGCTCGTGGCCGGCGTCCGCGACCAGCCGCCGCTGCCGGTCACGAGAGGCGGCCAGGGCCGTGAGCATCCGGTTGAAGGCGGTGGTCAGCCGGGCGATCTCGTCGTCCCCCTCGACCGGGAGCGGATGGAGGTCCTCGGTGCGGGCGTTCTCCTCGACCGCGCTCGTGAGCCGGCGTACCGGCCTCAAGCCGTTGCGGGCCACCGTCCATCCCGCCACTCCGGCCGCGATCACGCCGGCCAGACCGAAGAGCAGCATGACGACGCCCAGCTGGGCGAGCAGCTGCTCCTGCGGCTCGAGCGACTGGGCGATCACGAGCGCCTGGCCAGGCTGGGCGGTCCGCACCGTGACCACGCGGTAGCGCGTGCCTCCGGCCGAGATGGTGCGGATGCTCGAGTCCTGGTGACCGGCGGCGACCGCGAGCTCCGGTTCACCAAGGGCGGGGAAGGGCGTTTCCCGGTCCGGAGTGAAGATCGACCGGCTGGAGGTGATGAAGGCGATCCGCACGTCCGCCGCCCCCAGCATCCACGGCGGGATCTCGAAGTCGGTGGTGAGCCGTTGCAGCGCCGGGGAGTCCGCCGCGCGGTGTGCGCGGTCCATCAGCGACTGGTCGAGGGTCGACTGCAGCTGCATACGGACGGTGAAGTACGCCCCGGCGGAGAGGAAGGCCACCGCCAGGCCGACGGCGATCGTGGTGAGCAGGATGACCCGGCTGGCCAGCGACCGGCGGTAGTGGAACCGTTCGCTCAAGCCGGCGTTCATGTCTCCTGCTTCAGGACGTAGCCCACGCCCCGCACGGTGTGGATCAGCCGCGGCTCACCCGCGGCCTCGGTCTTGCGGCGGACGTAGCCGACATAGACCTCCAGCGAGTTGGCCGTGGTCGGGAAGTCGTAGCCCCACACCTCCTCCAGGATGAACGACCGCTCGAGCACCCGCCGCGGCCTGCGCAGGAACATCTCGAGGAGCGCGAACTCGGTGCGGGTCAGCTCCACCAGCCGGTCGCCCCGGCGGACCTCGCGGGTCGCCATGTCCATCGACATGTCGGCGAAGGTGAGGGTCTCGTCGGGTGCGTCCTCATGGGGCACGACGCGGCGCAGCAGCGCGCGCAGCCTCGCCAGCAGCTCCTGCAGCGCGAACGGCTTCGTCAGGTAGTCGTCGGCCCCGGCATCCAGCCCCTCGACCCGGTCCCCGACCGCGTCGCGCGCGGTGAGCACCAGGATCGGTACGTCGTTGCCGGCTTTCCGCAACGCCCGGGTGGCCTCGAGCCCGTCGAGGCGCGGCATCATCACATCCATCACGACCACGTCGGGGGCGCTGCCGGAGATCGATGCCAGTGCCTCCGCGCCGTCGGAGGCCAGGGCGACGGCGTACCCGTTGAACTCGAGCGAGCGTCGCAGTGACTCGCGGACCGCGCGGTCGTCGTCGACGACGAGGACGCGCGAATGCGCCTGAGGTGATGCGGACACATTTCTACTGTGCCAGCCGAGCCTGAGTCGCCGCTGAGAACGCGGGTCGATGTCCCTGAGCCGTGACTCCCTAGGAGTAGCGCGCCGCGATCGACGCCGCACGGGCGGCGTACCCACCACCGAACATGCACGCATGCACCAGCAAGGGGAAGAGCTGGTGCAGCGCGAGCCGCTCCTCCCAGCCGTCGGCGAGGGGCGAGACCTCGGTGTAGGCGTCCATCACCCGCGGCAGGTGGGGCAGCCCGAACAGCGACAGCATGGCGAGATCGGCCTCGCGGTGGCCCCCGTAGGCCGCCGGGTCGATCACCCGGATCGCCCCGTCGAGACCCCACAGCACGTTGCCGTTCCACAGGTCCCCGTGCAGACGGGAGGGCGGTTCCTCGATCAGCAGCTCGGGCAGCCGCCCGATCAGGCCCTCCACGGCGGTGGCGTCCTCCTCGGTCGCGTGGCCCCGGTCGCGGGCGAGCTTGAGGTAGGGCAGCACCCGCCGCGTCGCGTAGAACTCCGCCCAGGTCGGCGCGGTCCGGTTGGGGAGCGGGAGCTTGCCGATGAAACCGTCTCGCTCGAGTCCGTACGACGGGGCGCCGGCCGCGTGCGTCCGGGCCAGGGCCTGGCCGAAGGCGACCGCCGCGTCGACGGTGCTCTTGCCGGGCTCGATCCACCTCAGGATCAGACACTCGTCGTCGACGCCGAGCACCTCGGGGCAGGCCACCCCGTCCGCCTCGGCCAGCCAGCGGAGACCGCTGGCCTCGGCCTCGAAGAAACCGGAGGGCGCCTGGGGGTAGGTCTTCACGAGCGCGGTCGTGCCGTCGCTGAGACGCAGCCGGGTGGCGGTCGAGATGTCGCCACCGGCCACCGGAGCGGTGGCCACCACCGATGCGCCGAGCAGCGCCTCGGCCCGTTGGGCGATCACCGGTAGCCGGGTCATGATGTTTTGGGAAGCTCCTGCTGCAATGCAGCGACGATCGCCGTGCCGGTGCGCTCGACCATGCGCAGGACCTCCTCGTAACCGCCGAGGCCACCGTAGTACGGGTCGGGCACGTCCGCGCCGGTGTCCACCGGATCGAAGTCCCGGAACATCACGACCCGGTCCGTCCTGCCGCCGATGTCGGCAAGGTTCTTCTGGTCCATCGCGAGCACCAGGTCGTAGTCGTCGAGCCAGGAGCCGTCGAACTTCGAGGCGCGGTGCGCGCTGCCGTCGTAGCCGGCGGCCGTGAGCGTGGCCGCGGCGCGCTCGTCGATGGCCTCGCCCAGGTGCCAGGTGCCCGTGCCGCAGCTCGCGACCTCGACCGTGTCGGTCAGGCCGGCCCGCTCCAGGAGCGTCTCGAGGACGACCTGGGCCGTGGGCGAGCGGCAGATGTTTCCCAGACAGACCACGCCGATGCGGTAGCGGCCCGGGGTGCGCGGCTCGGGCAACGGGGTGGCGGGGCCGGTCACCGGCGCTCGTCGCCGATCACGGCGTCCAGCACCCAGGTGGCGAGGGTGATCACGATCGAACCGCCCACGGCCGTCCAGAAGCCGTCGACGTGGAAGCCGATGTTGAAGATGCCGGCCAGCCAGGCGGTGAACATCAACATCAACGCATTGATCACGAGCAGGAAGAGCCCCAGGGTCAGGATGATCAGCGGGATCGACAGGATCTGCAGGACCGGCTTCACGAACGAGGTCACCGCCCCGAGGATCAGCGAGACGAGCAGCAGTGGCAGCAGCTTGTGCGTGATCTCGGCCGACCCCTGGTCGGGGCCGCCGAAGCTGATCCCGTCGAACAGGACAGCCGCAATGGCCAGGGCGACCGCGTTGGTCAGCAGCCAGGTCAGGAACCTCACGCCACGATCCTAGGGATCCGCGGGATCCTCCAGGTGCAGCCGGTCGATGATCGCGATCTCGGCTCCCGCCAGGTGGCTCTCCAGTCCCGCCACGGCTTCGTCGACCCGGCCGTCCTCGAGCAGCCCCAGCAGGCTCGCGTGCGACCCCACCTGGGCCTGCGCGTTCTGGCGATCCCGGTCGACCTGGGCCAGCGCGAGCCGCAGCTCACCGACGAGTGCCTCGGCCATGGCGACCAGTCGCGGCGACCCGGTCAGCCCGACCAGCGAGAGGTGGATGCCGAGGTGGCGCTCGTTGAGGAGCTGGTACGACGCGCCGTTCGCCGCCGCCTCCTCATAAGCCTGCAACGCCTCGCGCACCGCCTTGCGGTCGGTCTCGTCGGCGTCGGGCCAGTGTCGGATTCCGGCGATCTCGAGGACCGCGCGGGCCTGGCACACGTCGCGGACCGAGCCCGGGTCGGGGCTGGTCACCGACACGCCGCGATTGGGTTCCCGGGTGGCGAGGCCCTCGAGGACCAGCACACCCAGGGCCTCGCGGACGGTGGGTCGGGAGACTCCGAGTGAACCGGCGAGGGCCACCTCCCGCAGCGGCGTACCGGCCTCGAGCTCACCCTCGAAGACCGCCCGCCGCAGCTCCTCGACAACGCGGTCGACGGTCGAGGAGTGCTCGAGGTGGAGCGAGCCGAACGGCTCGGTCATGCCCGCCTCCCGTGGTCGTCCGGCCCGAGGACCGGCTGGGTGTGACCCAGTCGATGCCCGCCCATTGTGCCGCGGACCTTGCATCCCGTACCCAACCTCCCGCACACTGATCCTTGTCAGATTGTCTGACAATCAAACAATCAATGATCTCGCAGACCGAGGGAGGCGACAGACATGGGCCACGAGCTCGCGTGGGGCAGGCAGTACGTGATGGTCCGACCCGACCACTTCCGGGTGGGCTACCAGATCAATCCGTTCATGGACCTCGCCGACCAGCCGGACCCGGGTCAGGCTCGCCGGCAGTGGGACTCCCTCGTCGACAGCATCCGGTCGCTCGGCGGCGAGGTGGACGTGATCGGCCAGCGCGAGGACGCGCCGGACATGGTCTACGCGATGAACCTCGGCCTCGGCGTGGTCCGTCCCGACGGGCGGCCCCACGTCGTGATGTCGCACATGCGCTACCCCCAGCGCCGGATGGAGACCGCGACCGCCCAGCCGTGGTTCGCCGGACGGGGCCACACCACCTCCTATGTCGGCCGCGAGGGCGTCGGTGCCCACTTCGAGGCCGGAGACGCCTTCGCCTTCGGCGGCGACCTGGTCGTCGGCTACGGTCCGCGGACCGAGGAGCTCGCCCTCAAGCACCTGGCGAGCGACCTGGACGTGCGGGTCCGCGGGCTACGGATCACCCACCCCGGGATGTACCACCTCGACCTCGCCTTCTGCCCGCTCGACGAGACCCGCGCGATCGTCTGTCCGTCCGCGTTCGACGACGAGTCCGCCGCGGAGCTGATGGCGCTGGTGCCCGACCCGATCGTGCTGACGGAGGAGGAGGCGCTCACGACGTTCGCCGCCAACTCGATCGTGGTCGGCCGCACGGTCGTGATGCCCGGCTGCCCCGACCACGTCCGGGCCGAGCTCGTGACCGCGGGTTTCGCCGTCGAGATCGTGGACGTCTCGGAGTTCCACAAGGGTGGGGGCTCCATTCGGTGCCTGACAAACCCGGTCGACGTGCGGGTCGGTCGCGACCTGGCCCGGATCGAGGGTGGCGCGGTCGTCGTACCTCCGCTGGGGTTGCCGCTCGCCGGCTGAGTAGCCTCGGCCGAATGTTTCCGGTCGGTGGCATCGGCGTGATGCTTGCGGGCGCCGCAGCGGCTCTCCTGCCCTGCGGCGCCCTCGCATTCCTGCTCGCGAGACGCACCGGTTGGGTCCACGCGGTCGCGGTAGCGGGGTTCCTCTGGTCCCTGGTCGTCATCGCGCTGGTGACCTTGATCCCGCCGTACGGCGCCCCCGGCCTTGTCCCCGCCGAGAGCCGGTTGCCGTTCTGCTCGCGGGACATCGGCGGGCCGGCCCCCGACGGCTTCGCGATGTTCGGCAACGACCAGCGCCTGCTCAACATCGCGCTGTTCGTGCCGTCCGGAGTGCTGCTGGTCGTGATGGCGATGCGCAGACCCGCGTGGGCCGTCGTGACGGTGCCGATCGGCCTGGTCTTCCTGGCCCTGTACTCCGGGGCGATCGAGCTGGTTCAGTTCGAGCTGGCCAGGATCGACCGTGCCTGCGATCTCACCGACTTCGTCGACAACGTGACCGGTGCCGTGATCGGGGCCCTGGTCGGTCTGCTGCTGGCGCTGGTGCTGCGGCCGTGGCGGCACCGATAGCCTCACCGGTCATGAGCTCGCCCCAGCCGCGTCCCAACGTCTCCGCCATCCCCGCCTACGTGGCCGGCAAGCCCCCCGCGCCGGTGCCCGGCATGACGTCCTTCAAGCTCTCCTCCAACGAGAACCCGCACGTGCCGTTGCCCGGCGTCCTCGAGGCAGCCGTGGGCGCGGCCGCGCGCATGAACCGCTACCCCGACATGGGTAACAGCGAGCTGTACGCCGCGCTGTCGGGTCGCTTCGACGTACCGGTCGAGGACCTGGCCGTCGCCACCGGCTCGGTGGCGCTGGTCTACCAGCTGGCCCAGGCGTTCTGCGAGCCGGGTGATGAGGTCGTCTTCGCGTGGCGCTCGTTCGAGGCCTACCCGATCGCGGTCGCCGCCGCGGCCGCCACCGCCGTCCAGGTGCCGGTCACCGCCGACGGCCGGCACGACCTGGAGGCGATGGCCGCCGCGATCACCGACCGGACCCGGATCGTCCTGGTCTGCACTCCCAACAACCCGACCGGCCCGGCGGTCACCCAGGCGGAGCTCGACGTCTTCCTCGCCCGGGTACCGCCCCATGTGCTGGTCGTGGTCGATGAGGCGTACGTCGAGTTCGTCCGGATCGACGACCCGACGGACGGGATGGCGGCCTACCGCTCCCACGACAACGTCGTGGTGACCCGCACCTTCTCCAAGGCCTACGGGCTGGCCGGGCTCCGCGTCGGCTTCGCCGCCGCACCGACACCGATCGCCACGGCGCTGCGCGCGGTGTCCCTGCCGTTCGGAGTCTCCTCCGTCGCGCAGGCTGCGGCCGTCGCCTCCCTCGAGCGGGAGCCCGAACTGATGGCGCGGGTCGACGCGATCGTCGAGGAGCGGGCCAGGGTCGTCACCGGCCTCGCCGAGGTGGGCTGGAACGTGCCGGACGCCCAGGGCAACTTCGTGTGGCTTCAGCTCGGCGACCGGACCCTCGACTTCGCCGCCGCAGCCGAGGCGGCCGGCATCATGGTGCGGCCGTTCGCCGGCGACGGGGCGCGGTGCTCGATCGGTGAGTACGAAGCCAACGACCGGCTGATCCAGCTCGCCGGCGACTGGACCGGCTGACGGGTCGCCGGGTCGCGGGTAATCGGTGGCCAGCGGTGACCGAGGACCGGTTACCAGCGGTGAATCAGTCCTGAGCCCCCGCTGGATCGGGCCGGCCGCGAAGAGCGGTGACTGAGGACTGGTTACAGAGCGACGGATCAGTCCTGAGCCACCGCTAGATCGCGCCTGCGCACCGCGTCGGCCGTTGGCGGTTCGGGGCGGTCGTCGATCGCCCGCCACGCAGGGTCGACCGCCGGCAACATCGTGACCAGGAAGTACGCCACCCCGACCGCGAGCATGGCGGCGGTGAGCCCGAGCCCCCCGACCAGGAAGCCACCGAGGAGACCGCCGATCGGCATCAGTGCGAAGCACATCGCCGTGGTCAGCGAGGTGACCCGGCCCACCAGCGACGCGGGGATCCGCTCGTAGATCACCGCACCCAGGACCGGGTTGATGAACCCGGCGGCGAACCCGGCGAAGACGGCGACGGCCATGACCGCCCACCACGGCACGTCGAACGCCATCACCACGAACCGGGGCGCCCCGCCGATCAGGAAGGCGATCAGGTAGGTCCGGTAGCGCGGCAGCCGGTCGCCCCACGCAGCGGCGCAGGTCGCGCCCAGCAAGGCCGCGCCGCTGAAGACCGCGAAGAGCAGCCCGATCGCGGCCGCACCCCCGCCGAACTCGCGCGC
Source organism: Nocardioides sp. (assembly GCA_045806805.1). Taxonomy (GTDB): domain Bacteria; phylum Actinomycetota; class Actinomycetes; order Propionibacteriales; family Nocardioidaceae; genus Nocardioides. The sequence continues at coordinate 367 of JBJMIQ010000299.1, read as the reverse complement.
CCACACCGGCACCAGCACCGACGCCCAGGCGATGTCGAGGCAGTTGGTCAGGGCGACCATCACCGCGATCCCGAGCAGCACCCGGTCACCGCGGAGGAAGTGCCAGCCCTCGGCCAGCTGCCGGCGGTACGCCGGCTCGTCTGCGCTCTCCTCGCGGTCGACCGCAGGGCCCATCCCGCGCGTCGCCCAGGCGAGGATCGCCGCCGAGAGCAGGAAGCTGCCGGCATCGACGAACAGGGCGTTGGTGGGACCGATCACCGCGATCAGCCCCCCGGCGAACGCCGCACCGAGCATCGACGCACTTCGCTCGACCATCGAAGCAAGACCCGTCGCGCGCTCCATCGGCACGCCCGCGTGGGTGACGAGT
>JBJMIQ010000298.1:0-13627 GCA_045806805.1 Nocardioides sp. | reverse complement strand
GTTTCCCCGGCTCGCCGGGGAAACCGACGCCACGCGCGTCAGTCGAGCAGGCCCCGTCGGCGGCCGATCGCGGCGGCCTCGGTGCGTCCAGCGGCGCCGAGCTTGGCCAGGATGTTGGAGACGTGGACGCTGACGGTCTTGGTGCTGATGAACAGCTGGCGGCCGATCTCGCCGTTGGACCGGCCCTCGGCCACCAGCCCGAGGATCTCCTGCTCGCGCGGTGTGAGCGAGCCCGAGGCACCAGCCGCCCGCGCGGGGGTGCTGCCGAGCGCGCGCAGGTCGTCGAGAAGGGGCTGGGCCTCCAGTGCATGCGCGGTCTCCCGGGCCAGGTCGCCCAGCTCCCGTGCCGCGCCGGTGTCGCCCGCGGCGCGCTGGATACCGGCCAGCGTTGTCCGCACGCGTGCCAGCTCATAGACGTCGCCGAAGTCGTCGGTGAGCGAGACCGTGTCCTGCCAGGTGGAGATGAGGACATTGACATCGGGTGGTTCGAGGCCTGCCAGCCACTGCACTCGCAGGGTCTCGGCGTCCACCCGCTTGAACCACGACTGCCCCTCCGGACCCCAGGAGTCCTTGGGGTCGGTGTAGCGCTCCAGCACCGTGTGTGCGTCGGCCCGCAGCCGCTCGGCGTGCTCGAGGTACGTCGGGCGCTCCGTCGCCGGGAGCTGCGGCATCACCCGTGCCAGCTCACCGATGGCCACCGCGGACATTCGGATCCGGGCGCTGAACCACGGGTGCCAGATCTTGCTCATCGTGGCCACGGCGTCGCCGTACGAGGTCAGCACGGCCGCCGCATCCCCGCGCCGTCCGGCCAGCTCCATCTCCATCGGGCTCGCGTGGATGGCCACCAGGCCCTCCTTGTGCCAGTAGCGGCGGAGGTCCGCGAGCAGGCTGCCGACGTCCTCGCCGCGGGCGAGCTCCACCGTGGCGCGGAGGGTGTCGAGCAGCGCCCGGGCCAGCGGCGGTGGGTCCTGGCCAGCGACATCAGTGAGCGCCAGTACCTGCTCCCACTCGCCGCGGGTCCGGTGGACCCAGGCGAGCTGCCAGCGGGCGTCGAAGGACCAGGGCGCCCAGGGAAGCCCCGCCGCCTGGCCGCGGTCGATGGCGCTGCGGAACCATCGCTCCGTCTCGGCGAACTCCGCCCAGTCCTGGTAGGAGCGGCCGAGCAGCACCCGACCCCGCAGCTCCGCCTCGATCGCGCCGGCATCCTCCGCCCGGGCGACCGCCTCCGTGAGGGCCTGCCGAAGCCCCTCCTTGGGCCCCGTCCGCTTGAGCCCGCTGAGCGTGGTGATGGCGTCGGAGGCAAGCTCGGTCAGGTCGTGCTTCTCGGCCATCTCCAGCGCCTCGAGCCCGATGGCTTCGGCCTCCCGGTCCCGCCCCATCGCCGACAGGATCCGCGCATGGAGGGCCAGCACCTTGACCCGTAGCTGCGGAAAGCCGTCCGGGACGAGCGCCAGCGCCTCGGCCGACACCGCGGCCGGGTCCTCCTGCGTCTCCGTCATCACCAGGGCGTCGGCCCGGGCGGCCAGCATGCGCGCCCGCCACTCGCCGGGCGCGTCGTGCGGCAACCGTTCGAGCTGCTCCTGGGCGAGCGCCGCGCCGCGGATCGGGTGACCGCTGGCCGTCAGCGACTCGACGGCCTTGACCACCAGCTTCGACAGGTCCACGTCGGCGTCGCGAGCACGCTCGGGGTCGGCCATCAGCTCCAGTGCCTGCTGGTAGTGGTGGGCCGCCTCGTCGGGCCCACCGACGGCACTGGCCTCGTCGCCGGCCTCCACGGCGGCGGTCAGGGCGGTGACCAGATCGAGCGCCAGCCGAGCGTGACGTGCGAGCTCGGCCGCCGTACCGCTGGCAGCTCCGCTGCTCAGTGCCTCCGCGTACGCCGCGTGTAGGCGCACGCGCTCGCCGGGCAGCAGGTCGTCGTAGACCGCCTCGCCGAGCAGGGCGTGCCTGAACGCGTATCCGCGCTCGTCGGCAACGAGGACGTTGGTCTCCACCGCGCCGCGGAGCCCGGCGTCGAGGTCGCCGGCGGCGAGACCCGCCGCCGCGGCCAGCATGTCGTGGGACACCCTGCGCCCCGCCACGCTCGCCGCCCGGGCCACCTGGCGGGCGGTGTCGTCGAGGCGGTCGAGACGGACGAGGAGCACGTCGGCCAGCTCCGAAGAGACCCAGCGACCGGGCGCCGCGGTGGCTCCGACCAGCTCCTCGACGAAGAACGCGTTGCCCTCGGCCCGGTCGACGATGCCCGCGACCGCCTCAGGCGTGAGAGGTGCCGGGTGCAGCTCGGAGATGAGGGTGCGGACGTCGGACGCCTCCAGAGGCTGGAGCTGGAGACGCTCGACGCCCCGGATCCGGGACCACTCCGCCACCTGGACACGGAGCGGGTGGCGGCGGTGCAGGTCGTCGGAGCGGTACGACGCCACCACTCCCACTGAGCCCTCGAAGGGCCGTGAAAAGAGGAAGCTGAGCATGTCGCGCGTCGACTGGTCGGCCCAATGGGTGTCCTCGACGACGAGCAGCACGGGTGCCTTCGCGGCGGCTTCCTCGAGGAGCTCGTGCACGGCCTCGAACAGGTCGGCCCGGTCCAGCGCGGACGATTGGCCCTCCTCGTGGGAGGAGAGGACCCGGCGTCCCGGCTGGAGCCGGGTCAGGGCGGGATGGAGGCCGGTAGCGGTGTCGACGACGTCGGGAAGGGCCGCGGCCATCCGGCCGAGCACCTCGGAGAACGGGAGATAGGGCAGGGCGCTGTCGCCGAAGTCGAGGCAGTGGCCGGCGAACACCTGCCAGCCATCCGCGCTGGCGAGGTCCCGCAGCTCGGTCAGCAGCCGGGTCTTGCCGACGCCGGCGTCGCCCGACAGAAGGACGCCGCGTGGTTCGTCGGCTCCGGGTCCGTCGTCCGCACGCGGACGGACACCGAGCAACGAAGCGATCTCCGTCAGCTCGGCGTCCCGTCCGATGAGGGTCCTGGTGGGGTGTCCGGGCACGCCATCCATCATGTCGCGAACGGCTGCTCCCACGCTCACTGGGCGCTGGTGGCGACCTGTGACCGACGCCGGGCCCGCGGGCGCGAGTAGCGGCGACGGTTCCGCGCCAGACCCGACGTGAGCTGTTCGTTGCGGTAGTTGAGCTCGGTCTGCAGGAAGGTGAGGCTGGGGTCGTACATCGTGGCTCCTCGGTTCTCGTTGGTGAGTCGAGGTTCGCCCTCTGAGGTAGGCCTGCACATCGGGCAAGTGCCTTATTCGCGCGGTGCCTGCCGTGGGGTGCCTTAGACGGTTTCGGGCCGTGGCCGGGTAACGGGGTGGTGTCAGACCGGGCGGCCGGCGATCCAGACGCCGGCGACGAGGGGTACGCCCGGGCGGTACGCGAGGTGCACGTGGGTGGGTGCGTCGAGCACCACCAGGTCGGCCCGCCGGCCGGGGACCAGCGCCCCGACGTCGTCGCGGCCGAGAGCCTCCGCGCCCCGCCGGGTGACGGCGTGGACCGCTTCGGCCGGGGTCATCCCCATCTCCCGGACAGCGAGCGCCACGCACAGCGGGATCGAGCTGGTGAAGCAGCTGCCCGGGTTGCAGTCGCTCGCCAGCGCCACCCGGACCCCGGCGTCCAGCAGCCGGCGGGCGTCCGGGTAGGGCTGCCGGGTCGAGAACTCGACGCCGGGCAGCAGGGTGGCGATGGTGCCGGAGTCACGCAGGGCGTCGACGTCGGCGTCGTCGAGGTAGGTGCAGTGGTCGACGGCCAGCAGTCCGAGCTCCGCGGCCAGCCGGACGCCCGGACCGGGCCCCAGCTGGTTGGCGTGCAACCGCCCCCGGAGGCCGGCGGCCCGGCCCGCCTCGAGGACGGTGCGTGCCTGGTCGCCGTCGAAGGCGCCACGCTCGCAGAACGCGTCGATCCACCTCGCGTGGGGCCGGGCAGCCTCCAGCATGGGGCCGGTGACGAGCTCCACGTAGGCGGCCGGATCGGTGTCATCCGGTACGACGTGTGCCCCCAGGAACGTGGTCTCCTCGGTGAACTGCCGGGCAATCGCCAGACTGCGAGCCTCGTCCTTGACGGTCAGGCCGTAGCCGCTCTTGATCTCGACGGTGGTCGTGCCCTGGCGAGTCATCTCCTGCACCAGCCGCGCCACGTGGCTGGTGAGCTGCTCGTCGGTCGCTTCACGGGTGGCGGCGACGGTGGTGCGGATCCCGCCGGCGGCGTACGACTCGCCGGCCATCCGGGCCGCGAACTCGCCCGCCCGGTCGCCGGCAAAGACCAGGTGGCTGTGGCTGTCGACGAAGCCCGGGAGGACGGCCCGCCCTCCGGCGTCGTACGCCTCGTCGGTGGGTGGTGCGTCCGCAGCCGCACCCACCCAGGCGACGGTGCCGCCCTCGACCGCCAGGGCGGCGTCCGCGACGATGCCGAGGAGGCCCTCGCGCTCGGGGTCGTTGGTGACCAGCTCACCGATGTTGTGGATCAGGGTGCTGGTCATGGGGTGATCATGTCCAGATCTTTGCGATGGCCTCGTCGAGCTCGCGCCCGATCTCCTCGCGGTCACCCTGCCGGACGACCACGCGGCCGTCGACCATCACCTGGGTGACGTCCGCTGCGGCGGCGGCGAAGACGACGGTGCCCTCGTCGCGGCCGGTGCCGGCGGTGCGGGGGCTGGTCAGATCGAGGGTGACCAGGTCGGCCCGTCGACCGACGGCGATGGCGCCGGCGTCGTCCCAGCCGAGGCTGCGGTGCCCATGGGTGGTGGCGGCGGCCAGCAGCTCGGCCGCCGACCAGTGTCCGCGCAGCTGGGTGGCCAGCCGCTCGTCGAGCTCGACTGCACGCATCTCCTCGAACAGGTCGATGACCGCGTGGCTGTCACTGCCGAGGGTCAGCGGTGCGCCAGCCACGTGGAGCCGGCGGCTCGGGCCGACGCCGTCGCCGAGGTCGCGCTCGGTGGTGGGGCAGAAGCACGCGTGGGTGCCGGTGGTGCCGAGCAGCCGGATGTCGCCGTCGCTCAGGTGGGTGGCATGGACGGCGCTCGTCATCGGCCCCAGCACCCCGTGCAGTGCGAGCACCTCGGCCGGAGTCCGGGAGTAGGCCGACCTGCACGCCCGGTTCTCCACCAGCTGCTCGGAGAGGTGGACGTGCAACGGTTTCTGCCCACCGGCCCATTCGGCGATGGTGGGCAGCTGCTCGGCCGGCACGGCCCGGACGGAGTGGGCGGCTGCTCCGACCATGACGTCGGGGTCGGTCGTCTCCGCGGCCAGGTTCGTGACCCGGTCCGCCCAGGCAGCGGCATCCCCGTCGGAGTACCTGAGCTGTACCCCCTCGGGCGGCTCTCCGAACCCCGAGCTGAGGTAGCAGGTGTCCAGCAGGGTGATCCGGATGCCGGCCTCACGGGCCGCCGCGACCAGGGCCCGGCCCATGGCGTTGGGGTCGTCGTACGGCCTCCCGCCGGGCTGGTGGTGGAGGTAGTGGAACTCGCCGACGCTCGTGATCCCCGCGGCGGCCATCTCCCGGTAGGTCGCCCGTGCGAGCTCGTAGTAGCCGTCGGGATCGAGCCGGCCGGCGACGTCGTACATCTGGTCGCGCCAGGTCCAGAACGACCCCCGCTCCCGCTGGGTGCGTCCGCGCAGCGCCCGGTGGAAGGCGTGGCTGTGGCAGTTCGCGAGCCCGGGGATGGTGAGACCTTGGACCCGGTCGGATTCCCCGGCTAGCCGGGGATCCCGGCGCTTCTCGGCCGTTGCATCGCCCTGGATGTGCAGGGACTGGCCGACCGGCGTGACAGAAGTGAACCGTCCGTCCTCGATCTCGACGAGTACGTCGTCCTGGACGGACCCGTCGACCCAGGCGCGCTCGAGCAGCAGCGAACTCACGACGCGAGCCGTTCGAGGGTGTCGGCCAGCGCGGAGACACCGGCCAGGCAGTCGGCCATCTCGGCATGCTCGTCCGGCGAGTGCGAGACGCCCGTGGGGTTGCGGACGAACAGCATCGCGGTGGGGATCCCGGCCGCGGACAGGATGCCTGCGTCGTGGCCGGCCATGGTCGGGATGATCGGCCACTCCCCACTCTCGTGGTCGGCCGCGATCCGCCGGGCCAGGGCCGGGTCGAAGGCAACGGACCCCGAGACGGACTCGGCGGTCACCGCGAGCGTCGTACCGTCCCGATCCGCGCGCTCCCCGCCCTGCTTCTCGATGGTGGCCACCAGGGCCGCGAGCGCATCGTCGGTCGTGCACCGGGCGTCGAGCCAGGCGGTCACCTTCGACGGAACCGCGTTGGTGCCGTTGGGGAACACCTCGACCCGTCCGAAGGTGGCGCGCTCCCCCGCCAGTCGCGCCTGCTTGTTGGCGGCGAGGGCGGTCATCGCGTAGGTGAGCATCGGGTCGCGTCGGTCCTCCATCCGGGTGGTGCCGGCGTGGTTGGCCTGGCCGGCGAAGTCGAACCGGTAGCGACCGTGCGGTCCGATCTCGCTGCCAACGCCGATCGCGGCACCGCGATCGACCAGGTCCCGCCCCTGCTCCACGTGCAGCTCGACGAAGCACTCGACCCGGTCGTGGAGCCCCCAGGACTTGTCGCCGTCATCCGGAGCCAGACCGGCCGCGCCCAGCGCGTCGGGCAGGAAGACGCCGTCCCGGTCCCGCAGCTCTCGCGCCGCCATCCACTCCATCGCGCCGGTCGCGAGCCGCGAGCCCAGACAGGCCAGGCCGAAGCGCGACCCCTCTTCCTCGGCGAACACGCTCACCCCGAGCGGCTTCGACGGGACGAACCCGCGCTCGCGGAGCAGGTCGACCGCCGCCAGGGCGGAGACCACCCCCAACGGGCCGTCGTACGCCCCGCCGTCCAGCACCGAGTCCAGGTGCGATCCTGTGAGCACGCCCTTGCCGGCTGCACCTTCGGGCCACCACCAGGCCGCGATGTTGCCGAGGTCGTCGGACTCCACCCGGAGCCCCCGCGCGGTCGCCTGCTCGACGAACCACGCCCGCAGCTCGCTCTCGGCCGACTCGTAGGGCTGCCGGAAGTAGCCGCCGCTGGACGACGACCGCCCCACGGGCGCCAGGTCGCGCCACATCTGCTCAAACGACAAGATCGGCTCCATGGAGTTCAGGGACGTGGTGCGCCGGCGGCGCATGGTCAGGCGGTACGACGACCGGCCGGTCGACCCGGCCGTGGTGGACCGGATGCTGGAGCACGCCGTCCACGCTCCGAGTGCGGGGTTCAGCCAGGGTTGGGCGTTCCTGCGCCTCGACAACGTGGACGATCTCGACCGTTTCTGGCGGGTCACCACGCCCGAGGAGTACGTCGAAAGCATGAGCGACTGGCTCGCCGGGATGCGCACGGCCCCGGTGGTGATCGTTCCGCTGTCCTGCAAGGACGCCTACCTCGACCGCTACGCCCAGGCCGACAAGGGATGGAGCGACCGCGACGAGTCGCGCTGGCCGGTGCCCTACTGGCACATCGACACCGGCATGGCCAGCCTGCTGATCCTCCAGACGGCGGTCGACGAGGGGCTCGGCGCCTGCTTCTTCGGCATCCCGCCGGAATGCATCGACGCGTTCCGCGCGGAGTTCGGCATCCCGCCGGACCACACCCCGATCGGCGCGATCACGGTCGGTCATCGGGTCGAGGATCCCGGCAGTGCCGGCTCCCCGGCGCGGCGGCCGCGCCGTACCCCTCACGAGGTGGTCCACCACGGACACTGGAGCGAAAACGGCTGACACGCTCCAATCCCAGCGGTCGGCAGGTCACCGGTCAACGCCCCACCCGAACGGTCCCTCTCGCATCCGAGACTCCGACTATCGTGGTGCCGAGGTGAGATGGACATGACGGAGGAGCAGCCGGAGCGTCCCGATCGCGAACGGGACCTCCGCACCGGCCGGGCGGCCCCCCGCAACCGGATGCAGCACCAAGCGAAGTACGTCGACCTGCAGATCCAGCAGGCCATGGCCCGCGGCGACTTCGACAACCTGCCGGGTGCCGGTAAGCCGCTCCGCGGACTCGACAAGGAGTACGACCCCGACTGGTGGGTCAAGCAGCTGATCGAGCGGGAGAAGATCACCGGCGTCCTCCCGCCCGCCCTCCAGCTCCGCAAGGACGACGCCGAGCTCGAGGCCCGCCTCGACTCGCTGCACACGGCGGCCGCCGTCCGCGAGGAGGTCGAGGAGTTCAATGCCCGCGTGATCAAGGCCCGCTACACCCCGGTCGACGGGCCACCCCTGATCACCCAGCCCCGGGACGTCGAGCTCGAGGTGGAGGCCTGGCGGGCGAGACGGTCCGCCGAGCAGGTCCGGCCGAAGCCACCGGCGGATCCGCCGGCCAGGAAACCCCGCAAGCGCGGCTGGTTCCGCCGTTAGATCCGTCATACCCGGCCGCCGCGGGCCGCGGTAGGTTCCGCCCATGCCCAGCTCATCCCGCAGTGCCAAGGACTTCTTCCGCCCGCTTGCGGTGGGGGCCCCCGACCCCCTCACCTCGATCCCGGCCAGGCCGAGCCGGGCGATCCACTTCTTCGATCCCAGCAACGAGAAGATGGCGGCCAAGGTGCCGCAGATGGTCGGCACCGTCGACGTACTCCTCGGCAACCTCGAGGACGCCATCAAGGCCGACAACAAGGAGGCCGCCCGGGCCGGGCTGGTGAAGATCGCGCAGGAGACCGAGTTCTCCCCGACCCAGCTGTGGACCCGCATCAACGCGCTCGACAGCCCGTGGGTGCTGGACGACCTGACCACGCTGGTCACCGAGATCGGCGACAAGCTCGACGTGATCATGGTGCCGAAGGTGCAGGGCGCCGAGGACATCCAGTACGTCGACCGGTTGCTCGCCCAGCTCGAGGCCAAGGCCCAGCTCCAGCGGCCGATCCTGGTCCACGCGATCCTCGAGACTGCCCGGGGCATGGTCAACGTCGAGGAGATCTGTGCCGCCTCGCCGCGGATGCAGGGGCTCTCCCTCGGGCCGGCCGACCTGGCTGCCGACCGCCGGATGAAGACCACCCGCGTCGGTGGCGGACATCCCGGTTACGTCGTCCGCGAGGACCCGAACCCCGACCAGCCCGCCGCCACCCGCCCGGCGCACCAGCAGGACCTCTGGCACTACACGATCGCCCGGATGGTCGACGCCTGCGCGATGCACGGGATCTACCCCTATTACGGGCCTTTCGGCGACATCTCCGACGCCGTCGCCTGCGAGGACCAGTTCCGCAACGCCTTCCTGCTCGGCTGCGTCGGTGCGTGGAGCCTGCACCCCAAGCAGATCGAGATCGCCAACCGGGTGTTCAGCCCTAGCGTGGAGGACATCAGGCACGCGCGCCGGGTCGTGGCGGCCATGGGTGACGGGACCGGCGCGGTGATGCTCGACGGCAAGATGGAGGACGATGCCTCCCTCAAGCAGTGCCTGGTGCTCGTCGAGCTGGCCGAGCAGCTGGCCGAGATCGACCCAGAGCTGAAGGCGCAGTACGACTCGATCGAGGTCGCGGAGTGACCACCTGCCGCTCGTCCTCCACAACCCACGATTGGGCACAAACGGCAAGCCTGCGGCTCGTCTTGTCGCCGTTTGGTACCAAACGGCGACCCTGCAGATCCGCCAGCCGGGATGGTGGACGATGACCGACGTCCGGCCCCGTCGCTCCGTGCTCTACATGCCCTCCTCCAACGAACGCGCCCTGGAGAAGGCCAAGTCGATCCCCTGCGACGCACTGATCCTCGACCTCGAGGACGCCGTGGCACCCGACGCCAAGCCCGCGGCCCGCGAGGCGGCGTGCGCGGCCGTGTCCTCGGGTGAGTACGGCAGGCGAGAGGTGACGATCCGGGTCAACGGCGCCGATACCGAGTGGCACCCCGAGGACCTGGAGGCGGCCTGCGCGGCCGGACCCGACGCGATCGTCGTCCCGAAGGTGAACAGCGCGGACGCGGTCCGGGAGCTGGTCGAGGCGATGGCGGGTCACGACGCCCCCGAGCACACCCAGCTGTGGGCGATGGTCGAGACGCCATACGCGATGCTGCACGCCGAGGAGATCGCCGCCGCCTCCGAACGGCTCACAGTGCTGGTGATGGGCACCAACGATCTGGCCAAGGAGCTGTACGCCGAGCACGTCCCCGGCCGACAGCCACTCCTCACCGGCCTCGGCATCGCCCTGCTCGCCGCCCGGGCCACCGGCAAGGCGATCCTCGACGGGGTCTACAACGACGTGAAGAACACCGACGGGTTCCTCGCCGAGTGCCGGCAGGGCCGGGAGATGGGCTTCGACGGCAAGACGCTGATCCACCCCGGCCAGGTCGACGCCGCCAACGAGGCCTTTGCTCCGAGCGAGCAGGCCGTCGAGGACGCCCGCGGCATCCTGCAGGCGTGGGAGGCCGGCAAGGGATCGGGCGTGGTCACCTACCGCGGCCGGATGATCGAGAACCTCCACGTGGAGTCTGCCCGGCGCACGCTGAGCATCCACGACGCGATCGCCGCGCTGTCTGGGGACGCATGACTGGGGGGTGCTGACCCCTGTCGGGCCATGCCGCACTAGTCCGTTCGCATGGTCTAGTCCCAAGGTCTGATTGAGGGGCGAACCCGCTGGCCGCGACATTGGTGGGGAAGCGTCCGGTAGAGGCGCCCCAAGCATTCGGAGGACGACATGAACACCAAGTACTCGTACGCCGCGGCAGCTGCCGGCGCCGTGCTCCTCGGCAGCGTGGTCGCGGCCGCTCCTGCACATGCAGGTGGTGCGGGCGACTTCACCCAGTCGAGCGGCGCCTGCTCGATGGTCTCCGTGTGGACCATGAAGGCCAAGCCTGTCGCTCGCGGGATCGAGATGGAGTTCAGCGTGGACAGCAACCGCCTCGGCCAGGCCTGGGCGGTGCGCCTCACCGACAACGGAACGATGTTGTTCTCCGGCAACCGGACGACGAACGGGATCAGCCGTTCGTTCTCGGTCGACAAGATTCTCACCGACATGGCCGGAACGGATCGCCTCGTAGTTCGGGCGGCCAACGCCAAGACCGGCGAGGTGTGCCGGGGCCACGTCGCCCTCGCTCCCGCCGGTGGAGGCGGCGGCAAGGGCTGACACCAGGAGCTTTCCCGGGTCGCCTCGCCTACGCCCCCTAGCGCGAGGCCCGACCAGAGGGGCGGTGGCCCGACCACCGCCCCTCTTGTCATGCCCGGGAAAACCGGTGGGCCGTTGTCGGTGGCCCGCGCAAGGATGGTCCGGTGAGTACGACGTCGCGCTCCGGCCTGCGCGGGTTCTGGGCCGAGCTGTCCACGGAGGGCCGCTGGCTGCTCTCCACGGTGGCCGTCCAGACGCTCGGACGCGGCCTGACCCTCCCGTTCACCGTCATCTACCTCCACGAGGTCCGCGGCATCTCACTCGACCTCGCCGGCGCCCTGATGGCGTTCATCGCGATCGTCGCGCTGGCCGTGACCGGCCCCGGCGGCGCGCTGACCGACCGTTTCGGAGCCCGCCGGCTGCTGCTGTTCTCGACCGCCGCCCAGCTGGTGGGCTGCTCGATCCTCGCCTTCGCGACGACACCCGTCGTGGTGGCGCTGGCCTTCGTGTTCATGGGTCTCAACTTCGGCGTCTCCTGGCCCGCGTTCAACGCGCTGATCGCCGCGATCACCCCGGCCGGGTCGATGCGCCAGCAGTACTTCGGGATCAACTTCGCCCTGGTCAACCTCGGCATCGGGCTGGGCGGGGTCATCGGCGGCCTCTACGCCGACGTCTCCGAGCCCCACACCTTCACCGTGATCTTCCTCGCCGACGGCGCCTCCATGCTGGTACCGATCGCGCTGCTGCTCGGCCCGTTGCGCCACGTGCACGGCCGGGCCGAGGTCCCCGAGGGCCACGACGCCGCCCAAGGCTCCTACCTCGCCATCCTCCGCAAGCCTGCGGTCGTGTGGATGACCCTGCTGACCTTCCTGGGCACCTTTGTCGGCTACGGCCAGATGGAGGCCGGGTTCCCCGCCTTCGCCCGTGAGGTCAGCGAGGTCTCGACCCGCGTGGTCGGGTTCGCGTTCGCCATCAACACCGCCGTCATCGTCGGGCTCCAGTTCCTGGTCCTCCGACAGATCACCGGCCGGCGGCGTACCCGCGTGCTGCTCGTGATGAGCGCGCTGTGGGCGGCCTCGTGGGTGATGCTCGGCCTCACTGGTGTCGTGCCCGGCACCATCGCCGCCGCGGCCGGGGTCCTGGTCTTCCACGCCGTGTTCGCGCTCGGTGAGACCCTGCTGCAGCCGACCATCCCCGCGATCACCAACGACATGGCGCCCGACCACCTGCGGGGGCGCTACAACGCGGTCAGCGCCGGCGCCTTCCAGGCCGGCACGATCCTGGGGCCGGTGGTCGCCGGCGTCATGCTCAACCACGACTGGTCCACGGCGTTCATCGCGATGCTGGTGGTCGGCTGTGCGGCCATGGCCATGATGGCGCTGTTCGTCGAGCGGCTGATCACTCCAGCCGTCAACGGCATCGAGGAGCCGCCGGTGATCTCCGCCGACCCCGCCACGGCCGAGACCTCCACCGCCGGCTGACCGCCCCGCCTGTCATCCGCTCGATCAGTCGGTACCGTCGCGCCGCAGCCTCTCGTCCAGCCACAGCTTGGCGCTCCCGGCCCAGCCGGCGGCGTCATGGACGAGCTTCCCCAGGGCGTCCTGGGTCTGGCGGAACTGCTCTGAATAGCTGCGAGCGGCGTCTGCTGCGGCCTCGCTGATCTTGGTGTCGTCGTCGGTGTCACGCCGCGGGTACTCGCCGCCGAGGATCCGGGTGTACTCGCCGGTGTCGACCCAACGGCGCAGCTCACTCGCACGCACGACCGCGAACGGGTGGGTGGTCCTCTCGATCAGCAACAGCTTGAGGACTGAGTCGCGCACGTCGGCTTCGTCGTACTCCTTGCCCTGGGCAAAGAACGATGTCGCGTCGAGGTCGTCGATGTGACCGCCACTGGCGAGCTTCATGTGCACTCGGAAGGCGGTCGCCGGATCCTGGGTGGCCAGAAGGCCGGACCGGTCCGCCGAGAGCTCCGCCTTGCGCGACCACTCGTAGAGCGCAGCCACGATGGTGCGGATGCCGAGAGACCCGAAGGGGATGGCCGCGAGCACGCCTGACATCTGGATGAGTCGCTGGAGCAGGGTCTGGTAGACGGCATGGCCGCTCATCGCGTGTCCGAGTTCGTGGGCAATGACGAACCTGAGCTCTTCCTCGTCGAGGAGGTCCACGAGCGCGGAGTGGAGCACGATGACCGGCCTGTTCATGCCGATCGTCATCGCTCCGAGGACCGGGCTGGCCGCCACGTACAGCTCGGGCAGCTCGGGCGCATCGAGGGTCCGGCCGACCTCACCGAGCAGCCGGTGCAGCCGGGTGAATTGTCGTTCATCGACCCGGATGGCCGAGCCGAGGAAGACCAGCCTGACCGCGCGCTCGTTGAACAGGCCCGACATCGCCTTGAGAACGGTGTCGAAGCCCTTGAGCTTGCGAAGGGCGACCAGCGCACCACGGTCGGCCGGGTGCTCCCACGCCCGGGAGCTGATCCCCGGCAGAGTTGTTCGGGTCCGGGCCGGCTGCGTGGTCACTGGCTCACTCTCGCACGGGGATCCTCACGCCGCGCTCGTTTGCGACTTCCACTGCCCGCTCGTATCCCGCGTCGACGTGCCGGATCACGCCCATGCCGGGGTCGTTGGTGAGGACCCGCTCGATCTT
>JBJMIQ010000297.1:0-6037 GCA_045806805.1 Nocardioides sp. | reverse complement strand
AGCGCGCGGGTCGACGAGCGTGCTGCCGTCTCGCGGCGCCGGAATCTCAGGCGCCACCTGCTCCGGCGGGGAGGTGTGGTCGGCGGGGGCTACCGACTCGACCGCAGCCTCGGCGTTGACGGGCGGCGCCTGCTCGCGGGCCACCTCGTGCACCAGCTGCACCTCGGCCGCGGACAGGTCGATGTTGGAGGGCAGGAGGTCCATGCCGGGGACGCCGGAGGGCACGACCACGTCCTCGAGGGTGACGTCGCGCTCCATCAGCAGGTTGTAGACCGACATCTCGATCTCGTGGGGGTTCATGCCCAGGCCGACGGACAGGGAGCCCTGGGGGTCGAAGTCGACCAACAGCACCTTGCGGCCGTACTCCGCGAGCGCGGCACCCAGGTTGATCGTCGTCGTGGTCTTGCCGACGCCACCCTTCTGGTTGCACATCGCGATCACCCGCGCGTTGCCGTGCCGCTGCAGGGGCCGGAGCTCCGGGAGGTCGGGCATCGGCCGTCCGGTGGGGCCGAGCTGGACCTCTTCGGCGCGTTCGACCTCTTGGGTGGTCGTGCCGACCGAGGGCCGCTCGAAGGGGATCGGGTCGCTCACGTCGTGGGACTCTACAGGTTCGTGGGGCGGGGCGGGGGGACGGGTCAGGGGCGGCATCTCCGGGGCCCCGGTTCCAGGTCGGCCCGACACACCCGAGAAGATCCCACCGCTCATGTTGTTCCGCCCCTCGTTTGTCGACTCGGCGACTTGTTCCCGAGTCTGCGGCGACAGTAGACCGGCGCTCGGACGCGAAACAACACGACACGGGTTACCCCCAGAAGAAGTCCAAATCTGTTGATGACGTGTGCAGCGCATCACGGTCCCGTGCACAACCTGACCGTGTCCTGTGCACAAACCTGTGTACGACGCTGCCCGGTCGGCGCGGCCCTCACAACCGGTGCATGGCCGTGGCCAGCAGCACCAGCTCACCAGCCTCGTCGGAGGCATCGAGGTCGACCTGGGCGTCGATCACCCAGTCGCGGTGGCCGGCCGGGTCGTCGAGCGTCTGGCGTACGGTCCACCGACGCCCGTCGGCCTCGATCCGCAGCAGGTCGGGCCCGCGTGCGTCCGCCCCGGTGGAGATCGAGTCGTGCTCGGCGTAGTACTCCTCGAGCGCTGAGTCCCAGGCGCTGCGGGTCATCTCGACCTCCAGCGGCGGGTCGGTCCGGTCCGCGGCCGCCCGCTCGAGCCGGACCAGGCCATCGACGTCGTCGCGGGCGGCCAGCTCGACGCGCCGGAACATCGCGTTGCGCACCATCACCCGCAACGGTCGTTCCTGGGCCGAGATCGGCCTCGGCGGAGGGGGCGGCTCGTGGTGAGCGACGTCCTCACGGACGTGGTCGGGATGGGACAACGCCTCCCACTCGTCGAGCAGGGAGGAGTCGGTCTGCCGGATCGTCTCGCCGAGCCACTCCACGAGGTCGTCGAGCTCCGGTGTCCGGTGCCGCTCCGGAACGGTCTGCCGCAGGGTGCGGTAAGCGTCGGTCAGGTAGCGCAGCAGCAGCCCCTCGGAGCGGGCCAGCTGGTAGCGGCCGATGAAGTCAGTGAAGGTCATTCCCTGCTCGTACATCTGCCGGACGATCGACTTGGGCTCCAGGGCCTCTTCCGGCAGCCATGGGTGGGTGCCCCGGTAGATCTCGTACGTCGCCTCCAGCAGATCGGCGAGCGGCTGGGGCCACGTGATCTCGTCGAGCAGGCGCACCCGCTCCTCGTACTCGACCCCATCGGCCTTCAGCTCCGCGATCGCCTCGCCGCGCGCGGCGTGCTGCTGGGCGAACAGGATTTGCCGCGGACCCTCCAGGACCGCCTCGACCACCGAGACCACGTCGAGGGTGTACTCCGGGGACTCGGGGTCCAGCACGTCGAACGCCGCGAGCGCGAAGTGGGCCAGCGGCTGGTTCAAGGCGAAGTCGGGTGGGAGGTCGACGGTGAGTACGTAGCGGCGGCCGTGCTCGTCTGGCTCGTCGAGTCGGGTCAGGACGCCCGACCGGAGCAGGCTGCGTGCCAGCCGCAGGGCGCGGCGAACCAGCCGGACACGCTGGCCCGGGCCTTCATGGTTGTCGGTGAGCAGCCTCCTCAGGACCGGGAAGGCGTCCTCGTCCCGCGACAGGACGTTGATCAGCATGGCGTTGTCCACCCGCATCCGGGAGACGAGCGGCTCGGGCGTCCCCGAAACCAGCTTGTCGAAGGTCTGCTCGGTCCACACCACGGTGCCTTCGGGCGGCTTCCGGAGCTGTGCCTTGCTCTTCTTCTTCGGGTTCGCGGCGTTCTTCGCCGCGGCCTTCGCCTTGGCCCGCTCGTTCTCGATCACGTGCTCAGGCGCCTGGACCACGACGTAGCCGGCGGTGTCGAAGCCGGCCCGCCCGGCACGACCCGCGATCTGCAGGAACTCGCGGGTGCGGAGGACGCGCTGACGGCTGCCGTCGAACTTGGCCAGACCGCTGAACAGCACGGTCCGGATCGGGACGTTGATGCCGACGCCGAGGGTGTCGGTGCCGCAGATCACCCGCAGCAGGCCGGCCTGGGCGAGCTGCTCGACGAGGCGCCGGTACTTCGGCAGCATCCCGGCGTGGTGGACGCCGATCCCCTGCCGCAGCAGCCGTGACAGGGTCTTGCCGAAGCCGGCCCCGAACCGGAAGCCGGCCAGCCGCTCCTTGAGCGCCGGGTCGGCGCCCGCCGCGACCACCTTGTTCGTGAGCAGTGAGGTCGCGTGCTCCACCGCCGCGGCCTGGGTGAAGTGGACGACGTAGACCGGTGCCTGGTGGGTCGCCACGAGCTCTTCGAGCGTCTCTCCCAGCGGCGTCAGGGACCACGAGAACGACAACGGCACGGGGCGCTCGGCGTCGGCGATGAGCGCGGTCTCCCGCCCGGTGCGACGCGTGAGGTCCTCCGCGAACGCGGCCATGTCGCCGAGCGTTGCCGACATCAGCAGGAACTGCGCGCCGGGCAGCTCCAGGATCGGCACCTGCCATGCCCAGCCCCGGTCCGGTTCGGTGTAGAAATGGAACTCGTCCATGATCACGAGCCCGACGTCGGTGGCGCTTCCCTCCCGCAGGGCGATGTTGGCGAGCACCTCCGCGGTGCAGCAGATGACCGGTGCGTCCGCGTTGACGGCGGCGTCCCCGGTCAGCATGCCGACGTTGTCGGCGCCGAACACCTCGCACAACGCGAAGAACTTCTCGCTCACCAGGGCCTTGATCGGAGCCGTATAGAACGACGTTTGGTCGCGCGCGAGGGCGGCCGCATGGCCGCCAACCGCGACCAGCGACTTCCCGGAGCCGGTGGGGGTCGAGAGGATGACGTTGCTGCCGCTGAGCAGCTCGAGGATCGCCTCGTCCTGGTGCGGGTAGGCCTCGAGGCCCTGTCCCGAGATCCAGCCGTTCAGGGCGTCGTAGACCTCGTCGGGTGTGGCGCCGGCAGCGATCTCCAGCACTAGCGCCCCATCACTGGCTTCGGGCCCGCGGGTGAGCGGTGGCGAACACCTCACGGAGATTGTCGACCGTGACCAGCGTGTAGACCTGCGTGGTGGTGACCGAGGCGTGCCCGAGCAGCTCCTGCACCACCCGCACGTCGGCCCCTCCGTCGAGGAGATGGGTGGCGAAGGAGTGCCGCAGGGTGTGCGGCGACACGTCCTTGGTGACACCGGCCCGCTCCGCCGTGCGGACCAGCACGGCCCAGGCCGACTGCCGCGAGAGGCGCCCGCCACGCGCGTTCAGGAACAGCGCCGCGGTCCCGGCGCCAGCCGCGACCAGCTCGGGGCGTCCGCGCACCAGGTAGGCGTCGACCGCCTCCAGCGCGTAGGAACCGACCGGGACCAGGCGCTCCTTGCTGCCCTTGCCGCGCAGCAGGACGGTGCCGTCGACCGTGTCGAGGTCGTCGACGTCGAGCCCGACCGCCTCGGAGATCCGGGCACCGGTTCCGTAGAGCACCTCCAGCAAGGCCCGGTCGCGCAACGCGAGCGTCGTTCCGGCCGCGCCGGCGACCTCAAGGATCGCCTCGACGTCCGACAGTGGAAGCGCCTTGGGCAACCGCTTCGCGGGGGACGGCGGCTTGACCGAGGCGGCCGGGTCGCTGGTCGCGAGCCCGTCCCGCACCGCGAACTTGTGGAACCCGCGGACCGCCACCACCGTGCGCGCCGCGGACGTGGAGCTCAGCGCGGGATGCTCGGCGTCCCCCTCCCGCAGGCGGACCAGGAACGAGGTGACGGTCTCCTCGGTGACGGCGTCCAGGCTGTCGATCCCCAGCTCGTCGAGGTAGGCCTGGTAGCGGCGGAGGTCTCGGCGGTACGACGTGAGCGTGTTCGCCGCGAGGCCACGTTCGACCGAGAGGTGGTCGAGGTAGGTGCGGATCGCGCGGGCGATCAACTCAGTGCGTGGTCGACCGGGACGGCGTCGATGCCCACCGCCTCGCCCACGGGCCCGTTGGTGAGCTGCCCGGCGTGGGTGTTCAGTCCCAGGGCGAGGCTGTGGTCGTCGCGGCAGGCCTGCTGCCAGCCCTTGTCGGCCAGCGCCACCGTGTACGGCATCGTCGCGTTGGTAAGTGCGTAGGTGGAGGTGTTCGGCACCGCTCCCGGCATGTTGGCCACGCAGTAGAACACCGAGTTGTGGACCTCGTAGGTCGGGTCGGCGTGCGTGGTGGCCTTGGTGTCCTCGAAGCAACCGCCCTGGTCGACGGCGATGTCGACCAGCACCGAGCCCGGCTTCATCTGGGAGACCAGCTCGTTGCTGACCAGCTTGGGCGCCTTGGCCCCGGGGATCAGGACCGCACCGATCACGAGGTCCGCCTCCATCACCTGCTGGCGGATGGCCAGGGCCGAGGACGCCAGTCCGTGGACACGGTTGTTGTAGCGCCAGAACGACAGCCGCAGCTTGTCGAGGTCGGTGTCGAGGAGGGTGACGTCGGCGCCCATGCCGAGGGCGATGTTGGCGGCGTTCTGGCCGGCGACGCCGGCACCGATGACCACCACCTTGGCGTTGGCGACGCCACCGACGCCGCCCATGAGGACTCCGCGGCCGCCCTGGGCCTTCATCAACGAGTGAGCCCCGACCTGGGGCGCCAGGCAGCCGGCGACCTCCGACATCGGGTAGAGCAGGGGCAGCGAGCCCGAGGGCAGCTGCACGGTCTCGTAGGCGATCGCCGTCACCTTCTTGGCGACCAGCTCCTCGGTGAGCGGCTTGTCCGCGGCGAGGTGGAGGTAGGTGAAGAGGGTCAGGCCGTCGCGCAGCCGGTGGTACTCCTCGGCCACCGGCTCCTTGACCTTGAGCACCAGGTCGGCGGTCCCCCACACCTCGTCGGCGCCGTCGAGGATCTTTGCCCCGGCCGCGACGTACTCCTCGTCCGTGATCTGGGAGCCGGCTCCAGCCCCCTTCTCGACGAACACCTCGTGGCCGTGCTCGGTGAGCTCGTGTGCGCCGACCGGGGTGATCGCGACGCGGTACTCGTGGTTCTTGACTTCCTTCGGTACGCCGATCCTCATACGGCCCTCACCCTTCCCGTCCGGCTACGCGTCGTTGCGTGACCGGGCCCGAGTGTAGACGCCACGCGAGACGCTCATCACACGGTGGCCCCGACGTTCTGGTCCTGCTCGCTGCCGCGGCGCAGCCCGGACTCGTCGACCGGCTGCCCGAGGGCCTGGAGGACGTCTCGTCGTACCCGCGCCTGCTCGCCGCCTTGCGTGAACGTGGCTGGTCGGACGACGACCTGGCGAAGCTGACCTGCCGCAACGTCCTGCGCACGATGCGCGAGGTGGAACGAGCCGCCGAGCGGTGAGAACCCTCCCCGGCAGGTGCTCGGCCGCACAACTCGATAGTGTCGGACCGGCTCACACGAGCGTGAGCCACCGGACTAGGAGTGTGCCCCGTGAAGGTCGGCGTCCCGAAGGAAGTCAAGAACCACGAGTACCGCGTCGCGATCACGCCCGTCGGCGTCCACGAGCTCGTGGCACACGGGCACGAGGTCTTCGTCGAGCGCGGGGCCGGGCTCGGGTCGTCCATCGACGACGCGGAGT
>JBJMIQ010000296.1:0-3258 GCA_045806805.1 Nocardioides sp. | reverse complement strand
AGCCTGCGGCTGCGTCGGTTCCGCCCGCTCGCCTCCTGAGGGCTCAGGCCGGCCAGATCCGTCGCACGGCCTCCGCCACGTCGGCCGCCTGCCGCAACCCGGTGCGGGCGGCGGCGGCGCGTTGGGCGGGATCCAGCACGTTGCGGCCGATGTCCGTCCTCGCCTGCGCGTCGGGGGTGATGACGACCCAGTCCGTGGCGCCGGTGCGGGCGAGCTGGGCCTTGATCGTTGTTGACTTGCTGAACGCCTGCGGGATGGGCGCGAGCACCACGACCACGTCGGCTCCGCGTGCCACGTCGACGTTGGCGGTGGACCGCATGCCGCCGTCGAGGTAGTGCCGGCCGCCGATGGCTACCGCCGGCCACACGAGGGGTACGGCGCAGCTCGCGGCCACGGCCAGCACCAGGTCCACGCCGCTGTCGCGGTCGAAGACCACGAACGTGCCGGTCTCGGCCTCGACCGCGGTGATCCTCAGGTCGCGGTCGGGCCACGGCACGTCGCCGAGCCGGGACCGGATCACCTCGAGCCGCTCGGCGCCACCCGGTGGGTGTGCCCGCATCGACATCCGGCCGATCCGGCGCAGCTTTCGCTCGGCACTACCCGGCACCAGCATCGGCGGGACCAGGCGGAACATTGTCGCCCGGCCGATCCGGGCCCCGATCTCGTGGTCGGGTGGGTCGAGCTGGGTTGCGTAGACCTCGTCGAGTGAGCGCGCGCCGGTGACCTGTGCCCCGACCACCGACCCCGCCGACGTACCGGTCACGGTGTCTGCTCCGGTGACGTCCACGCCGGTGTCGGCGAGCCCCTTCAGGATCCCGAGCTCCCATGCGATGCCGGTGATCCCACCACCGCCGAGCACCAACGCCGTCCCTGTCATGCCGCCGAATCTAGCCAACGGTCACCGAAGGCGCAGCCTCGGAAATGGCTCGCACGGGCTACGTTTCACTCTCGGCCGCACGCATGCGGCGGACCTAGAATCGGGCCATGTCCGCGCACACCTTCCCCCGCGAGGACGACGGCCTCGGCGGACTCTTCGATGCCTCGCCCGACCGTCCGATCCACACCTCTGCCGCAGCCGAGTTCGCCTTCGTCCTCGGCCTGGTCTCGGTGCTCGCGGCGCCGTTCTCCCTGATGTTCGGAGCCTCCCTCGCGGTGGCCGCGATCGGCGCCGTCCTCGGCGTCATCGGGATGGCGACGACCAGCCGCCCCGATGTCGCCGGGCGAGCCCTGGCGCCCCTCGGGCTCTTCTTCTCCCTCACCGCACTGACGGTCGTGGGACTGCGCTACGCCGGCCTCGACACGGCGTTCGGTGACGCGCTGGTGCCAACGTTCCTGTCCTGGCTCGAAACGCTGAACGGGTGGGTCCCCAGCCCCTGAGGGTGGCACTCCGGAATACCCCGGGACGGGGCCCGGCTGCACCGACATGGAACTGAGTGACGCACTGGCCACGGCGCGGGAGAACCGCGACTCCGTGCTGACCACGATCCGGCGGAACGGGCGACCCCAGCTGTCCAACGTCCTGCACGCCGTCGGCGACGACGGCCTGATCCGGATCTCCACCACTGCCGACCGCGCGAAGTTCAAGAACCTCCAGCGCGAGCCCTGGGCGGCGCTCCACGTCAACGCGGGAAACCACTGGTCCTACGCGGTCATCGAGGGCGACGTCACTCTGTCGGACGTCGCGACCGAACCGACCGACGCCGCTTCCGAGGAGCTCGTCGAGCTCTACCGGTCGTTGGCCGGGGAGCACGACGACTGGGACGACTACCGGGCCGCGATGGTGTCGGAGCGGCGTGCGGTCGTACGGATCAACCCGACCCGTGCCTACGGGGCCCTGCGCCAGTCCTGACCTGAAGGCACGGGGCTCATCGACTGGTGGCGCGCCGGTACTGGGCATTGGCGAGCGGGATGAAGATCGCCAGGATCGCCGCCGACCAGAGCAGCGTGTAGATCTCGGGGTGCTGCAACGGCCAGGCCGTCGGCTCTGTCGCCAGCGGACTGGTGTTGCCGAACAGGTCGCGCGCGGCGGCTGTCACCGACGAAACCGGGTTCCACTCCGCGAACGTCTTCAGCGGCCCGGGCAGGGTCTCGAGGGGCACGAACGTGTTGGCGATGAAGGTCAGCGGGAAGATCACCATGAACGACGCGTTGTTGACCACCTCGGGGGACGGCACCAGCATTCCGATCCAGGCCATGATCCACGAGATGGCGTAGGCGAAGACCAGCAGCAGCACGTAGGCCCACAGTGCCTTCAGCGCACCGTTGTTGATGCTCCATCCGACGATCAACCCGGTCAGGCTCATCACGAAAAGCGTGAGCACGTTGTTGATGACGTCCGAGAGAGTCCGGCCGGCGAGCACCGCCGAGGGCGACATCGGCAGAGACCGGAACCGGTCGATGATCCCCTTCTTGACGTCCTCGGCCAGGGCGTAGCCGGTGATCGTGGCGCCGAAGATGACGGTCTGGGCGAAGATGCCCGCAATCAGGAACTCGCGGTAGGTGTCGCCCCCGGTCTCCTGGTCGATCGCCCCGCCGAAGACGTAGGCGAACAGCAGGATGAACATGATCGGCGACATGGTCGTGAAGACCAGCAGGTCGGGCACCCGCTTGATCTTGATGACATTGCGTTTCGCGACGATGAAGGCGTCGCTCACGGTGCTGGCCACGGCGTTCATCGGCGGGCTCCCTCGGGCTCGGGCTCGGTCTCGGTCTCGGCCTCGGGTTCGGCCTCGGCGGTGTGCCCGGTGAGGGCCAGGAACACGTCGTCGAGGGTGGGGCGCCGCAGACCCACGTCGTCGATGCCGACGCCGACGCCGTCGAGCCGGCGCAGGGCGTCGGCCAGCATCGAGGCACCTCCGGTCACCGGTACGACGACCGAGCGACGACCGTGGTCGAAGCTCGGCTCACCGGCCGCGAGCGGGGCCAGCAGGGACGCGGCCCTGTGGACGTCGGCCTCGTCGGACACGGTCACCTCGAGCCGTTCGCCGCCGACCTGGGACTTCAGCTGGTCGGTGGTGCCCTCGGCGATCACCTTCCCGTGGTCGATCACCACGATGTTGTCGGCGAGGAGGTCGGCTTCCTCGAGGTACTGGGTAGTGAGCAGCAGGGTGGTGCCGCCGGAGACCAGCTCCTGGAGCAGGGTCCACATCTCGGTCCGGCTGCGGGGGTCGAGGCCGGTGGTCGGCTCGTCGAGGAACAGGACCTGCGGATCGGCCACCAGCGCACCGGCGAGGTCAAGCCGGCGTCGCATGCCGCCGG
>JBJMIQ010000295.1:0-8557 GCA_045806805.1 Nocardioides sp. | reverse complement strand
CAGGCGCTCAGAAGAGCGCTTCCTGTTCGATCCCGAGCAGGGTCTGCTTGCGCTCGATCCCGCCCGCGTAGCCGGTGAGGGTCCCGTTGGCCCCGATCACCCGGTGGCACGGGATCACGATGGCGATCGGGTTCCGGCCGTTGGCCGCGCCGACCGCCCGGGAGGCGGCGTTGGTCATGCCGAGCCGATGGGCGATCTGACCGTACGACGCCGTCTCGCCGTACCCGATCTCCAACAGGGCGTCCCACACCCGGCGCTGGAAAGCGCTGCCGTGGGGGTCGAGAGGCAGGTCGAACTCCTTGAGGTCGCGCGCGAAGTACGCCGTCACCTGCTCGACGGCCCGGACGAGGACCGGGTGGTCGTCGTCGCGGTCGCCGATCGGCCGGCCGTCGATGTTCGGCCGGAACGGGAAGAACTCGAGATCGGTGATCATGCCGTCGCGCTCGACGATCCGCATCTCGCCGACGGGCGAGTCCATCAGGGTCCACATGTCAGTTGTCTCCTTCTCGGGTGACCAGTGTCTGCCACAGGTGCATCTGGGCGTAGGAGCGCCACGGTCGCCAACCCTCGGCGAGGGCTGGGGCGTCGCGCGGGTCACGGCCCAGGGCGGTCAGGGCGTGACGGATTCCGACGTCGGTCGGCAGGAACACGTCGGGGTGGCCGAGCGCGCGCAGGGCGACGTAGTCGGCGGTCCACGGCCCGATACCGGGGATGGCGAGAAGGGCATGGCGGACCTGGTCGCGGTCGGGACCCCGGTCGAGCGCGAGCGTGCCGTCGGCCAGGGCGGCACACAGGGCGATCAGCGCGGTTCCCCGGGCTCGCGGCATCGGCAGGTCGCGCGGGTCGAGGGCGGCAAGCGTGGCCGGGTCGGGGAACAGGTGGGTCAGCTGCACGTCCTGCGAGCTCTTGTCGGAGAGGCGACGTCCGTGGGTCTCGACCAGTCTGGCCGCGACGGTCCGGGCACCGGCCACGCTGACCTGCTGGCCGAGGACGGCGCGGACGGCGATCTCGTTGCCGTCGACGTGACCGGGGACCCGCAGCCCGGGGTTGCGCCGCACGAGGGGTCCGATGACCGGGTCACCGGCGAACGCGTCCGCGACCGCGACCGGGTCGCAGTCGGCGTCCAGCATCCGTCGGGTCCGCTCGACCGCGGCCGCAGTGTCGCGCAGGTCGTCGAGGGCGAAGGTCGCGGTCACGAAGGCGGTCAGGCCGGTGGTCAGGCCGGTGGTCGGGGTGTCGGGCACGTCGAGCCGCACGGTCCCGGCCCCGTGGGGCAGGGCCAGGGTGCGGGCGTACCAGCCGGGTCCGGTCGCCTCGACGCCCGGGACCGCCCGCTGGGCCAGGAAGCCCAGCAGCGCCGAGCCCGCGAACGGGGTGCGTACGGCGAGCCGCATCGTCAGCGTGCCGGTGGTCGGGGAGGCGTGCCGCCGCCCGCGCAGCTCGGTGGGCGTGGCGGCGTAGACCTCACGGATGGTGTCGTTGAACTGCCGCACGCTGGAGAACCCGGAAGCGAACGCGATGTCGGCGTGGGTGAGCTCGGTCGTCTCGATGAGGACACGGGCTGTCTGCGCACGCTTCGCCCGGGCGAGGGCAAGGGGTCCGGCCCCGAGCTCCGCGGTCAGGATCCGGGTGAGGTGGCGTGGCGTGTATCCGACCCGGGCTGCCAGGCCGGGCACGCCCTCTCGGTCGACGACGCCGTCGGCGATCTGCCGCATCGCCCGCCCGGCCGCGTCAGCCGCGGTGTCCCAGTCGGGGCTGCCGGGGGTCGCGTCGGGCAGGCACCGCTTGCAAGCCCGGTAGCCCGCCGCCTGTGCAGCGGCTGCACTCGAGTGGAAGGTGACGTTCTTCAGAGCCGGCGTGCGGGCAGGGCACGAGGGCCGGCAGTAGATCCCGGTGGTCCGGACGGCCGTGTAGAAGACCCCGTCGAACCGCCGGTCGCGTGACTTCACGGCGCGGTAGCAGGACTCGCGGTCCAGCTTATCGAGGGGGCTCATGGGTTCATCCTGCCTGGTCACCGCCACCGTATCTGGCGGGAATCGGACACGGCCATTCCCTCTATGGTGATGGCGTGGACGAGGTGGAGATCAGGACCCTGGGTCCGGACGACTGGGAGCTGTTGCGGGAGATTCGGCTGCGGGCGCTCCGCGAGGCGCCGTACGCCTTCCAGTCACGGTACGACGACTGGGTGGAGGCGCCCGAGGCGAGGTGGCGGGACCGACTGGTCAACGTGCCGCTCAACCTGGTGGCCCGTCGCGGAGACGAGCTGGTCGGGATGGCGAGCGGAGTCCTGGACGGTGAGGACGGTGCGGAGCTGATCTCGATGTGGGTGGACCCCGCTGCCAGGGGATCAGGTGTGGGAGCCGCACTGGTCGGAGCGGTCGTCGCCTGGGCCGCGGCGGCCGGGCGGCCGACGTACCTCATGGTGCGCAGCGACAACGCCCGCGCAATCGCGGCCTATGTCCGGGCTGGCTTCGTGGATCTCGGCATCCCGCCTGGCCAATCCCCCGACGAACCGCCCGAGAACCGGATGGTCCACCGCCCGTCTCGGTCGTCGATTGGTCACAAACCGCAGGGAATGCGCTCGCACACGTGCGGTTCGTGACCATTCGACGGGCTGCCGTGTGACCGGATCTGCCGCTGAGGCTTGGTTGGGAACGCCCACGCCGAGTTCTTGCGGCTCGCGGCGAACGTGGCGGCCGGGCGCGTTTTGGAGACGCCGCAGATCGTTGCCTGCAGGTATCACTCCGAGGCATGCGCCAGGTGAACCGATCACCAAGGGCAGGAGCGAGTGGAACAATGAACCGCACTCTCGTGCCGCGATCCGCTCGGGGGGTGACGGCGCGGAGAGCTGGCAGGTTCGAAGCTCCGCCGGGTGACGAAGGGGTGAGCGCACCCCGGTTGGGTACCACCCGGAGCATGGGTGAGGAGATCTCCAAGCGAGACGTCGTCTACGAGTCCGCGCTCCAACTCTGGGCTGCCGCCCAGACGAACT
Organism: Nocardioides sp.; assembly: GCA_045806805.1. Classification (GTDB taxonomy): domain Bacteria; phylum Actinomycetota; class Actinomycetes; order Propionibacteriales; family Nocardioidaceae; genus Nocardioides. The sequence goes on along the minus strand of JBJMIQ010000295.1, from coordinate 5,565 downwards.
TCGACCCGTACCAGGTTCCGCCGGCCGAGTGGGGCGATGGGGTGGTCGCCGTTCGAGATGTTGACATCGCCACTGACGCCAAGCTCGACCTCGAGACCGTACGCGCGGGGCTTCGTGACCTCGACGGGCGACGTCTCGTCATCGGCTACGACGCCGGCACGCTCTCGGTGAAGGCGCCGATCCCGGAAGACGGACCGCTGTAGCCGTCCAGTCAGTCCAAGGGAACGGCCGGCATGCCTACCGAAGTTTCGCGACCGCGCGCCGGGAACCTTTCCCACCCCGTCCGGACGAACCGACCACAGGTCAGGACGATCGAGCTCGGTCTGGGTGTGGGCGCACCGTAGTGGCCGTCCGGGACAAGCTGACCGACGGGGCCGGCGGTTTTCGGCTCGCACTTCCCACGCCGCACCACCGGCCGTGCAGTGTCAGGTTGCGCTACACGGGCGACGCGAAGTACCTGCCCTCTACCAGAAGGGTCGAGCTCCCCTGCTGATGCGTCGTACTCCAGCAATCTGGGGGACCGCAGCATTGCCCGAAGCATGACAGAACAGATAACCCGCTCGTACCGCGATCCGGGCGCGACGACCGGCGTGGGTCAAAGTTCGGCGTTCCGCGGGTCAGGTCTCAACCAGTAGGCCAGTGTGCCCTGTGCAGCCAATGGGCCACCCATCCGCGGTCGGGCTGATCCGGAACGTAGGAGCCTTCGCGAGGGCCTCGAGCTGCGTCTCGGCCCGGGATGCCGCGGCGACCGCCTCCCCGTACCGGACGACGCGCCCGGCCAGGACCGGCCAAGGTGCGGGTCGGTGGGTTGCTCGGTCAGGGCGAGGCGGCTTACTGCCCGGGACAGCCGGAGCGGCAGGTGAAGGTTTACAAGGTGGTCGCGTACCTATCGGACGGGCTGTGTTTTCTCGACCGGAGTTCGGGCCGATGGAACGCTGAATCGAGATGGGACCCATCAAGTAGCACCATCCGGCCATGCCGCTGATAGTGCTTCTGACCTGAGAAGGCACCCTGCCAAGCACCCAAGTGGATCATGCCGCCGAGCGTGCGCGCCGCATCGTCGCTGCCGCCATAGAGTGGTGCCGATGAACGCCAGTCTGAAGCCAGGGTGTTTCCCATGCGATCAGCAGGCGGAGATCGCCCTGCCACCGCGTGAGGACGTCCTACGCACTGATTGCTGGCGAGTGGCACATGCGTTCAACAGCACGCTCCCCGGTTGGCTCGTTTTGTTGCCCACTCGTCACATCACCTCCTTCACGGAACTCACCCCGCACGCAGCAGGCGAACTCGGCCCTGTCGTACGCCGTCTGGCCACGGCACTACAGAGTGTCACCGGGTGCTTGAAGACCTATCTCATGCAGTTCTCCGAGGCCGAGGAATTCTCGCACCTGCACGTGCACTTGGTGCCTAGGCTGCCGGACCAGCCGGAAGACGCTCGAGGTCCACGAGTGTTCAAGTACCTAGCGGAGGATCCGACTCAGTGGCTTTCCGAGGCCCAACGCGACAGCATCGCACTCAGCCTCCGCGCTGCCCTCGCGTAGACCTCTGCCAAGGACCTTTCTGCCGCAGACAGGGCCGTGGGCGGAAGTCGTGACGGCTGCAGATCCGACTCGTTGTCTCGACATGAGCCATGCCCGACCCCTCACCCGGATCTTGGGGGCAATCACGCTCGCGGTTCTCCTCTCCGCCATCGCGCTCATCGCGCTGGGATTGACGGGCTGGGGAGTGCCAACGACTCCATTCGGTGAGCTGTTGCGCGACAGTTTCCAGCTCGTGACCGCGGGCCTTGCAGGAAGCCTGGCCGGTCTGCTCGTCGCGTCGGCGTTCACGGATCGCAGGCCCATTCTCCTCGCCGCTGCCGTAGTGGGCCTTTTGCCGGCAATCACAAGGACCATGGCCATCTTCACAGCTGCTTACTGATCTGGCGTAGATAGTGCGTGACTATGGCGATGAGCGAACACCTGGCGTTGCTGGCTCTTAGGATGCGGGGGTGCCGGGATTCGCTGCATCTGTACTTCTACGCGAGATGACGGCCGCGGATGTTCCGCACGTTCTGGATGTTCAGGAGCCGACAGGCACGTATCCCATCAAGTCCAGGCCGGACTGGTGTCCCTGGGACGGGTGATGGTGCCCGAGGCCGGCGGGGTCGTCGTCGGATGCCTGAGGTGGGGCATGTTCTGGGACGAAGTCCCGTTCATGAACCTCGTGTGGGTCGTCCCCGAGTGGCGTGGCAGCGGCGTCGGGACGACGCTGATCGATGCATGGGAGAAGTCCCAACTCGCGGCTGGCCACGCCACGGTGCTCACATCAACGGTGTCCGCCGAGAGGGCGCAGCATCTCTACCGACGCCTCGGATACGTCGACACCGGCGCCTTGTTCCTTCCCGACGAGCCAACAGAAATTATCCTCCGCAAGACCCTCCCGAAGTGACCGCTCATCAGCGTAAGGCGGTTTAGGTCAAGGGTTTGGTCGGTGCCGCGTCCGTCGTCGGTCCCTGCATAGCTGAATGGGGCTGGTGCCCGGCAGCGGGTAATCGGGTTGGTTCGACGACGGGCGGGGCTGCCCATGATGAGCGGGGAGGTACTCGTGGTCCTCAATGCCGCGTAGGGCTCGCCCCGACCGTCAGCTCGCGGTGGCCGCCTGGTCGTCGGCCTCAGGCAGCGAGCGTGACGCTGCCCCTCTTGCCGGTGCCGCCAGCGGCAATGTCAGGGTCCCAGGCCTGGCCGGTGGTGATCACCGCGTGGAGTTGTCGCAGGATCGCTGCGGCGATCACGCTGTGGGCCTGAGTGGGCTTGAGCTTGTTGGTCCCTCGAGTGGTCAGGTGTCGATAGCGCGCGGCGTAGACGGTGTTGGTCTGCAACGCCCCCCAGACCGCGCGCCAGGCCGCGACCCGCAGGCGTGGTCGACCCTTGCCGGTAAGCCGGGTCTGGCCGGTGTAGGTGCCAGATAGTCGTTGCCGCGGTGCCAGGCCGGCGTGCTTGACCAGCGCCCGGCCGGTGGCGAACCGGCGGGGGTCACCGGTCTCGGCCAGGATGGCCGCGGCCCCGACCGCGCTGAGGCCGTGGATCGAGGTCACCAGCGCAGTCAGGTTGAGCTCGTCGAGGACGATGACCATACGGCGTTCGGTCTCGGCCAACCGCTGCTGATCGAGGGCCCAGTCCTCGAGCACCAGGCTGATCCGCTCGAACGCTCCGCGACGGTGGACGATCACTCCGGCGGGGTCGTCCAACGCGGTGAACACCTTGCGGGCGATCCGCAGCGAAGGTCGCTGCCCGCCGCGGCGGATGACCTCGCGGCGCACCGCTCGCTCGAACCGGGCCCAGCCCAGCCGGCGGGTCCGGTCCAGGTCACCGCCGTCGCGTTCGACCACGATGCTCATCGCCGCGGCCCAGGTGCGGGAACGAAACGGCTGAGCGGCGGTCTCCAAAGCGGCCGGCCACACGCACTCGAGCAGGTCTCGGATCTGCTGAATCTGAGCGACGTTGGCGGTGATCAGCTCCTCACGGCGCGCGCCCAGATGCCGCAGCCGGCCCCAGGTCTCCTCGACCGGCTCAGGGACATAGCAGCGCAGCTGTGCGGTCAGCCGGGCGATCAACACCGCGTCCTTGTCGTCGGTCTTGTCAAAGGTCAGGTCCTCGCTGCGGCGGGACCAGGAGGTCTGCATCGGCTGCACGCACACGAACGCCATGCCCCGGTCCGCGGCCAACTGGCCCAGCACTCGCCACCGGTGCCCGGTCGGCTCACAGGCCACGGTCACCTCGGCGAACCCCGCCGCAGTGGCACGCTGCGCGGCCCAGTCCAAGGCTGCGCCGAGGTCCCACGCCTTGCACCGAAACGTCTTGCGGGCCAGCACCTTCGAGTCGTGGTCGCACACAACCACCATCTGCTTGCGGTCGGCCAGATCGATCCCCACGATCGCGTTCTCGACCGGCACCAACTCCCGTAGCCGCGCCAGCCGAGCGTTGCGGTTGCGATCACCCCGGGACACGCCATTACCGTTACTCATGAACGTCCTCCTTATGCGATGGGACACCAAGCCCGACAAGCGCATCAGGGGGACGTTCCTACGCCCGGGATGACACGCAGAACGTCTTCCTATGCCGCGCTGCGTAGGGCATGGCGTGGCCGCTCATGCATCGATGCATGTGCATTATTCCCGGGGTCGGATCTAAGCCGGAGTGCGATCTGGGCGGCGTGACGCAGCGTTGGAGATCTCGTCAGCGTGACGCCTTGCTGGGCATGGTGCCCATCGGGGCGTTTCTGGCCAGCGGCGCACTGGGCGGGTGGCTAGCTAAGTTGCTGGGACTGCCCGAATGGCTCAGCATGATCGTCCTTGCCGTCGCCGGATTCTTTGCGTCCCGCGCCGTCCTCCAAGCGGCCTTCTCACGATCCCTCAGCTAACTCGCGAAAGAGCGCGAACGCTACACAATCATTCTCCAGTTGCCGAAACTTCTGTGGACCCGACCGTCAGTACGCGATGCCGATGTGCTCTCGGTGGTGGCGGGGCTTGTCGATCTCGTCGACGATCGCGAGGGCGAAGTCGGCACCGGAAATGTGCGAGTCACCGTCCGCGTCGAACAGGGCGATCTCGCCACCCACCCGGTACGCCCCGGTCCACTCGCCCGGCGCAAACGAGCCGTAGCCACCCGCAGGACTCACAAAGACCCAGTCGAGTTCGTCCGGCGCACGCTCCGCGAGCAGTACCCGGGTTGCCTCGCCCTCCACAGCCTCCGCACGGTACGGCTCGGGGATCTCACCCTCGACGAACCGAGGTTGCTCGGGCGCCGGCCGCAGTGAGCTGAAGCCGCCGACCTGCAGGTAACGCGCACCGGCCTGCGCCGAGAGTCGCGCGAGCTCGTCGTACGCGTCGACGAGACGGCCGGCCATGTCGCCACGAGGAGACAGTGCGGCCACCACGGCATCCGCGCCCGGCACGACGCGCGGGGCGACGTCTTCGGCCCTGCCGACTTCGTAGCGCACGCCCGGGACGGGCTCCTTGGGTTCCGAACGACTCACGGCGATGACCTGGTGCCCCCGCGACGCGGCCTCACGAACGACGTTGCCGCCGGTGTATCCGTTCCCCCCGAACACAACGATGGTCGACATGCTGTTCCCTCCAGAGTTGATCATTGGGCTGCGAGGTCAACCATCGCCATCGATCGGATAATCCTGGGCCGCCTCGCAACGTCCCTGGTTCCCCACGGGGGGCTCCTCATCCAGCGATGCCGACAAGCCGTCCGGCGTCGAGCCACCATCCCCGTCTGCCGGCCGTCCCCTCGGTGGTGCTGATTGCGCACTGAGCTGGATCAGGCGCCATCAGCATCACCGTGTGCGCCTTCCGCTCCGACTGGGTCCGGGCACGCTCTGGGCATGAAGTCGCGACTGCGATTGGACGCCGTTCGCGAGGCGGCTCAGCACGCCGGCCCGCCCTACGAGCGTTGCCCCGGTGTTGTCCGATCTAAGCCGAAATGACGAAGCGGCCCCGTCCAGCGTCTCTGCTGGTCAGAGCCCCTCTTCGGAGTGGTACCCCCGACCGGATTCGAACCGGCGCTACCGCCTTGAGAG
>JBJMIQ010000294.1:0-10593 GCA_045806805.1 Nocardioides sp. | reverse complement strand
GATCCCGCGGGCGGGCTGAGCGCGGCCGAGGCGGCGAAGCGCCTGAGCGAGCACGGGCCGAACCGGCTGGCCGGGACGAAGAAGGAATCGGCCTGGCACGCGTTCCTGCGGCAGTACCAGGACTTCATGCAGGTCATCCTCCTGGTGGCCGCGGGCGTCAACGTCGTGGTCACCCAGGACGTCGGCACGTCCGTGGTGCTGGCCGGCCTGACCGTCTTCAACGCCGTGGTCGGCCTCCGGCAGGAGTCCAAGGCGGAGGAGAGCGTCAAGGCGCTCTCCCAGATGATGAAGACCGTGGCCCGGGTACGGCGCGACGGGCAGGCCGAGGAGATCGACGCCGAGGAGCTCGTGCCCGGCGACGTCGTGCTGGTCGAGGCCGGCAACCGGGTCCCGGCCGACGGCCGCGTGTGCCTGGCCGCGACCCTCGAGATCGAGGAGGCGGCACTCACGGGCGAGAGCCTGCCGGTGCCCAAGGACGTCGCGCCGGTGCCGGGCGACGACGTGCCCCTCGGCGACCGCGTGTGCCTCGCCTACATGAACACGTCGGTGACCCGGGGGCGCGGCGAGCTGATCGTGACGGGCACCGGCATGAACACCGAGATCGGCAAGATCGCCGACCTCCTCGCCAACACCGAGACCGACAAGACGCCGCTGCAGAAGCAGCTCGACGAGCTCTCCAAGATCATCGCGGCCATCGCCGGCATCGCACTGGTGTTCGTCGTCGTGCTCGGTCTGGTGCGCGGCGAGTCGTTCGACACCCTGTTCATCACCGGCGTCGCCCTCGCGGTCGCGGCCATCCCGACCGGCCTGCCGGCGGTCGTGACCGCGCTGCTCTCGATGGGCACCCGCGAGATCGCGCGTCGCCACGCAATCGTCAAGCGACTGCCCGCCGTCGAGACCCTGGGATCCACTTCGGTCATCTGTTCGGACAAGACCGGCACGCTGACGCTGAACAAGATGACGGCGCGGGAGATGGCCATCCCGGGTCACAACCGCTACACCGTGTCCGGCGAGGGATACGGCATCACCGGGGAGATCAAGCACGTCGGCGAGTCGAAGCTCGACCTCGACTCCTACCTGCTGCCCATGATCCTGTGCGCCGACGCGGTGCTCGACGGCGAGAACCTCATCGGCGACCCGACCGAGGGGGCACTCATCGTGCTCGGCGCGAAGGGCGGCCTGGACGTCGACGAGACCCGGCGCGACTTCCCGCGGATCGCGGAGGTGCCGTTCGACTCCGAGTACAAGTTCATGGCGACCTTCCACGAGATGACCGACAGCCAGGGCAGGCCGGTCATCCGGTGCTACGTCAAGGGCGCTCCCGACGTCCTCATCTCTCGCGGTGGCAGTTACCGTGCGCCGGACGGCCGCCTGGTGCCGGTCACCGACGACAACCGGCACCTCGCGCTCGAGGCCAACGACCGGATGGCCAACTCGGGGGAGCGGGTGATGGTGGTGGCCCAGCGCGACTTCGACCCGACCCTGTTCCACCCGGAGGGGGACCTGCTGGGACTGGTCACGGACCTGACGCTGCTGGCCATGGTCGGCATCGTGGATCCGCCGCGGCCCGAGGCAAAGGCGGCGATCTCCGAGTGCCGGGACGCCGGCATCCGGGTCCGGATGATCACCGGCGACCACGCAACCACGGCCGCCGCGATCGCCGGGGAGCTGGGGATCGAGGGCCGGGCCATCACCGGCACCGAGTTCGCCGCCATGAGCGACGACGACCTGCTCGAGCAGCTTCCCGACATCGGAGTGATCGCCCGGGTCGCGCCCGAGGACAAGATCCGGCTGGTCCAGCTGCTCAAACAGGCCGGGAACGTGGTGGCGATGACGGGCGACGGCGTCAACGACGCCCCGGCCCTCAAGGGTGCCGACATCGGCGTCGCGATGGGGATCACCGGCACCGAGGTCTCGAAGGAGGCCGCGGTGATGATCCTGACCGACGACAACTTCGCCACCATCGTCAACGCGGTCTCCTACGGCCGCACGCTCTACGACAACCTGGTGAAGTACCTGCGCTTCCAGATGTCCACCCTGGTCGCCTACATCGCGATCTTCCTCGGCGCCGGCATCTTCGGGATCGCCGGCGGCGTTCCGCTCAATCCCCTGCAGATCCTGTGGCTCAACATGGTCGTCGACATCCCGATCGCGATCGCCCTCGGGTTCGACCAGCCCACGAAGGGCCTGATGGCACGGCCGCCTCGTCCCGTCGGCGCGCCCGTCCTCTCCCGGTCCAACTGGGTGCGGCTCTGCGTCCAGGGGGCCGTGATGACAGTCGGTTCCCTCGCCGCCTACCAGATCGGGAGGGATCTGGGCGGCGCGCTGGTCGCGACCACCATGCTGCTCACCACGCTGTCGCTGTTCCACGTCGTCGCGGGCCTGATGTCCCGTGACCAGGTCAACACGATCTTCGACCGCGACGCCGTGCCGGCGGCGGCCCAGCTGCGCAGGTACGGCATCTCCCTGCTGGCGATCGTCGCCATCACGACGCTGACCATCCTGGAGCGGATCTTCGGGACCGGTGACCTGACCGGCGACCAATGGGGGGTCTGCCTCGCGATCGCCGCCACGCTGCTCGTGGTCGAGGAGTTGGTCAAGCTCGTGCTCCGGCGCCGCGTGCGCCGTGTCCCCGTCGCTGCCCCCGTGGCCGCCACTCCCGTTCTGGCCCACTAGATCGTTCCGCGGCTAGCGTGGGCGGATGCCGAATCGACTGGTGGACGCGACCTCGCCCTACCTCCTGCAGCACAAGGACAACCCGGTCGACTGGTGGGAATGGGGGGAGGACGCGTTCGCGGAGGCCCGCCGACGTGACGTCCCGGTGCTGCTGAGCGTCGGGTACGCCGCGTGCCACTGGTGCCACGTGATGGCGCACGAGTCGTTCGAGGACGAAGCGACGGCCGCCTACCTCAACGAGCACTTCGTCAGCATCAAGGTCGATCGCGAGGAGCGGCCGGACGTGGACGCGGTCTACATGACGGCCACGAGCGCGATGACCGGTCATGCCGGCTGGCCGATGACGTGCGTGCTCGACCACGAGGGCAACCCGTTCTTCGCCGGCACCTACTTCCCCGACCATCCACGGCACGGGCAGCCAGCCTTCCGGCAGGTGCTGGAAGCGCTGGTCGACGCCTGGCAGAACAAGGCCGACGACGTACGCCGGGTGACCGCCAACCTCCGCGACCACCTGCGCCGCACCGCACCTCTGCCCTCGGGCAGCTTCGACCGCGAGGTCCTCGACCAGGCGGTCGCACTCATCGAGAAGGACTACGACGCCGAGCGGGGCGGGTTCGGGGGCGCGCCGAAGTTCCCGCCGACGATGGTGCTGGAGTTCCTGTTGCGACAGGGCTCGGACCGGGCCCGCTCGATGGTGGCGTGGACGCTGGAGGCGATGGCGCGGGGCGGGATCCACGACCAGCTCGGCGGAGGCTTCGCCCGTTACAGCGTCGACGCCGACTGGATGGTGCCGCACTTCGAGAAGATGCTCTACGACAACGCTCTGCTGCTGCGGGTCTACGCCGAGTGGGGCACCCCGGTCGGCGTCTGGGCGGCCGAGGGCATTGCCGACTTCCTCCTGCGCGAGCTGCGGACGCCGGAGGGTGGCTTCGCCTCGGCCCTGGACGCTGACTCCGAGGGAGCCGAGGGCACCTTCTACGTCTGGACGCCCCAGCAGCTGGTCGACGCACTCGGCCCCGAGGACGGGGCGTGGGCCGCGCGCCTGCTGTGGGTGACCCAGGCCGGCACCTTCGAGCACGGCACCTCCACCCTGCAGCTGCGCGAGGACCCCGACGACCTCGAGCGGTGGTTCGACTGCCAGCGCAGGCTTCGTGAGGCGCGTGACCGTCGGGAGCGTCCCGCCCGGGACGACAAGGTGGTCGCCGCCTGGAACGGACTGGCCATCAGCGGCCTCTGCATCGCCGGCGCGCGGCTGGGGCAGGCGTCGTACGTCGACGCCGCGGTCGCCGCCGGTGAGCTGTTGCTGCAGACCCACCTCGTGGACGGCCGGATCCGAAGGGTCTCCCGGGACGGCGTGGCGGGCGCACCGGTCGGGGTGCTGGAGGACTACGGGTGCGTCGCGGCCGGACTCCTGGACCTCGTCCAGGCCACCGGCGACGCACGGTGGCTGGGCCCGGCCGGCGACCTGCTCGACGTCGCCCTCGAGCACTTCCGGGCCGACGACGGCGGTTTCCACGACACCGCCGACGACGCAGAGGCCCTGGTGGCCCGGCCCCGCGACCCGTCGGACAACGCCAGTCCGTCGGGGCTGTCGGCCACAGTGCACGCCCTGGCGACCTACGCCGCCCTGACCGGGTCGGGTCGGCACCGGCAGGCGGCGGAGGAGGCGCTGGCCATGACCCGGGTACTGGCGGAGCGGGCACCGCGGTTCGCGGGCTGGTCCCTCGCCGCAGCCGAGGCCATGCTGGACGGGCCGCTGGAGATCGCGGTGGTGGGCCTGCCCGGACCGGAGCGGAGCGCCCTGGAGGACCGGGCCCGTAGTGTCCCGGGTGCCGTGGTCGTCGTCAGCGAGGGACCCCGCGACGACATCCCGCTCCTGGTCGGTCGCGACCTCGTGGATGGCCGGCCGGCGGCGTACGTGTGCCGACACCAGGTGTGCGAGCGACCGGTGACCGACGCGGCCGACCTGCCCGGGTGACTCGCGCGTCCCTTGAGCGGGCGCGACTAGGCTGAGGGTACGTCGAGGAACAGGGGATCCGGATGAGCGACAAGGGTCAGACGAAGTCGTCGACCGCCGAGGGCGATCCGCTCCGGGGCTCGCGCACCAGCGCCACCTGGGTCGCCGTGAGCCTCTTGGTCGTGCTGATGCTCCTGCTCGTGATCTTCATCGCCCAGAACACCCAGAACGTCCAGGTCTCCTTCTTCGGCTGGTCCGGGGAGCCGCCCCTGGCCGTCGCGCTGCTGATCGCCGCGACGGTGGGCATGGTGATCGCCGCCACCGCTGGCGCGCTGCGCATTCTCCAGCTGCGACGCCGCGTGCGGCGCGTGCGCTGAACCTGGCCCTGGTTAACCCGGCTTCCGGTAGACCCGGAACGCGTAGCCGACCATTGCCCCGGCAATCACACCGGAGGCGATCAGGGTCACGCCCGCGGCCCAGCCGCCCATCAACCACCAGCGGTCGTCTACCGGCCACCACCCGGGTGCGGGCGGTCGGATCCCCCACAGGATGCCCACGATGACCAGCGAGAGGACTCCGAGGAGCGACAGCGCGATGCGCGGCCAGGTCTGGACCCCGTCGGCCGCGGCCTTGACCGCGCGCTTCTTGACCGGCTCCACCCGACGCTCCGCCCAGGCGTACTGCTGGGAGAGCAGGACAAGCCCCGCGAACAGCGCCAGCAAGCCGGGACCGGGTAGGACCAGCGCGGCGATGCCGCCGATGACCAGTGCCCAACCAAGGACCTCGAGGAAGACCCGTCTGACCGCGCGCATCCGTGGCGGTCAGCGCAGGGAGTACGTCGCCAGGGAGACGCCCACGTAGTGACTGACGAAGGCGAGGATCGTGAGCGTGTGGAACACCTCGTGGAAGCCGAACCACGTCGGCCATGGGTTGGGCCGCCGGAAGCCGTAGACGACGCCGCCGAGGGTGTAGAAGATCCCGCCGACCGCCACGAGCACGAGTACGGCGACGCCGACGCCGATCCCGATCCGGGAGACACCGTCAACGAACTGCGGGAGGAAGAACACCGCGGCCCAGCCCAGCGCGAAGTAGATCGGGACGTGGAGCCAGCGCGGAGCGTCGACCCAGAACACGCGGAAGAGGACCCCGAGGACCGCTCCGGTCCACACCGTCGCCAGCAGCACCACCTGGGCCGTGCCGTGCAGGAAGATCAGGGTGAACGGGGTGTAGGACCCGGCGATCAGGATGAAGATGTTGGAGTGGTCGAACCTCCGCAGCAGCGTCCAGGTGCGGGGTGACCAGGTGCCGCGGTGATAGATCGCGGAGACGGTGAAGAGGATCAGCGCCGAGGCCACGAAGACGCTCGAGCCCAAGCGCGTCATCGCGGTGGGTGAGAGCGCGACCAGCACGATCCCGGCCGCCACCGTGAGGGGCACGATCCCGAGGTGCAACCAGCCCCTGAGCTTGGGCTTGACCTCGGCGAAAGTCTCGGTGACGTTGTCGACGACGTGGTCGAACCCGGAGCGGATCGCGTCGTTCATGCGGAAAACTTACCCGGGCGGGGGAAGTCGGAAACCTGACCGCGCCGCGCGTCACCCGATGTTCACACCCGTCAGCAGGCCGGGGGCCCGGCAGTAGCATCGGGGGCGTGAGGGACTGGAAGAGCGGGATCCGGCGCATGCTCTATCCCGCCTACGAGTCCCGCATGGTCAAGGCCCTCCCGGCCGACCAGATCCCCCAGCACGTGGGCGTCATGCTCGACGGCAACCGGCGCTGGGCGAGGGCGGTCGGTGCCGACACCGCCCACGGCTACCAGGCCGGCGCGGCCAACATCGAGCCCCTCCTCGACTGGTGCGAGGAGGTGGGCGTGAAGGTGGTCACGCTCTGGCTGTTGTCCACCGACAACCTCAACCGACCCCCCGACCAGCTGGCCGGGCTGCTGGGGATCATCGAGGGCGCCGTGGCCACGCTCGCCGAAGAGGGCCGCTGGCGGCTCCACCCCGTGGGGGCCCTCGACCTCCTGCCGGCGCCCACAGCGGCCAAGCTGAAGGCGGCCGAGGACGCCACCCAGGACGCCGACGGACTACTGGTCAACATCGCCGTGGGCTACGGCGGCCGCCGCGAGATCGCCGACGCCGTCCGTGCCCTGCTCCACGAGCAGGCCAGCAAGGGGATGACCCTGGAGGAGCTGGCCGAGGTCATCGACGTCGAGCACATCGCCGAGCACCTCTACACCAAGGGCCAACCCGACCCCGACCTGGTGATCCGCACCTCGGGGGAGCAGCGGCTGGGTGGGTTCCTGCTCTGGCAGAGCGCGCACAGCGAGTTCTACTTCTGCGAGGCCTACTGGCCCGACTTCCGCCGGGTGGACTTCCTGCGCGCCATCCGGGCCTACGCGCAACGGGAACGCCGGTTCGGTTCCTGAACGGTCACTGGCCCGTCACCCCCCGTTCGGGCGTGTCGTGGCAGCAGCCGGGGCACGGCGGCGTACTTTCCGTTTAACGACGAGTGGGGAAGCTCGTCGGAACGGGAGGTGTCACATCGTGCCGTCCACGGCGAAGAAGTCGAAGATCACCAGCACGGCCGCCCCGTCCGCCCGCACGTTCGTCCTCGACACGAGCGTCCTGCTGGCCGACCCCGGTGCGCTGCGGCGGTTCCACGAGCACGAGGTCGTGCTGCCGGTGGTGGTCATCACCGAGCTCGAGGGCAAACGGCACCATCCAGAGCTGGGATTCTTCGCCCGCACGGCGCTGCGCATGCTCGACGAGCTACGGATCACTCACGGCCGCCTCGACGAGCCGGTTCCTGTGGGCGAGGAAGGCGGGACGATCCGGGTCGAGCTCAACCACACCGACCCCGACTCGCTGCCTTCCGGGTTCCGGCTCGGGGACAACGACACCCGGATCCTCGCGGTTGCGCGCAACCTGGCCAACGAGGGACATGCGGTCACGCTGGTCTCCAAGGACCTGCCGCTGCGGATCAAGGCGTCCGCGGTCGGCCTCGACGCCGAGGAGTACCGCGCGGAGGCGGTCAGCGACTCCGACACCGGCTACACCGGGATGGCCGAGCTCGACGTCACCTCCGCGGACCTCGACGAGCTCTACGACGACGGCTGCCTCGACCTCGAGCCGTCGCGCGACCTGCCGTGCCACACCGGCCTGGTCCTGCTCTCCGACCGTGGCACCGCGCTGGGCCGGGTCGGGCCCGACAAGCAGGTCCACCTCGTCCGCGGCGACCGGGACGTGTTCGGCATCCACGGACGGTCGGCCGAGCAGCGGATCGCTCTCGAGATGCTGCTCGACCCCGAGGTCGGCATCGTGTCGCTCGGCGGCCGGGCCGGCACCGGCAAGTCCGCGCTGGCCCTGTGCGCCGGGCTCGAGGCGGTCATGGAGCGACGCCAGCACAAGAAGGTCGTGGTGTTCCGGCCGCTGTTCGCCGTCGGGGGCCAGGAGCTGGGCTACCTGCCGGGCTCGGAGTCGGAGAAGATGTCGCCGTGGGCCCAGGCGGTCTTCGACACGCTCGGGGCCCTCACCTCACCCGACGTGATCGACGAGGTGCTCGACCGGGGCATGCTCGAGGTCCTTCCGCTCACCCACATCCGGGGCCGGTCGCTCCACGACGCCTTCGTGATCGTCGACGAGGCACAGTCCCTCGAGCGCAACGTCCTGCTCACCGTGCTGTCGCGGATCGGTGCCAACTCCAAGGTGGTCCTGACCCACGACGTCGCCCAGCGCGACAACCTGCGTGTGGGTCGCCACGACGGGATCGTGGCCGTGGTCGAGAAGCTCAAGGGGCACCCGTTGTTCGCTCACGTCACGCTCACCCGCTCGGAGCGGTCGCCGATCGCCGCGCTCGTGACCGAGATGCTGGAGAACGTCACGCTGTGACCTAGGGCGTGTCTCCCTATCCCATGGCCTGCTGCGCGCCGCCCACCACGCGCGCTGGCTGCGTTGTCGTCAGTCGTCGGGCAACCCCGGCCCGCCTCCCTCCTCCGCCTTGCCATCGCACGCGTTGGACGACGCTCGCGACGGCCGAGGATAGGGAGACACGCCCTGTGTGACCAGGCTCGCGCCCAGAAGGTGGGCGAGGGTTTGCGCGGGTGCGTGTCGTCCTGCAAGGTATCTCCTGCACGTGAACTGGGTGGGTTCGCCGGCTGGCTCTGACTGAGCCCCGGCCTGCTCCCCGCGTCGTCTACCCCCGAGACCTCCGTATGCCCCAGACATCTGGCAAGCACGTCCCGAAGCACCGCCGGGCGAAGCACCGCAAGACCCGCGCCGAGATCGTCGCTACCCGCGCGCCCAGGCGAGTGGTCCGCAACACCGTGATGCTGACCTCGGTCGCCGCTGCGGCGACCGCCGGTGTCGTGTCCACCGGCATGGCCACCAGCCCGACCACGCTGAGCACCGCCTCCAAGCGGCTCAGCGAGCCCCAGCCCGAGGCCGAGCCGACGACCGACGCTCCACCCCCTCAGGCCTTGCGCGCCTCGACCACCCTCTCGCGGTCCGGCAACCGCAAGGCCGCAGAACCGGCGAAGAAGAAGAAGGTGCACCAGCAGGACAAGAGCCAGGCCGAGGACGATCTCAGCGACGCGGACCCCCGCGAGATCGGCCTGGCACTGCTCCCGGAGTACGGCTTCTCCGCCGACCAGTTCTCCTGCCTCGACGCCCTCTACGTCAGCGAGAGCGACTGGCGGGTGGACGCCGACAACCCCACCTCGTCGGCGTACGGCATCCCGCAAGCCCTCACCGAGACTCACGACATGCCCCCCGGTTACTTCACTGATGCCGAGGTGCAGATCCGCTGGGGGCTGGAGTACATCAGGGACTCCTACGGCTCGCCGTGCAGTGCCTGGGAGTTCAAGCAGGCCAACAACTGGTACTGAGCGGCTGTTGCCCCACCAGCGGTGGGTGAGGACTGGAAAGCGGGCTGCGGTTCAGTCCCGGCTCACCGCTCACGTGGCTGTCGCACGCCCAGCGGTGGAGGGGGACTGGAATCGATGTCGCACACCAGTCCTGGCTCACCGCTGACCAGTGGGGTGAGCCCGCTCAGGGATGCGTCATCGAGGCCAGGTCGAGGGCCTCGTCGAGCTGCTCCTCGGTGAGCTCGCCGCGCTCGACGTACCCCATCGCGAGCACGGTCTCCCGGATGGTGGCGCCCTCGGCGAGCGCCCGCTTGGCGACCTTCGCCGCGGCCTCGTAGCCGATGTAGCGGTTGAGCGGGGTGACCACCGACGGCGACGACGCGGCGTAGGCCTGCATCCGCTCGGCGTTGGCGGTGATCCCGTCGACACACCGTTGGGCGAGCAGGGTGCTCGAGGTGGACAGCAGCCGGATCGACTCCAGGACGTTGCGGGCGATCACCGGGAGCATCACGTTGAGCTCGAAGTTGCCGCTGGCGCCCGCCCAGGTCACCGTGGCGTCGTTGCCGACCACCTGGGCACAGACCATCAGCGTCGCCTCGGGCAGCACCGGATTGACCTTGCCGGGCATGATGCTCGACCCCGGCTGCAGGTCCGGCAGGTGGATCTCGGCGAGGCCGGTCGTCGGTCCGCTGGACATCCAGCGCAGGTCGTTGCAGATCTTGGTCACGCCCACCGCGATCGTGCGGAGCACGCCGCTGAGCTCGACCAGTGAGTCGCGGGTGCCCTGGGCCTCGAAGTGGTCACGCGCCTCGGTGAACTCCTGGCCGGTCACGGAGGCCAGCTCCTCGATCACCCGGGCCGCGAACCCGGGCGGAGTGTTGATGCCGGTGCCGACGGCGGTGCCGCCGAGCGGCAGCTCCCGCACCCGGGGGAGTACGCCGTCGAGCCGCTCCTGCGCGTAGCGCACGGTGGCGGCGTACGCCCCCATCTCCTGGCCGAGCGTGACGGGCGTGGCGTCCATCAGGTGGGTGCGGCCGGCCTTGACCGTCTTGGCGAACTCGTCGGCCTTGGCCTCGAACGACGTGGCGAGCCGGTCGAG
>JBJMIQ010000293.1:0-3847 GCA_045806805.1 Nocardioides sp. | reverse complement strand
GAACATCAGCTCGCTGGACAGCCAGATGATCGTCCCCACCGAGACCATGCTCGGCCGGTCGTGGTGCCCGTGTAGTCGGGAGGCCGGAATCGCTGTTGCTGTCGCCACGGGCGCCATTATGTCGGTAGCCCCGGGCTCGGGGCATCCCGACCCCCTGACTTCCGGGGTCCTATTGTTCGAGGCGTGCTGGGTACGTCGTCCGAGGGGGTTCCGACCCTCCCGGAGTTCACCCTCGGACGGGTGTTCACGGAGACGTCGCTGGAGCCCGTTCCCTTCGTCCTGACGGTCTGGATCGCCGGGCTCTACCTGCTCGGCGTGGTCGTCCTGCACCGTCGCGGGGACCGCTGGCCGCTCGGTCGCACGTGCTCCTTCGTCTTCGGCATGGGGCTGTTCTGGTGGGCCACCTCGTCCGGGCTCGCGGCCTACGACACCACGCTGCTCAGCGTCCACATGGTCCAGCACATGGTGCTCTCGATGCTGGTGCCGCTGTCCCTCGCGCTCGGCGCGCCGATCACCCTGGCCCTGCGGACCCTTCCCCCCCGACCCCGGCGGTGGCTGCTGGTCTGCCTGCACTCGCGAGCGGCGCGGGTGCTGTCGTTCCCCCCGCTGACCTTCACCCTCTACGTCCTCTCTCCCTGGGCGCTCTACTTCACCGGCTGGTACGACGCGTCGCTGAACTCCGAGTTCGTCCACGAGGCCATGCACGTCCACCTCGTGCTCGTCGGCTGCCTCTTCTTCTGGCCGCTGGTGGGCATCGACCCGGTCCCCGGCCGGGTGGCCTACCCGTTCCGGGTGCTGCTGGTGGTCCTCACCCTGCCGTTCCACGCCTTCCTCGGCGTCACGATCATGGGCCAGCAGGAACTGATCGGAGGCACCTGGTACCCCTCCCTCCACCAAGGCCCCATGGGCACCTGGCTCCCAGCCCCAATCGACGACCAGCACACTGCCGGCGGGATCCTCTGGGGCTCAGGTGACCTGATCGGACTCGTGGTCTTCGTGGTGCTGTTCGTGCAGTGGGTGCGTTCGTCGATGCGTGAGGCAGCGCGGGAGGACCGCCGGCTGGATCTCCTGGAGGCGCGGGAGCGCAGGCGGGGCGACGCGGGTGTGTGATTCCGCACGGCAGCGCAGCCGGGGGGCTCCCGGCCGGTAACATCCTGCAGGTGAACCCCTCGGACTCCACCAGGACGGCGCCGTTGAAGGTGCTCGTCTACAGCGACGACGTCAACACTCGGCAGCAGGTCATGCTCGCGCTGGGCAGTCGTCCACACCCGGACCTGCCGGAGCTCGAGTACGTCGAGGTCGCGACCGAGCCCGTGGTGATCGCCACGATGGACGCCGGACAGATCGACCTGGCCATCCTCGACGGCGAGGCCGTGCCCGCCGGCGGCCTCGGGATCGCCAAGCAGCTCAAGGACGAGATCTACGACTGTCCGCCCGTGCTGGTCCTCACCGGGCGCCCCCAGGACGCCTGGCTGGCGACCTGGTCGCGTGCGGAGGCCGCGTGCCCCCACCCCCTCGACCCGGTCCAGCTGGCCGAGTCCGTGATCTCACTGCTGCGCTCGCGCGTCCCCGCGTAACCCGTAGGGCTCGATTCTGTGACCGCTACCTGGCCTGAGGTGCTGTCCGCACTGGTGGCCCGCCAGGACCTGAGCGCGTCCCAGGCCGGCTGGGCGATGGGCGAGATCCTCGGGGGCGAGGCCACCCCCGCCCAGATCGCTGGCTTCGCGGTGGCGCTACGGGCCAAGGGGGAGACGATCGAGGAGATGACGGGCCTGGTCGAGGCGATGTACGCCCGGGCCACCCCCATCTCGGTGCCGGGGCGGCTGCTCGACGTGGTCGGCACCGGCGGCGACCGTTCCATGTCGGTCAACATCTCCACGATGGCCGCGATCGTGGCGGCCGGGGCCGGTGCTCGGGTCGTCAAGCACGGAAACCGCTCGGCCTCTTCCCAGTCGGGCTCCGCCGACGTACTCGAGGCCTTGGGCATCCGCCTCGACCTCCCTTCCGACCGGGTCGCGGCGCTGGCCGAGGAGGCGGGCATCACGTTCTGCTTCGCCGCCGCCTTCCATCCCGCGATGCGCCATGCGGCGGTACCCCGACGCGAGCTCGGGGTCGGCACCACCTTCAACTTCCTCGGCCCGCTCGCCAACCCGGCCCGGCCCGCCGCCCAGGCGGTGGGCTGCGCCGACCGTCGGATGGCGCCGGTGATGGCGGGGGTCTTCGCGGCCCGAGGTGTCGATGCCTGGGTGTTCCGCGGCGACGACGGTCTCGACGAGCTCACCACCACGACCACCTCCTCGGTGTGGACCGTCCATGGTGGGAGCATCGCGGAGGCGACGGTCGACCCCGCGGAGCTCGGCCTGCCACTGGCCACGACCGAGGCGCTGCGGGGCGGTGACACAGACCACAACGCCGACGTGGTGCGTCGCACGCTCGACGGCGAGCCGGGCGCGGTCCGCGACGCCGTGCTCCTCAACGCGGCGGCCGCGCTGGCCGTCCACGACGCTCCGGGCACCCCGGTCGAGGAGGGCCTCTTCGCCGGCCTGGAGAAGGCCCGGGCGGCGGTCGACGGCGGGGCCGCGCGCGCTGCGCTGGACCGCTGGGTCGCCGCCTCCGCTGGCTAGAGGTTCAGCACGTACGACTCGCCCTCGCGGCGGAACCCGTGGCCCAGCCGGTCGTAGTAGGGCGACACCATGCCGGGCGGGGTGAGCACCTTGCGGAAGCCCCGGTCACGCAGCCGCGAGGCCCGGCGCCACACGAACTCGCCGGGCGAGAAGTCGCGGTAGCGCGGGGTCACGTAATCGAGCAGGACCCGGGCGATGTCGCCGTCCCGCCGGATCAAGATGACGCCGACCGTCTCGTCGCCCTTCTCCACCTGGAAGGCCAGGTCTCCCTCGGCCAGGTCCGTGGCGGCGAAACCGGGCTGGTGGCGGGTGATGTCGGCCTGGTGCACCCCCAGGAAGTACAGCAGGTAGGCGTCCGCCGGGCCGACCTGCAACACGTGGAAGGCCGCCTCGTCGTGCCGTTCGCGCAGCATCCTGGTGATGAACCAGATGTTGATCGACGACGTCGCGAGGTTCATGCCGACCATCGGCCAGACCCCGACCAGCGCGTTGAAGACCACCAGGCTCAGCGACGCCGCCAGGTTGAGCAGGCGGAACCGGAGCACCCGGGTCTGCAGCAGCGAGAAGATCAGCAGCCCACTGCCGAACCAACCGAACAGGTCGAGCCAGTGGTCTCCGAGCCAGGTCACAGCAATCGCTTCGGGTCGCGGGGTCAGTCGAGGCCGAGCGAGAAGGCCGACTCCAGGTCGTGGCGGGAGTAGGCCCGGAACGCGATATGGGTCTCGGTCGCGGTCACCCCCGGCACCTTGTTGAGCCGGTCGGCCACCACGCTCGCGACGTCGTCGTGGTCACGGACGCGCACCATCGCGATCAGGTCGATCTGGCCGGTCACGGAGTAGACCTCGCTGACCCCCTCAAGGTCGGCGATCTGCTCGGCCACCTCGGGGATCCGGGCAACGTCGGCCTTGACGAAGACGATGGCGGTGATCATGAGGTGGACCCTAACGCGCATCGCCTCGCATCGACGACGGACCTACTTTGCCCTGACCTTCCAGCTGTAGGCGGTCAGCTTGTTGTCGGCGTCGTCCCGGATCTTCGAACTGAGCTTGATGACGTATGACGTGCCGACTCGCAGGTTCACAGCGGGGTTCAGGGTCGCTTTCGTCCTGGCGCTGTTGAGTGTGACCGTCGCGGTCAGAGAGCTCGTCGTGCCATTCCTGTAGATCCTGTAGGTCCTGCTGGAAACACCCTTCACCGGCTCGCTGAACCTGGCGACGAAGTTC
>JBJMIQ010000292.1:0-9199 GCA_045806805.1 Nocardioides sp. | reverse complement strand
CCGCACCCTGCCCGCGGGTGTGGTCACCGCGGCCGGCATGGCGCTGGCGGCAACCGGGTTCCTGCTGATGAGCCGGTGGGGGCTGACCACCCTCGACGACCCCACCTCCACCATTCCGCTACTGGTGGGCGGCTTCGGGTTCGGCCTCGCTCTGGCTCCCGTCAACGCCGCCGTACTGGCCAGCACCGATCACGAGATGCACGGTCTGGCCAGTGCGCTTGTCGTGGTCTCACGCATGGTCGGCATGCTCGTCGGCATCTCGGCCCTGACCACGATCGGACTGCGCCGCTACTACACCGAGCAGGCGGACCTCGCCAACGTCCGCGACGTATGCGGCGGGAAGAGCCGGTGCGCGGAGTTCACCCGACTCCTCAAGGTCGCCGGCATCGCCCAGGAGCACACCGTCTTCCTTGGCGCGGCCATCTGCGCCGCCGTGGCCGGCGTGCTCGCGCTGCTGCTGTTCCGCTCCGCCCACACCCGATCCATCGAGGCGGGCGAGATGCTGCGCTCCGCCGGGTGACGCTATGTTCTCCCCGTGTTCGACGACCTGATCGCAGCCAACCGGGAGTTCGCCGCCGACTTCGACCTCGGCGGCTTCGATGGCGTCGCCCACGCCGGCGTCGCGATCGTCACCTGCATGGACTCCCGGATCGACCCGCTCCGCATGCTCGGCCTCAAGCACGGCGACGCGAAGATCTTCCGCAACCCGGGCGGCCGGGTCACCGCGGCCGCCCTGGAAGCACTCGTCCTGGGAGTCCACCTGTTGGGCGTGACCCGGGTCCTGGTCGTCCCCCACACCCGCTGTGCCATGACCGCGAGCTCCGAGGCCGAGCTGCGCCAGCGCGTGGGCGAGTCGGCCGGACAGGACGCCTCGTGGCAGCAGTTCCACGTCATCGACGACCAGCTGGCCGCGTTGGCGGAGGACGTCCGCAAGGTGCAGGCGCACCCCCTGATCCCCGACTCGGTCGAGGTGGGCGGGTTCGTCTACGACGTCGACACCGGGCTGCTCGAGCGCCACGTATGAGGCGCTCTGCCAGACTGGACGCATGATCAAGCTCCTGATCTTCGCCGCGCTCTTCTGCCTCGTCGTCTGGGCAGGCGTCAGCATCCTGCGCCGCCGCTGATCCACGAGCCGCTGCGCCGTTGTGTGCTCAAGTGGCTGTCCGGGCGACCACTTCAGCACACGACCCTGTTGAAGCAGCCTCGCTAGGCATCGAGTGCCTCGACATCGACCTCATAGGCGCCCTGCACGATGAAGTCCTTTCGCGGGGCCACCTCGGACCCCATCAACAGCTCGAACACGGAGGCGGCCTCGTCGGCGTCGTCGATGGTGATCCGCCGGAGGGTACGTCGGCGTGGGTCCATCGTGGTCTCCGCAAGCTGGTCGGCGTCCATCTCGCCAAGGCCCTTGTAGCGCTGGACCGGGTCCTTCCACCGCACGCTCTTCTTCGACAGCTCGGCCAGCTTCCGCTGGAGCTCGTCGTCGGAGTAGGTGTAGACGTACTTGTCCATCCCCTTCTTGGGATTGGTCAGCTCGATCCGGTGCAATGGCGGGACGGCGGTGTAGACCCGGCCCTCGGTGATCAGGTCGGGCATGTACTTGAAGAACAGCGTGGCCAGCAGGCACCGGATGTGGGCGCCGTCGGAGTCGGCGTCGGCCATGAAGATGATCCGGCCGTAGCGCCTTGCCTCGAGGTCGAACGTCCGGCCGGAGCCGGCGCCGACGACCTGGATGATCGAGGCGCACTCGGCGTTCTTGAGCATGTCGCCGATCGAGGCCTTCTGGACGTTGAGGATCTTGCCCCGGATGGGCAGCAGCGCCTGGAACTCGGAGTTGCGGGCGTCCTTGGCGGTCCCGAGCGCCGAGTCACCCTCGACGATGAAGAGCTCTGTGCGCTCGTTGTCGTTGGCCCGGCAGTCGCGCAGCTTGGCGGGCAGCGCGGAGGACTCCAGAGCGTTCTTGCGACGCTGCGTCTCCTTGTGCTGACGCGCCGCGAGCCGGGTCTTGGAGGCCCCGACGACCTTCTCCATGACCAGCTTGGCCTGGGCCTTCTCGGCGCGCTTGGTGGAGGTGAGGAACTTCTTCAGCTCACCGGACACCACGCGCCGTACGATGCTGCGCGCCGCGGGCGTGCCGAGGATCTCCTTGGTCTGCCCCTCGAACTGCGGCTCGGCCAGCCGGACGGTCACCACCGAGGTCAGGCCCTCGAGGACGTCGTCCTTGATCACGTTGTCGTCGTTGACCCGGAGCGCCTTGGTCGCGCGCATCACCTCGTTGAACGTCGAGGTCATTGCAGCCTCGAACCCGCTCACGTGGGTCCCGCCCTTGGGGGTGGCGATCACGTTGACGAACGAGCGCAGCTCGGTGTCGTAGCCCGTGTTCCAGCGGACCGCCACGTCGACGTGCAGCTCCCGCTCCACCTCCTGCGGCGTCATGTGGCCCTTCTCGTCCAGAAGCGGGACGGTCTCGGTGAAGGTCTCCGATCCCTGCAGCCGCAGCACGTCGGTCACCGGCTCACCGGTGGAGAGGTACTCGGTGAACTCCGTGATCCCGCCGTCGTGGCGGAACTTCTCCTCGCGAGGGTCAGGGCCGCGGAGGTCACGGATGACGAGCTCCAGGCCCGGCACGATGTAGGACGTCTGGCGGGCCCGGGTGACCAGGTCGTCGAAGACGAACCTGGCGTCCTTGGTGAAGATCTGACGATCGGGCCAGAACCGCACACGGGTGCCGGTGCGGCCCTTGGCCACCCGCTTGCCCTTGCGCGTCAGTCCCGACTTCGGCGTGAAGGCTGCCCCGGGACCCTCCCCGTCGAAGACACCGGCCGCCCCGCGCCGGAACGAGATGCCCTGCTGGGAGGGGGACCGGTCGACGTCGACGTCGAGCCGGGACGAGAGCGCGTTGACGACGGAGGCGCCGACACCGTGTAGGCCGCCGGTGGCGACGTAGGAGCCGCCGCCGAACTTCCCTCCGGCGTGCAGGTGGGTGTAGACGACCTCGACCCCTGGTAGGCCGGTCTTGGGTTCCTTGTCGACCGGGATGCCGCGGCCGTCGTCATGTACCTCCGCGGAGTCGTCGGGGTGGAGCGTCACCTCGATCCGCTTGGCGGCGCCGGCCAGCGCCTCGTCGACCCCGTTGTCGATGATCTCCCACAGGCACTGCATGAGGCCCCGGGTGTCGGTCGACCCGATGTACATGCCGGGCCGCTTGCGCACCGCCTCGAGGCCCTCGAGGACCAGGAGATGTGCGGCGTTGTAGGTGTTGTCGATCGTGGAGCTCCCAGCCTGCGAGGCGAAACGGCGTTGCAAATCCGGTCGGTGCTGCAGGGCCGAATCTACCTGCGACACGCCGAGGGACGGCGCAGGCTCGCTTGCCGCGGAATCGCGCGGGGCCGGGTCTACCGTGGTCGGAACAGGTGCGTGTGGTCCAGGTCACGATCTGGGAACAACGTCTAGACCGTCCAAGGTTCGGGGCTTGGGATCCTCCGCCGGTGGGTAGAAGGAGTTCCGTGACCGAAGACGTGTCAGGCAACACCCCGAGGCGGGAATCTTTGATCCCGGCGACTACGTTGGACATGACACCGATGAAGAGAAATGAGGCCGATGTGACAACTGTTGTTGCCCCCTCAGCTCCCGCGTTGAGCGCCGAGGACCGCTGCGACCGCTGCGGTGCCCAGGCCTACCTTCGCGTCGAGCTCCACACCGGCGGCGAGCTTCTCTTCTGCGCCCACCACGCGCGCGAGCACGAAGACAAGCTCCGTCAGGTCGCCGTGAACTTCGTGGACGAGACCCACCGGCTCGCCGACACCCCGGGCTCCGCACCGCTCGAGGAGCGCTGAACCGCCCGCTGACCCAGACCGCCCACGCGGCCCCGGACCACCAGGTCCGGGGCCGCTGTCATGCCGGGCTGCCTCACTCGGGCGCTGTGGGAGGGTGTCCGGCATGAGCCTGACCGAAGTCGTGGTGGGCGTCGCGATTGCCGTCGGGCTGATCGGCATCCTGGTGCCCGTCCTGCCCGGCAGCGCGTTGATCCTCGTGGCGATCCTGCTCTGGGCCCTCGAGCTCGGATCGGCCACCGGCTGGGGGGTCTTCGCTGTTGCGGCCGCGTTCCTGGTGATCGGCACGGTCGTGAAGTACGTCGTCCCGGGGCGACAGCTCAAGGAGGCCGGCATCCCCGCCTCGACACAGTGGACCGGCGTCGCCTTGGCGGTGCCGGGCTTCTTCGTGATTCCCGTGGTCGGCGCGTTCGTGGGCTTCGTGGCCGGGGTCTATCTCGCGGAGCGACGGCGTCTCGGTCCGGGTGCCGGGGCGTCGACGCGGTCGGCCCTCAGGGCGGTCGGGGTCTCGGTCCTGATCGAGCTCACCGCGGCCATCCTCGCCGCCTCCGCCTGGGTCGCGGGCCTGGTGGTCACCTGATGGCGGTCCTCCTCGCGCTCGTATCGGCCCTGGCCTACGGCCTCTCCGACTTCATCGGTGGCCTGGTGGCACGCCGTACCTCCGCCTGGTCGGTCGCCGTGGTCGGCTCACTGACCGCGGCGGCGTGCACGACGGTCCTGGCCGCGCTGGTCCCTGGCGATCCGGGGGTCTCCGACCTGGTCTGGGCGGTGCTCGCCGGGCTCGGCAGCGGCGCGGGCGCCGGGTTCCTCTACCGCGGCTTCGCGGCCGGCCGGATGGGCGTCGTCGCCCCGGTGTCGGCAGTCGGCGCGGCCGTGGTCCCGCTGCTGGTCGGGGTGGTCTCGGGCGAGCGACCGGCGCTGCTGGCGTGGGTCGGCATCGCCGCCGCCCTGCCGGGCATCTGGCTCGTCTCCCGCGAACCGGTGCCTGCGGACACGCACCACCACCAGGCGGGACAGCGCTCGGCCACAGCTGCCGGTGTGGTCGACGGCCTGCTGGCAGGGCTCGGCTTCGGCGTGCTGTTTGCGGCGCTGGGCCAGATCCCTGACTCCGCCGGGCTCTGGCCGCTGGCCCTGACCCAGCTGCTGTCGGTGCCTGCGGTGGTGGTCATCGCGGGGCTGCTGCGCGAGCGGTGGGTGCCTCGACACCGCGCGGCCTGGCACGCGGTGTGGTGCGGCCTGCTGAGTACGGTGGCGACGGCGACGTTCCTGTTCGCGACCCAGCGCGGCTTCCTGACCATCTCCGGAGTGCTGGCCTCGCTCTACCCCGCCTTCACGATCCTGCTGGCGGCGGTGGTGCTCAAGGAGCACATCCACCGGGCGCAGGGCGCGGGACTGGTCCTCTGCGGGGGAGCCGTCGCTCTGGTCGCTGCCGGCTGAGCTCGCGGCGCCGCCCGTCCACGCCCGGGTCAGGCGGCAGACTGGAGACGTGAATGTTGCCGGGACGAGAGGCCTCGCGGTGGCCGCCGCGGCGGCCCTGGTCCTCACCGCATGCACGAGCGGGGGCGCTACGCCGGAGTCGAAGCGGTGGCCGCAGGACCGTCACGCCTCAGCCGACGCTGCGGCGGGCCCCCGTCCGCAGCCCCCTCGCGCGCCGCTCACCACGTTGACGGTCGTCGGCGACATCATGCTCGGTCGGGACGTGGCCGCCCAGCCGGGCGGAGCTTCCGCCCGGCTGCGCCCGATGGCCCCGGACCTCCGCAGCTCCGACCTGACGGTCGGCAACCTCGAGAGCACACTGTCCGACAAGGGCATCCCGCAGCAGGGCACCGACTCCTTCTTCGCCCCGCCCACCGTCCTCGACGCCCTCGCCGACGCCGGCGTCGACGCGCTCTCGCTGGCCAACAACCACACCGGCGACTACGGCCCGACCGCACTTCGCGCCACCGTGGCCGCGTTCCGGGGCGGCCGGATCGAGTCCTTCGGTGCCGGTCGGGACCGGCAGGCCGCGAGCCGGCCCGCCGTGCTCGTCCGGAACGGCATCCGCTTCGGGTTCCTCGGCTTCAACACCATCGGCGAGACTCCCCGAGCGACCGCCGGGGCCGCGGGCGCGTTGTCGGTCAGGATGCCGCCGCGCACGGGCCCGCTGGACCAGCGCGACCTCGCCCGCGTCGTGACAGCCGTCCGGAGACTCCACGAACGGGTCGACGTGGTCGTGGTGCTCCCCCACTGGGGCACCCAGTACACCCACGCGGCCGAGCCGATCCAGTCACTGGTCGGACGGCGGCTGGTCGACGCAGGCGCCGACCTCGTGGTCGGCGGGCATCCGCACTGGGTGCAGGGCATGGAGAGGTACGACGGCGCCGTCATTGCGCACTCACTTGGCAACTTCGTCTTCGACATGGACTTCATGAAGCAGACGATGGAGGGCGTGACCCTGACGGCGACCTTCCGCGGCGACCGTCTCCGCGGTGTCGAGCTCACGCCCTACCGCCTCGACGCCACCTTCACCCCGCGTCCAGCCGCGGGCCCCGGAGCACGCGCCATTCTCCGCGACGTCGGCGGGCACTGATCAGTGCAGCCACGCGAGCACGAGGCGCCCCGTGCGCGCCAGCTGGGCCCGGCTGACGACTGAGGGCAGGTCGGCGGCGCTGTGGTAGGCGGCGTAAGGCGTGCTGCCGATCCGGATACCCGGGAGGCCGGCCAGGACGAACTGCCAGTGGTCGCTGGAGCGGTTGATCTGGGCGTCGGTGGGCACGCCCGCGCGCCGCCCGGCGGCGAGCACGGCTGCGCGCTGGGCCGTCCCGGAGGGGCCGGCCGACGACACCGGGACCACCGTGCCGATCCCCACCCGGTCGAGGGAGAGCATGCCGCGGACCGCGCGCCGTTCGGCCGGACCGAGAGATGCGACGTAGGTCCGCGAGCCGTAGTGGTGGTCGGCGTCGCTGGTCCCGCGGGGCTCCTCGGCGCCGAAGGCGACCAGCGCTACCGGCAGCCGGGTACGCCGGGTCGCCAGCGCCTGTGCAATCGCGAGGACCACCCCGACTCCGGAGGCGTTGTCCTCGCCACCCGGTGCCTGCGGGACCGTGTCGAGGTGAGCGCCCACCACCAGATGCGGTCGGCGGGGATCGAAGCCGGGCGGGGTCGCGATCACGTTGGCCGACCAGCCGGCCCGGACCGGCACGCCCCAGGAGACGCCGCCCGGCACGGCGACCCGCTGCCGGCGTACGTCGTACCCCATCGTCCCGAGCTCCTGCGCCACCCACGCCGCGGCGCGGCGGTAGGCCGGGCTCGTGGCCTGCCGGGGACCGATCCTTCCGGCCAGCCGTTGGACGGCACGCTCCGCGCTCTCGACTCGAAAGTCGCCGGGACGTACCAGGCGTACCGGGCGGGACGTCTCCGCCGGCGTTGGTGAAGGCTCCGACAGCTGCGTGGCTTGCCGTGGCTCGCTCGAGGCACGATCCTCGTCCCGGGCGCCGGGCGGTGTCGCTCCCGAGCAGGCGCTTGTCACCAGTGCCAGGAGCAGGAATGCCGTCGTGAGCCGTGCGCAGGGCACGCTCTGAGGCTATCTGCCGGCTCTCACGCGCGTGGCTAGGAGGCCTCGAGCGGTGCGAGCGCCAGCCCGGCCGCAGCGAAGGCCCCGGCAACCACGACCGTCAGCGCGGCCTGCACGCGCACGCGGTACCGAGCCCGTTCCGACTCCGGCAGGTCGTCCGGCAGGTGCACGTGGGCGAAGACGAGACCGGCCACGCGGTCGACGGTGACAGAGTCCACCTGGGCGAGTCCGTGGAGTGCGGCGTTCATCTTCGAACACAGCAGTGAGGTCTCGTCGCTGTCCGGCTCACCCGGCGCGCTGGTCATGTCGACCATGTGGCAATTTTACCCAGCGGGGAAAGCGCCAAAACGCCGGTTTTGACCAGCTGGGTGGTAGTGCCAACTGTCAGACCGGCTGGTCGGCCCTGCCTTCCTGTCGCTCGACGAGCACCAGGGCGACGTCGTCGTTGACGCGCTGTCCGACGTGGGCGACGACGCGGCCGAGCAGGCCGTCCAGGGCCGTCCCCAGATCGTCCGTGCTGAGTGCTTCGGCGCTGTCCTCGAGGCAGAAGAACGTGCCCGCGCCGTTGCGGCTCTCGACCAGGCCGTCGGTGTAGAAAAGCAGGCGCGAACCCTCACCGAGCACACAGGTGACCGGGCTCGGAGCGGGGCCGAGGCCGAGCGGCGGTTCGGGCGTCCCTGTGTCCACCAAGCCGCGGCTGTGGGAGTTCGCGAGGAGCAGGGGCGGGTGGTGACCGCAGTTGAGCATCGTAACCGTGTCGTCGTCATGGAATTCGGCCAGAACGGCGGTGACGAAGTCCTCGTCCTCGGCGACGGCGGTGACGACCTCGTCGAGGTCGGTGGCGACGGCGGCGAGCGTCGGCTCCCGGACTGCAGCATGCCGAAAAGCAGCGAGGACGGTCGCTGCCATCTGGACCGCTTCGAGCCCCTTGCCACGTGCGTCGCCCACGATCACCCGTACGCCGTTGTCGGTCTCGGCCACCTCGTAGAGATCGCCACCGACCAGGGCCTCTTCCGTTGCAGAGACGTAGCGGGCAGAGAACCCGAGGGAGCCGATTGACGAGGGGGTCCCCCGCAGGAGCGCACGCTGGGCGGTTTCGGCGATCTCGGTCATGTGCACCAGCTGGTTGTCCCGTCCCACTCTCACCCGGGCCAGGAACACGGCCAGGGACCCGGCGACGATCACGACGGCCATCCGCATCCACCACTCTGCGGACCCCAGGTTCTGGTTCCAGAGGGCCGAGACCCCGGCCAGCAGCGCTGCCGCCACCGCCACGAGCGCCGTGCGGCGCACGGTGGTGACGGCGCTGGCCACGATGGCGGCGATCGCGAAGGTGCCGGTGACGATGACCGAAGGCGGGAGCAACACGTCGGCGACAACGAGGAGCCCGAGCACCCCGAGGGGGACGAGCAGATCGTGGGCCTGGGCCCATCGAATGGCCCTCACCCTGAAAGCGTCCCACGCAGCGGAGTCCGGTGCGAGGTTTACGAAGTGTTGACTCGCCACGACGTAACGTTCTGTCCGAGCCGGGTCACCACCCAACGTTTCGGTCCATCCCAGGCCGAAGTCGATCCGGCGCTCCAGAGGCGGGGCGCGGCGTGCTTCTTGCCCCCACCAGGAGCCGCCGCGCCCCCCAGCCTGAACCCACCGACGTGGCGCAGCGTTTCACCGACACGAGAACGGGCACTGCCCAGGTAGTCGACGGTCTCACGCGTGGGGACTCACGCAGTCCCCTCGGGGGAGGCGTTGAAGGCCATCTCAAGGGGACCGTCGGCCCCCGTGGACCTCAGTCCAGGTAGTCGCGCAGGACCTG
>JBJMIQ010000291.1:0-7506 GCA_045806805.1 Nocardioides sp. | reverse complement strand
GATGGGTGTGGCGGTCATCGCCGCGGTCTACATCGGGTTCAGCGTCGCTGACGGGCGGCCTAAAGTGATCTCGGTCGAGACGGCCGTCGCGACTGGGTTCCTCGTCGTCGCGGCCGTCGGGGTGACCGGCACCGTGTGGCTGCTGGTCGCCGGACTCGCCGGGCACGGGCTGAAGGACTACTGGCAGCACCGGACCCAGTTCGTTGCGAACACCCGCTGGTGGCCGCCATTCTGCGCGGTCGTCGACGTGGTCGTCGCCCTCATCCTCGCCGTCGCGATCCTTTCGGGAGCCGACTTCAGCGGCTGAGGTCAGGGCTCGATCTGGCAACGCCCGCGGCTCGAAGTCGCTCAGCGTGCCACGCTTCCCGTCGCATTTGCTGGCAAGGTCCCGAACGACGAACCGGCTGACTGACACCAGGATCTACAGGTGTACATCGCCCCGCCCTGCGTCGCGCGATCTCGATTCGGGGGCCGTGTCCCGTCTGTGTCCCGTCTCAGTTCCGCCGACGACCAACGACACCCAACGCTCGCAACGCTCGCAACGCTCGCAACGGCAGTACACCCCATCTGACCTGCGGTTTCGTCGGATCTCAACGCCAGCCGATGACGGCCGTCAGGCCACGGAACGCCCTGTCACGGCGGAGGCCGCGGGTTCGAGTCCCGTCGGGGTCGCATCAGACGCCCCGGATCATCGAGATCCGGGGCGTTCGCCGTTCCCGCCGCCGCTCACGCCTGCAGGGCCGGGGCAGAATGGGCCCATGCCGGTCCCGATGGAGGCGCGGGCATTCGAGGCGCTGGTCAACCAGGCGCTCGATGCCATCCCCGACGAGCTCGCGACACTGATCGAGAACGTCGTGGTCCTGGTCGAGGACGACGCCCCAGCCGACGATCCGGACCTACTGGGCCTCTACGACGGCGTCGCACTGACCGAGCGGTACGGCGACTACGGGATGGTGCTGCCGGACCGGATCTTCATCTACCGCCGCCCGCTGCTCGAGATGTGTGACACGGCGGAACAGCTGGAGGAGGAGGTCCGGATCACCGTGGTGCACGAGATCGCGCACCACTTCGGGATCGACGACGACCGGCTCCACGCACTCGGCTACGCCTGAGGCCCACACGCGCGCGATCAGTGGCCGATCGTTCAACTCAGCGGATCGAGGCGGAACCCGATGCCGCGCACGGTATGGATCCACACCGAACCCGGGCTCGCCACGTCGAGCTTGCGACGCAGGTTGCCGACGTGGGCGTCGACGAGGTTCTTCGAGCCCTGGAAGTCGGACTGCCACATCTCGCGCACGATCGACGGACGGTCCCAGACCTGCCCGGAACGCTGGGCGAACAGCACCAGGAGGTCGAACTCGGTTCGGGTCAGCGGCACTGCGACGTCGTTCACCTTGACCTCGCGGCGGTCCTGCTCGATGACCAGTCCACCGCCGAGGTCCAGGTTCGGGGTCGACGCGGAGTCCTGGGGGACGTGGTTCGTGCCGGCGGACGCGCGTGGTTGACGAGGCCGGCGGAAGAGCGCGGTCACCCGCGCCTGCAGCTCCCGCGTGGAGAAGGGCTTGGTCATGTAGTCGTCGGCGCCCACGTGAAGTCCGATCAGGCGGTCGCCTTCCTCGGTCCGGGCGGTGAGCATGATGATGTAGGCGTCGCTGGACTCCCTGATCCGGCGGCACACCTCGACGCCGTCGACGTCGGGGAGCCCGAGGTCCAGCGTGATCAGGTCGGGCTGGTGCTTCTCGAGGAGCACCTCGACCTCCCGGCCCGTGCCTGATTGGTGCACGTCGAAGCCGGAGCCGGCCAGGACGGCAGCGACGAGCGCGCGGATGTCCGCGTCGTCCTCGATCACCAGAGCCGTGCCGGCGTGCATGGCAGTCCTTCCCGTCGTCCCGACTAGAGATCATGCCGTACGCCGTCGGGCCGCGGGTGCGATTCAACCTGTTTCGGGTGCTCGGCGCGGCGTAGGGACCACCCGGTTGACGCGTCAGCCGGTGTGTTCCCGCACGAGGGCCATGTCGGGCCAGGGGCGCGGGGGCTCGCCGCGCTGCTGGCGCACCAGCTCGCCGAACAACCAGCGCTGGAAGCGCCGCTGCTCCGCGGTCCGGGCCAGCGAGAGCAGTCGTTGTTCGTGGCAGAACTCGTCGGCCAAGTCGAGCAGCTCGAGGAACTGTTCGATGGTCTCGGCGCTTGCCTTGGGGACGTCGACGCGCAGGTCGGTCGTCGCCTCGCCGGAGGCAAGGGCGGACTCGATCTCGTCGAGGATCCCATCCCGAAGGATGCGGTCGAGGTCGGCGAAGAGGCCGGACAGGCTCTTGGCCAGCGGGTAGTCATCCTCGTGGGCCAGCGCCAGCAGACGCACCTCGCGGCGCAGCTCGTTCCACTGGGTGTGGGATGCGTGGAGGGTGCGCAGCGGTACCTCGCGCACCTCGACCGGGATGTGGCGGGCGGGCGGGGTATCGGGTTCGGTCGCGCCCGTGATGACCCCCTCCGACCCGTCCGCAAGAGTCGCGGGGGCGGGGATGAACCAGACGACCTTGCCGTCCTCCTCGATGTCGGCTCCCCAGGCGGTCGCGCACCGAGCCACGATGTCGAGGCCGCGGCCGAAGGTGATGAGTGGATCGTCCTCGATCAGGTGTCGGCCGGCAGGATCCGGGAGCACAGGTGGCTGCCGCGAGCCGTCGCTCACCTCGATCCGGGGGTGCTCACGGGTGCCGCGCATGCGCATCCGGATCGGGGGCTCGCCGTGCAGGATCGCGTTGCTGATCACTTCCGAGACACCGAGCTCCGCGCACTCGGCGAGGTCGGGGCGATCGACCTCGGAGCAGGCGTGAATCGCCCAGCGTCGGGCATCGTGAACCGCACTCGGCCCCGAGCCCAAGGTGAAGACGGGCCTGTGGATCGGCACGGTGTACCCCTCTATTTTCCGGTCCGACATGTGCTGGCGCAGAGGGCCAGTCGTCAGGCACATACCCGCCCGTCCTCGAGACAAAACCGGATTCTCGGCAAAGTTTCACAACCGCGCAGGCGCGAGCGCGTGATGTGAGCAAGCCGACGCGGTGCTCATTCGCGGCGAGCCGGTGGGTACCGGGACAATGGAATGGCCCGGATCATGACCCGTCACGGCGCGATCGACCGCCGCAGGAGAGGTTTGGCATGGCAACCGCACAGACGATTCACGAGCCCGTCGAGCACCGCCACCGAGTCGTGGTGATCGGCTCAGGGTTCGGTGGCCTGTTCGGCACCAAGGCCCTTCGACGTGCCGACGTGGACGTGACGATGGTGGCCAAGACCACCCACCACCTCTTTCAACCCCTCCTCTACCAGGTGGCGACGGGAATCCTGTCCGAGGGGGAGATCGCCCCACCGACCCGCGAGATCCTCAGCGGCCAGAAGAATGCCCGGGTCCTCCTCGGCGAGGTCACCGACATCGACCTCGAGCGTCGCCTGGTGACCTCACACGTTCTCGGCCGACCTACCGTGACGCCGTACGACTCTCTGATCGTGGCCGCCGGGGCGGCCCAGTCCTACTTCGGCAACGACCACTTCTCCGAGTTCGCCCCCGGGATGAAGAGCATCGACGACGCGCTCGAGTTGCGCGGCCGGATCTTCGGCGCGTTCGAGATGGCCGAGCTTGGTGCCAATCGCGGCGACAACGTCGACCACCTGCTCACCTTCGTGGTGGTGGGCGCCGGGCCCACAGGCGTGGAGATGGCCGGCCAGATTGCCGAGCTCGCCCACCGCACCCTCAAGCGCGACTTCCGGACGATCAACACCCGGACCGCCCGCGTGATCCTGGTTGACGCCGCAGGGCAGGTCCTCCCGCCGTTCGGTGCCCGGCTGGGTGCCAGCACCAAGGCCGAGCTCGAGAAGCTCGGCGTCGAGGTCATGCTGGGTGCGATGGTCACCGACCTCGACGAGCGGGGCATCCAGGTGAAGTACAAGGACGGCCGCACCGAGCGGATCGCGGCCGTGACCAAGATCTGGGCCGCGGGCGTCCAAGCCAGCAACCTAGGGCGCACGCTGTCGGCACAGACGGGGGCTCCGCTCGATCGTGCCGGTCGGATCCGCGTCAACCCCGACCTCACCCTCCCCGGGTATCCAGAGGTCTTCGTCGTGGGCGACATGATCGACCGCGACAACCTCCCCGGCGTCGCACAGGTCGCCATCCAGGGCGCGAAGTACGCCGCGAAGGAGATTGACGGCCGACTGCGCGGCCGGCCGCCGCAGCCCCCGTTCAAGTACTTCGACAAGGGTTCGATGGCAATCATCAGCCGGTTCAACGCGGTGGCGATGGTCGGCAAGCTCCGACTCACCGGGGTCGTCGCGTGGCTGATGTGGCTCGCGGTCCACCTCGTCTACATCACCGGCTTCAAGAACCGGATCACCGCACTGCTCCACTGGGCGGTCTCCTTCGTCGGCCGGGGTCGGTCGGAGCGGACGACGACCGAGCAGCAGATCTTCGCCCGGTCCGCGCTGGCCCGGCTCGAGCGTGGGGCCAGCGACCTGGTGTCCGACCCGGGGGAGTACGACGCAGCCCGTGAGGGACAACGCCGGGAGGCACTCGAGGCGCAGGCCCTGGAGGAAGCCCGGCTTACCGACGCCGGGCATCGCGGCGTACCCGCCGACCAGCGCTGAGCGTCACTCGAAGCGCTCGGGTGGCCGGCTGTCCTCCTCGCCCTCGAGGAGCTCGCGGGCCCACCTCGGCAGGATGAACACGCCCTCCGCCTCCACCGTGACCCCTTCGGCGTCGGCGATGTGCCCGACGGCGAAGGTCTTGACGCCCTCGACCCGGTCGACGTGCGCCTCGCACCGCAGCTCGCCCAGCGGGGTCCCGCGCCGATAGCGCAGGATCAGGGTCCCTGTCATACCCGGCTTGCCGCCCGCGCCGGCGGCCTCGCCGAGCACCTGGTCGAGGATCAACGCCGCGACCCCGCCGTGGACCAGGCTGGGCGGCCCCTCGTAGGCGGCGCCGAGCCGGAAGTCGGCCCAGGCTCGGCCGGCCGGGTCGCGATGGATATCCAGCGGCGGTGCGATCGCGTTGCGGAGCCCGACGACCGCATTGCCCCACGGACGGCCGTGACCCTCGCCGTTGAACCGGATCCCGTAGGGCCCCTCCATCTGCTGCTTGCGCAGCCGCTGGGTGATCGCATCAATCTCTTCGCGGGCGGTCTCGATGTCGGCGTCGTCCGCCTCGGTCCGGATCACCGCGTCGACGAGCTCGCGAACGCTCTGGGCGAGCGGACCGTAGAGCCCCGCCTGGCGCGCGATCTCCTCCGGGGGTACGTCGTCCTGAACGAATCCGGCCATGCGCTGCATCCTAGAACGTGTTCCAGTCCGGGGCGTCGTCGATATCGAGTGGCCGGTTCCGTGCCGAGCGTGGTCTCCTGTGCGGCGTGACCAGACTCGTGCCGCCCGACGTGTGTCTCTGCCGGTCGTGGGCAGAGGCCGTGTCCGAGTTCGGCGACGAGGTGATGCACGGGTCCGGGCTCTGGGACTTCGACCCGCTCGATCTGACCGAGGCCGGGTGCGCCGAGGTGGTGGCGCACCTGCTCAGCCGCGGCGACCCCGCGCTCCCGCTGCCGGACGGGATCGTGCACTCCGACTACTTCTGGATCGCCGACGACTCCGGGTTCGTGGGCTACCTGGCCCTGCGGCACGCGCTGACGCCGTCCCTGCTGGAGGAGGGTGGTCACATTGGTTTCTCGGTGCGACCCTCCCGCCGGCGCCAGGGGCACGCCTCCCGGGCGCTGGCGCTGGCGCTGCCACGGGCAGCGGAGCTCGGGCTGGAGCGGGTGCTGCTCACCGCCGACGAGGACAACGAGGCCTCTCGCCGGACCATCGAGCGCAACGGCGGCGTCTACGAGGACAGTCGCAAGGGCAAGCGGAGGTACTGGATTGACGTGACGTGACCCGCGACGGGTCAGAGGCGGTCGTGCTCTCCGGAGCGCGGGCGGACGATCGGCGCCTCCATCGCCGCGAGCACCACGCGGGCGGCCTCGTTGGCGTCGGGCCGAACCGGATCGAGCTCGCGCTCGTGATGGGCGAGCCACCTGTCCAGGAGGTCAGCAGCCTGCTTCTTCTCGGTACGTGTTCGGTGGCTCATGTCACGCCAACTTTGCAGTGTGCGCCCGGGTTACGGGCGCGCGGACGGATTGTCCAGATGGTGTCAGCGCAATGGGACAGTGGCAAGTGTCGCGGCCGTTGCTTGACTCAAACTTATCGGTAGGCCCCGTGGGACTCGAACCCACAACCAAAGGATTAAAAGTCCTCTGCTCTGCCAATTGAGCTAGGGGCCCGGGGATCAGGGTTTGGTCGGGAGACCTTGGGGAGAACCATCATGTACTTCGCCTGTCCTGACCGCGAGAAGACAGTACCCGGCTTGACGGCGCCACCGTCACCGCCCGCCCAGGACATCCGCACTCGGGAGGAACGGCCGCCCGGCGAGGACTCAGGTGCACTGGCCCGGCGCCATCTGGTGAAGATAGGGAGTTCTCCCGATTGGCGGCGGCGGTCTTAGGCGTTGTCTGGGCTCACCAGAGAAACCGAGCCCAGGAGAGAGCAATGGTCAACGTCGAGGGAACAAGCCTGAGAACTCTGAAGGAGTCTCTGCAAGGAATCGGACGGTTCTTCCGGAAGGTTCGGGACTGGTCCAGTGGCGACGACCTGCACGAGGCGCAGATGCACCGCTCGGACGACCACGAGTTCCGGGTGAACCCTGGTGGGGGGCTCGGGTTCTAGAACGATTGCGCGAGTTCGCCAGCGTCTGCCGTGGGGTTCGGCTCGTGCAAAGCGGGTGAGGACACCGGGGAGCCGGCCGCCGATTCTGGGTCCTGTCACGTCCCGTGCAGCGTGCGACGTTTGCCGACGGTGACACCCACGAAGGAGGCAGCATGCGAAGTTCACTCGCGATCACTGCAGCATCCCTGGCGGTGACGGCGTCGCTCGTCAGCTGTGGCGCAGACGCGCCGGCCGTTTGCGGCTCGGTGTCAGACCTGAAGGCATCGGTGGACGACGTGACGCAGATCGACGTCACCAGCTCCAGCGCGCTCAGCGACCTCAAGTCCGGACTGTCGGCGGTCCAAAGCGACCTCGCGGCGGTGAAGTCCGACGCCACCTCGAAGTTCGGCAGCCAGCTTGACGCGGTCGAGAGCAGCTATGAGGCACTGAAGACAAGCGTCGCATCGGTTCAGTCCGGAGCCTCGGCAGCCACCCTGGCCGAAGCCGGGGCCGCACTCTCGACGTTCGGGACCGACGTCAAGACCCTCATCAGCGACATCCAGTCGACCTGCTGAGGGAAACGCCGGCTCGTTCGCGCCGCACCCCCCGAGCGCGCTACCCCCACGTGGCCTGCCCGGATCACCTCCCGGGGTCGCCCGTCCCGTGCTTGTGCAAGGCCCGTTAAAGACCAACCCTCGCGGTCGTCGCGGCCGGGAGTCTTCAGGTCTAGGGACCGCGTTTCTTCTCGAGCCACTCGGGGGCGCTGTGCGAGGAGAGGACACTCCA
>JBJMIQ010000290.1:0-8023 GCA_045806805.1 Nocardioides sp. | reverse complement strand
CACCGCACTGAGCGGGGTGGTCCGGCCCGCGACGTAGAGCCTCATCGACTTCGAGCTGACCCCCACCACGGGCTCGCTGAAGGTGGCCACGAAGTTCGACGTTCGCTTGGCCTGCGTGACCGGTGACGCCTTGATCACCGTGGGGCGCGTGGTGTCGACGGAGAAGCGGCGCCAAACACTCGACCCAAGGCTGCCGTTGCTGGTGTCGTACGCCGTCACCCGCCACTCATAGTCACCGTCGGCCAGGGGGTTCGTGGTCGCCCACGCGGTCGCGGCAGTGGTCTGGCGGATCGCACTGGAGGTGGCACCCACCCTGCGTACCTCGACGGTGTACTTCACCGCAGAAAGTGCCGAGTTCCACGTGAAGAGCGGACCGTTCGGTGACTCATGGCTGCCCGCGGTCGGGGAAACCAGTCCCACCTGGTCAGGTTCGACGCGGAAGCGTCCGCCCGACGTCCAGGGTCCGAGCTCACCACCGGCGTCCGTCCACCGCACTCGCCAACGGTAGGGCGTCGTCGAGGTCGGCAGGTAGTTGTTGTGGACGTAGGACGAGAGCTTGAGGTTGTCGGCATAGAACAGAAGGTTCGCCGGGGAGTAGTTGGCGTCGTCGTTCTTGTACACCTCGATCTTGTAGCTCGCCGCGTGGGTCTTGGGCGTCCATGCGAACGGGGTACTCCCGGGCACAGACACGTTGCCGATCGGCGAGATCAGCCCGACACCACCCGAGTCCTTGGTGACCTTCGCGGCATCGCTCCAGGCGAGCCGGTTGTTCTTGGCGTCGATCGCCTGCACGCGCCACCACAGATCACCCTCGGGGAGCGTGTCGTCAAACCAGGTGTAGGTCGGCTGGTCGACCTCGCGGGAGTGCAGGATCGGGCTGAACTGGGCGTTCCTGGCGATTTCGATCCGGTACTTCTGTCCCGTCTGGTACGACGGCGCCAGCCCCCCGGCGTAGGACACCGCCTGGTTGGTGGTGTGGTAGTCCACCCAGGAGAAGGCGATGTCACCGGCGCAGTTGGCGCCGTCGAGTGTGGTGGTGTCCGTGCACTCGTTGACGCTGTTGGCGCCGGGGGCCAGCAACTCGACTTCGGGCGAGATCTTGCGGAACGCGTTCGTCGCCGCCGCGTTGGTCGAGATGGGGTCGGGGCCGCAGCGCTTGACCGGGTTGATCGTCTTGCACGGGCGGACGTACCAGTAGTAGGACTCACCGGCTTGGTTGTCGGCGAAGGCCTCCACGTTCATGCCCGATGTGGGGGTCCAGCGCGAGTTGGCTGTCGGCATCTCCGTGTAGACGCGGTTCGTGAGTTCGCGGTCGTTTGAGACGTAGACCAGATAGCCACCCGCACCCGGGACCGGATTCCAGTCGAGAACCGGAGTGGCCGGGACGCTGGTGCAGATCTGCGCTTCTTCGACCACCGTCCCGAGCGCCATGTCACACGTGGTGCCCGCGTCGAGCGCCTGGCCGTCCAGGGCGATCCGCTGGCCGGTGACCGCGGGCAGGTCCTGGACCGTGAACGTTCCCGTGGGGCCCCAGCCCGAAGCCACGTTGTTCTGATCGACAGCCTGAACCTGCCACATGTAGGTGTCGGGTGAGAGGTAGCGGTCACCGATGTCGGTCGCGGCAGGGTAGGCGAAGCTCGTGGTCAGGATGGGGGACGTGGCAGTGTCGTCCCAGAATCCCGACCCGTTGATGCCGATCCGAATCCGGTAGTGCTTCACATTGGGGTAGGGCTCCCACGACAGCGACGGGAAGCGGGTCCCGGGTGCCACGGGCGCGGGGGTGAGTGCCGGCGCGCCCGTGATCGGCGGCATGCCGGCGAGCGTGAACGTACGGCCGCCGTACTTCGGTGACTGCGACCCGCCGTAGTCGACCGCCTGCACCGTCCACGTGAACGGTCCCTGCGTCGAGTCGAGAGCCGAGCTGGGTGTCCAGCTGAGCGAGTGGGTCGTCACGGGAGTGCCTCCCACGAGCGTCCCGGCCGCGTTCTTGAGCTCGACCCTGTACTTCTCGGCGTCGCGGCCGGCCCCCCACTTAAGCGTGGGAACCGTCACTGCTGCGCCGTCTGCCGGCGCCAGGAGGTTGACCCGGCCCGAGTCGTAGACGAAGCGATGGATCTCCGAGTAGATGCCTTCCACGGCCGGCGAGTGGGGAGCGTCGAGAGCCCGCACCCGCCAATAGGTGACGCTGCCCTGGGCCGGCATGCACGGGTCCGCACCCAGGTAGCCCGCGGTGAACGTAGTGGACGCCGTTTGGCAGGAGTCGAAGCTGTTCGGCGAGAAATTGGGGTCGTTCCCGACGTCGAGCTGGTATCGGGTGGCGTGACGCACAGGCGTCCACTGGTAGTAGAAGTCATCACCGGCCGCGGGGCTGAGCTGGTCTGCGGGGTGGAGCAGCTCGGGGCGCTGCGGCCAGCTGCGCTGGAAGGAGAACGGCGTTGCCGGCCAGGCCATCTGGTTGTTGCCGGCATCGATGGCGCGGACCCGCCAGAAGAACTGGTCGTTGACGTAGGTCGTGGTCGGTGAGTAGCGGGTGCTCAGCACGGTACGGGTCTCGACGGGCTGGTTGAAGTCCCGGTCCAGGCCCACCTCGAGCTCGTACTTCGCGGCTCCCGGCACCGGCAGCCACTTGAGGACGACATCCTGGATCGGGCCGCCCGTCTCCATGCTCGGATCCTGCTGGACGTCGGCGAGCGGCAGGATCTCGTAGCTGGCACCATCCGACCACTCCGTGTACATCCCGGCAGCGGTCTCGGCCCGCACCCGCCAGTGCCAGACTCTCGGTGCCTGGGGGGTGGGGATCTGGAAGGCCGGCCCAGGGGAGGTGTACGTGGTTGCACCGACCCAGTCAGGATCGGTGTCACCGTCGACCTCGATGTGGTACCTGATCGCGCCGCGCACTGCCGACCAGCGAAGCAGGGCGGGATCGCTCGGCTGGCTGAGCTGTTCGCCGCCAATCGGGGAGCTGGGGGTCGGGGCGGCAGTCCGGTCCACGACGAGGTCCGACATGGCCCAGATCGACTGAGCACCGGTCGCCGAAACCGCGCGCACTCGCCAGAAGACGTCATCCGCGGGAAGCCGGACGGTCGGGACAGCCTTGTCGTTGGTGGTGCTGAGGCTGAAGAACGGGCTGCCGAAGTCGGAGTTGTTGTCCATCTCGAGCTCGTACTTCGCGGCACCGTTCACCCGGTTCCACTCCAGCGTTGGCGTGGCCGTGGAGACCGGCCCGTTCGGTGACAGCGAGGACGGGGCATCGAGTGCGGCCGCCGGTGAGGTGAACCCCGCCGTCAGCGACAGCAGCGGCGCCACCAGGCACACAAGTGCAAGGCGACTGACAGCAACACGAGACATCCGGGCCCCCCGAGACAGAAGTAAAGACCGGGTCAGGCTAGGTCGGGGTGTTCACCCGTGTCCGGGAAACGGACGAAAATCGTCCGATCGGCCAGTCAGTCCAGCCCGAGCGAGAATGCCGACTCCAAATCGTGTCGTGAATAGGCGCGGAACGCGATGTGGGTCTCGGTCGCGGTAACGCCGGGCACCTTGTTGAGCCGGTCCGCCACCACGCTCGCGACGTCGTCGTGGTCCCGGACGCGCACCATCGCGATCAGGTCGATCTGGCCGGTCACGGAGTAGACCTCGCTGACCCCGTCGAGGTCGGCGATCTGCTCGGCCACCTCGGGGATCCGGGCAACGTCGGCCTTGACGAACACGATGGCGGTGATCATGACGTGGACCCTAACGCGCGGGTTGGTGGACCGGCGACAGGTCGCGGCGGTCGTCGAAGGGCACCAGCGAGAGCCGCGACTGGCGGGCCGCGTCGTGGAGTGGGAGATGGCGGGTGGCACCGGCCACCGGGCAGCTCCACTCGCCGTCGACCTCGACCAGCCGGATGCCCGGGGACTCCAGCCAGCGCAGGATCTTCTCGGTCTCCTCGGCGGTGGCGGCCGGGATCGGGCCGGGAGCTGACCGCACGGTCTCGGCCGAGACCCGGAGCTCGCGCACGAACTGGTGGGCGTCGGCGCCCGGGGGGATGCGGCCGGCAGCGGCCAGCCGTCCGTGTCTCACGACGTGCACGCTCCACCGCCCGTCGTCCTCGCGCCGGGCGGCCACCACCTCGGGACAGCGGGTGAGCGCGGTGAGCCGCTGGGTGCGGGCCGCGGCCCGGACGAACGACGCCAGCCGGTCGCGGTGGACGCCGGCCTCCTCGAAGCGCTCGTCGTCGGCCAGTGCGGCCATCCGGATGT
Source organism: Nocardioides sp. (assembly GCA_045806805.1). Lineage (GTDB taxonomy): Bacteria > Actinomycetota > Actinomycetes > Propionibacteriales > Nocardioidaceae > Nocardioides. The sequence goes on along the minus strand of JBJMIQ010000290.1, from coordinate 3,782 downwards.
TGATGGCGTCTACGACCTGGTCGGGCCGACGCAACAGGGTGTCACGCAGCTGACGGACCACCGCCGCGTACGTCGTCTCGTCGACGCTCCCGTCGCAGGGGGACAGGCATCGCCCCATCTCGGCCAGCACGCAGGCCGACCGGCTGGGTGATCGAGAGGGGTCGCGGGGGAGCCGGTCGGAGCACTGGCGCACCGGGAACGTGTCGTGGAGCGCGGCCAGGCACTTCTCGGCGGTCTTGCGCGACGAGAACGGGCCGAGGTAGTCGGCGTCGTCGGCAACCACCCGACGAACCAGCGACAGCCGCGGCCACGGCTCACGGGTGAGCTTGAGGAAGTGGACCTTGTCGGGGAAGCGCGAGCGCCGGTTGTAGCGGGGCTTGTGCTCGGCGATCAGCCGCAGCTCGCGGACCTCGGCCTCGAGGGGGGTGGCGCACTCGATGCCGGTGACCGACTCGGCGAGCCCGACCATCTCGCCCATCCGGGATCGGGTCTCCGAGGCGGTGAAGTAGGACCGCACCCGGGAGCGGAGGTCGCGGGAGGTGCCGACGTAGAGGACGCGGGAGCTGTCGTCGCGGAAGAGGTAGACCCCGGGGGCGTGCGGCAGGGACTCGGCGAGGTGACGCTTGCGTCGCTGCGCCGGACTCACCCGGGACGAGAAGGTCTGCAGCTCCTCGAGCGTGTGGACGCCGAGGCCGCCGAGCCGCTCCATCAGCCCGTGGAGGACGTCGACGGTGGCCCGGGCGTCGGCGAGGGCCCGGTGGTTGGGCGTCGTCGAGGAGTTGAACACCCGGGCCAACGAGGACAGCTTGCAGTTGGGCGCGTCGTCGCGGGTGATCACCCGACGGGCCAGCTTGGCGGTGTCGAGCACCTCGAAGCGCGGCCACGGCCGACCCTGCAGCTCGGCGAAGTGGCGGAGGAACCCCACGTCGAACGGCGCGTTGTGGGCGACCAGGACGCAGCCGGCCGCGAACTCGAGGAACGCCGGCAGCGCGGAGTCGATGCGCGGAGCGTCGGCCACCATCGTGTTGCTGATGCCGGTGAGGACCGCGATGAAGGCCGGGATCTCGGTTTGGGGGTTGACCAGGGTCTGGAACTCGCCGAGGACCTCACCGCTGCGTACCTTGACCGCCCCGATCTCGGTGATCATCGCACCGCCGGACGCCGACCCGCCCGTCGTCTCGAGGTCGACCACGCAGAACGTGGCGTCGCGCAGGGGCCGCCCCAGCTCGTCGAAGCTGCGTTGCGACTCCCACCGGTTCGGTGGGACCTGGACCGCGTTGCTCACGTCACCGACGCTAGGTGTGGGCGCCGACAAAGGGTCGGCGCCGCGCGGACTACTGTGGTCCCGACCCGCTCGACGAACGAAAGCGAGAGACCATCGTGATCCCCGACGCCGGACAGCGGTGGCGCTGCGGCGGGTGTGGCAACCTGACCCGCTTCGACGTCACCAGGACGCGTCGTACCACCGAGTTCTGGCACTTCGATCTCGCGGGCGACCACCGCGTCGAGGAGACCCACGTCAAGGACGAGTCCGTCGAAGCCGTGACCTGCCGCTGGTGCGGGCGGGCCGACGCGATCGAGGTCGTGTCACGCGCCGACGGCGACGCGGACGCCCCGGCGAACGGCTGAGCGGCGACGGGGTCCGGCCGTGGCCTGGCTCTGTCGCCCAGACGGTTGGCAGGGCGTGGCCCGACACGCCGGTTGAGCCACTTCCGGGATGAATTGTCGGTGCTCGCTGGGAGCGTGACTGGCATGACGACGAGAATCGACTGCGACACCTGTGTGGTGCGCGGGCTGGCGTGCCACGACTGCGTGGTTACCGTGCTGCTGGGCCCGCCTCCTGAGCTGGCGTTCGACGACGACGAGCGCCGGGCACTCGACGTGCTGGCCGACGGAGGCCTGGTCCCACCGCTGCGGCTGGTGCAACCGGTCGCCGGGCCGGATGTGGAATCCGCGTAACCAGTGTGGCTCGTGTGGCTGGTGTGACCTGCCTCTCAGCAACGTGTGCCGAAACACCCCGGCTTGTCGTTCCGGGACTTGGTTCCCCGGCCGGGCGCCCATTAGTGTGTGGCGCTCAGGCCCCCGTGGGAGTGGATCGACCGGATCCGCGCGGGTGCCGACGCCGAGTCCCGGGCCATGTGCCCAGGAGCCGGGGAACCAAACCCCCTGGGGTGAATCGCCTGCAAGGCGGCGCACAGCCGTGTGCCGAGGAGCAGGTGTAGGGCAATGTCGTGCCCGAACCCGTCAGCTCACCTGGTAGGCGTACGACGTGCAAGGGAGACCGCCCGCTCGTGTTGAACGGCCGGAAGCGACTCATTACTGCCCTTTCCGCTCTGGCGATGGCTGCAGCCGTCGGCCTGGTGCCGGGCTCTGCCCAGGCCGAGCCGGACATCGAGGATGTCCAGGCTCGGGTCGATCGCCTCTACCACGAGGCCGAGATGGCCTCGGAGCGGTACAACGACGTCCGGCTCGAGCTCGCGGAGCTCAACAAGGACCTCGCCTCGATCAAGGCTGACGAGCGTCGCCAGGACCAGCGGCTCGAAGCCGTCCGCAACCAGGTGCAGGACTCGATCGTCCGGCAGTACCAGGGCGAGAACCTCTCCGCGGTCGGACAGGTCGTCGTCTCCGACGACCCCGGCGCGTTCCTGGCACGGCTCTCCACGATGTCGTCGTTCAACGACCTGCAGTCGCAGATGTTCTCCGACTACGGCCGAGAGCTGAAGGCCCTCGACATCCGCCACGACGCCACGGCTCGCCGGGCCCACCAGGTCGCCGACCTCAAGGCGCAGCTGGGCAAGGAGAAGGCGACGATCGACAAGAAGGTCGACGAGGCCGAGTCGCTGCTCGACCGCCTGAAGGCGGAGCAGCGCGAGCGCATGATGAGCTCCTCCCGCAGCGAGGTCCGCGCGCCCGCTGCCCCGGTCCCGGCCTCGGGCCGTGCCGCCGCCGCGGTGAGCTATGCCATGGCGCAGGTCGGTGACGCCTACGTCTACGGCGCCGCCGGCCCCGACGCCTTCGACTGCTCCGGCCTCACCATGGCCGCCTGGGCACAGGCCGGCGTGGCACTGCCTCACTCCTCGAGCGCGCAGTACAGCTCTGGCCCGGCGGTTTCCGCCAGCGCCCTGCAGCCCGGCGACCTGGTCTTCTACTACAGCCCGATCAGCCACGTGGGCATGTACATCGGAAATGGCATGATTGTGCATGCGGCCAACCCGAGTACCGGCGTCCAGGTGGCGGGCCTCTATTCCATGCCCTTCTCCGGCGCGGTTCGCCCTGGCTGACCCTCAAGGATCCAAGGCCGGTCGCCCGTTCCTGTGGGTGGCCGGCCTTTCCTTGGCCTTGGTCACCGCGGTGGGCCTGGTCGCATGGGTCCTGATCGACAACTCGACGTACGTCGCGCCGACGCCCTCGGGCGAGGCGCCCAGCGCCCAGCCGGGTGCGGCGGCCGCCCTCCTGGACGACCTCGAGCGGGCCGTGGACACCCACGACCCGAGGGCGGCCGAGGCACTCGCGGCGCCCGGCGACGACAGGTCCCGCGAGCTGATGGGCGCAATCGTGGCCAACGCCCGCGCCCTGCGGGTCGACGACTTCACGCTGCGTTACGTCGACGAGCTCGGGGCTGTCTCAGCCTCCGGCGCCTGGGATGGTGCTGTCGACGCCACGTGGGCGTTCGACGGCTTCGATCGGGCCCCGGCCCACTCCGAGGTGGGCTTCCGTTTCCGGACCGTCGACGGTGAGGTCTACCTCGACTCCGTCGGGGGCGGCGGGAGGCGCCTCCCGGT
>JBJMIQ010000289.1:0-5656 GCA_045806805.1 Nocardioides sp. | reverse complement strand
GTTGGCGAATGACATCAGCCACTCGGAGGTCTTCTGGCCGATCATGCTCAGCCGGGGTCCGAAGCGTGGCGCCTTGACGGCTGCCGGGATGCGGAACGCGGCAGCGCTGATGCGAGGGTTGGCCGCGAGCTGGCCGGCCGGGCGCAGCTCACGGTGCAGCCGCTGGCCGTCGGACCAGAGCGCAACCGTGTGCGGGAACCGCAGCCCCGCTCCTGCCGCGCTCCAGCGGGAGTAGCGGACCTCGACCATCACGTCGCGGCGGAGGTAGTCGTGCTGCATGGTGCGCAGCCGGGCGATTCGTCCCGTCGTGGAGTCGATGAACAGGCGCACGGGGGCGACCGCGTGCCGCAGCACCAGCACCCGGAACCTGTGTCCGTTGATGGCCTGGGTGCCTCCGTCACGCGCCATCCGCGGATGGCGGAGTGCCTGCTTCAGAAGCACGTGGGGATTGAGCAGGGCCAGCTCCTCGCGGATCGCAGCGCCGCGGTCGCCGGTCATCGGCTTCGTGGCAGGTGAGGAGAAGTTGGCGTCCACGCCGCGGATGAAGCCACGACGGCCGTCGATGACCTCGTGGACGGGACGGTCGGCTCCCGACGAGGTACGCACGGCATCGACCCGGACCATGTTGGGGGAACCGAGCGCGTAGCGGATCTGCTCGTCGAACGTGGCGCTGGGTTTGGCGGGTTCTCCCGGACGGAACCCCTCGTCGTAGATCCAGCGGTTGCCGGTGGCGGTGTACCTGAATGATCGCAGGCCGCGCAGGGCCTGGGGCCCGCCGACGGCCTGGACTGCGAGGCGGAGGGCCTGGTTGCCGGCCCGGGCCTGGTCAGCCGGAGGTGCCAGCGCGTTGCCCGCTGTCGTGGTGGCCGGCAGGAGGCCGGCGAGGCCAACGGTGAGCGCGAACGCTCCTGCCGTGGCGGTGGTCCTGGTTCCGAGGCGCTTCAAGGCAGCTCCTGAAGGGTCAGACCCGAGCGCGCGAGACGCTCGGCCCCACCCCGGGCTGTCCCGTCCACGGAACCACGCCGGTGGTTGACGGGTAAATGACCCGAGCGGGTGGTATCGACCAGTGAAGGTCGCGGCCTAGCCGTGTTGGGCGACCCAGGAGGCGTGCAGACCGGCGTAGACACTGCCCGCCTGCAACACCAGCTCGGCGTGCGGGCCCCGCTGGACGATCCGGCCCCGGTCCACCACGACGACCTCGTCGGCGTTCTCGGCGGTGGAGAGCCGGTGGGCGATGGTGACCGACGTCCGGCCGCTCATGAGCCGCTCGAGGGCCCGGCCGATCCGCATCTCCAGTGCGGGGTCCACGGCGCTGGTGGCCTCGTCGAGGACCAGCAGGTCGGGGTCGGCAAGGTGGGCACGGAGCAGGGCGACGAGCTGACGCTCCCCCGCGGACAGCGACTCACCACGCTGGCCGACCCGGGTGTCGAGACCCCGCGGCAGCCCGGCCACCCAGTCACCGAGACCCAGTTCCTCGGCGCTGGCCAGGATCTCGTCCACGCCGGCCTCCAGTCGGCCGTAGCGGACGTTGGCGGTCAAGGTGTCGTCGAACAGGAAGCCCTCCTGCGGGACGAGCACGACGCTGCGGCGCAGCGAGTCGCCGGCGATCCGGCGCACGTCGACGCCGTCGAGGAGCACGGCGCCCTCGACGGGATCCATCAGCCGGGTGAGCAGCTTGGCGAAGGTCGACTTCCCCGACCCGGTCTCGCCCACGATCGCGACCCGGGAGCCGGAGTCGATCGACATGTGCACGTCGCGCAGCACCGGCGGCCCGCCGGGATAGGCGAACGTGACGTGGTCGAACCGGACGTCGATCGGTCCGCGCGGCAAGACCTCTCCCTCGGGACCCGGGTCGACGAGGTCGGCCGGGGTCTCGAGGATGCCGATCGTCCGCCGCCAGCTGGCGATCGCGTTCTGGGCGTCGGTCAGGATCTGGGTGCCCATCTGGACGGGGCCGACGAACAGGGTCACGAGGAACGCGAACGCGAGAACCCGGCCCGGTGTCATGTCGCCGGTGAACCCGAGCAGCACGCCGACGATCAGCACGCACGCATTGGCCAGCCCGGCCGAGATGCCCCCGAGCGAGAACGACACGACCGTGAACTGCTGGGCCCGGATCGACGCCGCCTTGAAGTCGTCGATGGCGGTGTCGATGCGCTCCTGGGTTCGCTCCTCGACCGAGTAGGACCGGACCACGGCCGCCCCGACGACCGGCTCGGAGATGGCCCCGAGCAGGACGCCGACCTGGTGCCGGACGATGCTGTAGGCCTCGGAGAGCTTGCGCTGGAAGTAGCGGATGGAGAGGAACAGCGGCGCAAAGCTGATCCACACCACCAGAGCCAGCTGCCAGCTGTAGACCACCATGATCACGCTGGCCACCAGCATCTGGCCGATGCTGACGATGAACAGCAGGCCGCCGAACACGAGGAACTGGCTGACCTGGTCGACGTCGCTGGTGACCCGCGAGACGAGGGCACCGCGGCGTTCGGTGTTCTGGGTGAGCAGCGGCAGGTCGTGCACGTGGCGGAAGGCCTTGATCCGCAGCGTGGCCAGGCCCCTCTCGGAGGCGGTGAACAGCCGCTTGGTCATGAGGTACGACGCTGTGCTGGTCAGCGCGATGGCCAGTGCGGCGAGCACGCCCATCTCGACGACATAGCTGACGTCGGGTCCGCCAGAGGCATTGAGGCCGCGGTCCAGGGTCTGTTGCACGGCGACCGGGACGACGACCTGTCCGCACGAGGCGATCACGGCGAGGAACAGGGTGAAGCCGAAGCCTTCCCGCAGCTCCGGCGAGATCCGCATTCCGCGGCGGATGGTGTCCATCGCCCGGATGTCCTCGCCGGTGTCCATCGTGGTCCCGGCCACGCGCTCGGCGGTCGCGGTCACGTGACCTCCACCTCCACGTGCTCGTGTGCCGCTTGCTCGTAGGCGTTGACCAGGTGGGCGTAGGACGGGCTGCGCTCCAGCAGCTCCGCGTGGGTGCCGCGGTCCGCGATCCGGCCGTTCTCGAGGTGGACGACCTCGTCGGCCAGGGCGATGGTGGCCTTCCGGTAGGCAACGACCACCAGGGTGGCGCCGGTGCCCTCGGTCCGCAGGGCCTGCAGGATCCGGGCCTCGACCTCGGGGTCGACCGCCGAGGTGGCGTCGTCGAGGATCAGCAGCCGCGGGCGGCGTACCAGCGCCCGGGCCAGGCTGATCCGCTGACGCTGCCCGCCGGACAGGGAGGTACCGCGCTCCCCCAGTCTGGTGTCGAGCCCGTGGCCGAGGGCGGCGACGAAACCGTCCGCCTGCGCGGCGCGCAGGGCCGCCCAGACCTCCTCGTCGGACACGTCGGCCCCGAGCGTCACGTTGTCACGCACGGTGTCGTCGAAGAGGAACGCCGTCTGCGGGACCAGCGCCACCGAATCCGCGAGGGCTCCCTTGCGGAGGTGGCGGATGTCGGTCCCGTCGACCAGGACCCGCCCGGAGTCAGGGTCGACGAGACGGGTGAGCAGGCTGGTGAGAGTGCTCTTGCCGGACGCGGTGGCCCCGACCAGGGCGACGGTACGGCCCGGCTCGACCACGAAGGAGACGCCGTCGAGGAGCGTGGTCTCGCCGGCGTAGGCGTAGTGAAGGTCGTCGACCTCGAGCCGGGCACCGTGCTGGGCCGCGCCGCGCAGGGTCGCGTCGCCGTGCCGCATCGCGCCGGTGGCGCGCAGCACCGAGCGGGTGCGGCGGAAGCCGACGACGGAGCGGGGGAACTCACCGAGCAGCCAGCCGATGGCGCGGATCGGGAAGGAGACGATGGTCAGCAGGTAGGCGACAGTGACGACGTCACCGGCGTCGGTCTGCCCGTTGAGCACCCGGGAGACGCCGACGGCCAGGACGACCAGTACCCCGATGTTGGGGAGCGAGGCGAGCGTCGGGTCGAAGGCGGCGCGGATCGCGCCGGCGCGGGTGTTGACGTCGCGGAGCTCATGGGCACGCGAGCGGAAGCGTTGGGTCTCCTCGCCCTCGCGCCCCAGGGTCTTGACCACCATGGCGCCGTCGAACGACTCGTGGGCGATCTCGCTGACCTGGGCCCGCAGCCCCTGCGCGCGCGTCATCAGCGGCGAGGCGAGGCGCTGGTAGGCGAGGTTGGCGACCACGACAAGGGGGAAGACCAGCATCCCGACCACTGCGAGTACGACGTCCGCGAACAGCATCTGGACCACGGCGATCGCCATCATCACCACGGTGCCCAGCGCCATGGGGAGCGGTGCGATCGGACCCCAGGCGGCCTCGACGTCGGAGTAGGCGTTGGAGAGCAGCTGCCCGGTCGGGTGACGCTGGTGCCACTCCATGGGGAGCGAGAGATACTGCCGGGTCACCGCCCGCCGGGTGTGGGCCTGCATCCGGAACTGCATCACGCCGGCACCAAGGCGGCGGGCCACGATGCCGACGGCCCGAAGGATGGCCACGCCGAGGAACAGCGCCAGCACCGTCCACAGCAGGGCGGGGTCGATCTCGCCGTGCTCGAACGCGGGGATCAGCACGTGGTTGGTTGACCAGCCGAGCACCCACGCGTCGGCAACCGTAAGCAGGGCGAAGAGCACGCTGCCGATCGTGGAGAGGACGAAGATCCCGGGCTCGCGGCGGATGGCGTGACCGAGAACGGCGAAGCCTTCGCGCGTGGTCGCTCCACGCAGCTCCGTCAGGTCTTCCATCTCATGTCCGTTCCCCTCTTGGCCATCACAGCCATCGCGCCTGTCAAGGTATTCCACCTGCCCAGCCCCTTACCACTCGGCGGCCCCGGGCGCCGTACGCTCCTCAGGCATGAGCTCTGACCTGCTGGCCCGCCGTGAGCGTGAGGCGTTGTGCGACTTGGCCCTGGTCCTCGGTGAGGACGCGCCGACGCTGTCGGGCGACTGGACCGCCAAGGAGCTCTTCGCCCACCTGCACCTGCGCGAGCACAGCCTGATCGGCGCACCGGGTCTGCTGATCCCCCCGCTGTCGGGACTCACCGACCGGGAGATGGCCCGGATCGGCCGACAGGACTTCACCGTGCTGGTCGAGCGGGTCCGCCGACGGAGGTGGACGCCGTACGCCATCCCGCCGGTGGACAAGGCCGTGAACACGCTGGAGTACTTCGTGCACCACGAGGACCTGCGCCGGGCGCAGCCGGGCTGGACGCCGCGGGACCTGCCCCCGGCTGACGAGTCGGCCCTGTGGTCCGCGATCCGGCTCTTCGGTCGAGGGCTGGTCCGTCCGGCGGGCGTGCCGGTGCGGATCCGACGGACCGACACCGGTGCCGAGGCGACGCTGCGCGGTGGCGCCGACCCGGCGGTGCTCAGCGGGCTGCCGTCGGAGATCGTGATGTTCCTCTACGGGCGCGACCAGCACCGGCAGCTGGAGTTCTCCGGCCCGGACGCCCACATCGAGCGGCTCCGCGGCGCGGGCCTCGGTCTTTGACGCTGACCCGTCGTTGACTCACGACGGGTCAGCGCACGGGGTGCCCTGCGGCGGACAGTGAGTCCTTGACGTCGGCGATCCGCAGCGTGCCGAAGTGGAAGACGGTGGCCGCGAGCACGGCGTCCGCGCCCGCCTCGACGGCCGGCGGGAAGTGGTCGGTGCGGCCGGCGCCCCCTGAGGCAATGACCGGGACCCTCACCTCGTCGCGGACGGCCCGGATCAGGTC
>JBJMIQ010000288.1:0-3433 GCA_045806805.1 Nocardioides sp. | reverse complement strand
CTCGACGCAGTGCCGCCGACGCTGACCGGGTTCGGCCCGCTGCTCGATGTGCCGGGTGTGTTCGTGTTCGGCTCGAACGACTACTACGCGCCGACGCCACGCAACCCGCTCTGGTACCTCACGCCCGACGACGGCGGGCGGATCACCCACACCCCTACGCTTCCGGTCGAGGACCTGCGGGCGGCGTTCACCGCCCACGGCTGGCTGGACCTGAACAACGCCAGCGGCCGGCTCGAGGTGCTCGGGTCGCGGCTGGCGTTCGCAGGTGTCGACGACCCGCACCTGCGGCTCGACGACCTGTCCTCGGCGGCAGGACCGGCGCCGGCCGACGCGGACCTGCGGATCGGCGTCACACACGCGCCGTACCTCCGGGTGCTGGACCAGTTCGCGGACAATGGGTATGACGTGACCTTCGCCGGCCACACCCATGGTGGCCAGCTGTGCCTGCCGTTCTACGGCGCGTTGGTCACCAACTGCGACCTCGACACCGGCAGGGCCAAGGGGCTGCACAGGCATCCGGCCGACTCCCTACCCGGCGACCCCCGATCGTCGTGGCTCCACGTGTCCGCCGGCGCGGGGACCTCTCCCTACGCCCAGGTGCGGTTCTGCTGCCGCCCCGAGGCGACGCTCGCCACGCTCACGCCGCTGGGCCGAGAGTGACGCAGGCCCTGGTCAAACAACTCGACCGGCTCCGGTAGACTCCCGAAGGCATTCGGGCTGTGGCGCAGCTTGGTAGCGCGCCTCGTTCGGGACGAGGAGGCCGCAGGTTCAAATCCTGTCAGCCCGACCCGGTGATCTCCGTGGAGATCGCAGCGCGTCGATCCAGCGGATCGGCGCGCTCGGTCGTTCCTGGGGCCGGTCGATCCGGTAAGTGTTCTGGCAGACTTCCGGTCATGGCTGACCAGGATCGCGACGACGGGCCGTCGCTCGAGCTCCCGTCGTTCGGGTTCCGGCGCAAGAAGCGCAAGCAGCGCGCCGCCGCCGAGGCCGAGCCGGATCCCCAGCCCGAACCGACGCCGCCGGAGCCCGAGCCGGCCCCCGAGCCAGAGCCCGAGCCGGCCCCCGAGCCAGAACCCGAGCCGGCCCCCGAGACCGAGCCGGAACCCATCGCAGCCGCTCCGGAGCCCGAACCGGAACCAGAGCCCGAACCCGTGACGGCCGAACCAGAGCCGGAGCCCGAACCCGTGACGGCACCGCCAGAGCCCGAACCCGTGACGGCACCGCCAGAGCCCAAGCCGGAGCCGGAACCGGCCCCGGTGGTCCGTGAGGCTTCGCCCGCCACGTCGGCGACCGCGAAGCCGGCGGCTCGGCCCATGTTCACCGACGAGGCCGCGACCACCGCCACCGCGGTCGAGGGCGACGAGGACCGCGCCGAGCGCGAGCCGGTCGAACCGGGGCGCACGAAGAAGGAGCGGAAGCCCCTGCGGGTGGGTATCGGTGCCGTCCCCGGCGCCATGGTCACCGGCGTCCTGGTCGGGCTCGTGACCGTCGGGCTGACCTCGGGCGCCCTGCGCGTCTGCGAGCTCATCCGCGGCGCCTCGTCCTGCGGAGGCAACGGGCTCTGGGTGCTGCTGCTGATCCTGGTCGCGATGATCTTCCTCGGCGCCCTGTTGCTCCGGCTGTTCCGCGTCGCCGACCCTGGCAGCACCAGCTTCCTCGCGATCGGGCTGCTCACGGTCGTGGCGCTGTTGTTCCTCGTGGACGTGATGTTCAACTGGTGGATGGTCATCGTCATCCCGTGCGTGACCCTGCTGACCTACACGCTCTCCTCGTGGGTCACGACGTCATTCGTGGACAGCGGCCGGGACTGAACCTCACCGGAGGTCGGCGGCGACCAGCTCGGCGATCTGCACGGTGTTGAGCGCAGCGCCCTTGCGCAGGTTGTCGTTGCTGACGAACAGGGCGAGCCCACGGTCGCCGTCCACGCCCGGGTCCTGGCGCAACCGGCCGACGTACGACGGGTCCTTGCCCGCGGCCTGCAGCGGGGTGGGGATGTCGGACAGCTCGACGCCGGGCGCACCGGTCAGCAGCTCTCGTGCTCGCGGGACCGGCATCGGTGCCGCGAACTCGGCGTTGATCGCCAGCGAGTGGCCGGTGAACACCGGCACCCGGACGCAGATGCCGGACACCTTCAGCTCGGGGATCCCGAGGATCTTGCGTGACTCGTTGCGGAGCTTCTGCTCCTCGTCGGTCTCCTCGAGCCCGTCGTCGACGATCGACCCGGCCATCGGCACCACGTTGTGGGCGATCGTGCGCGCGTACTTGACCGGATCCGGGAACGCGACCGCCTCACCGTCGTAGGCCAGCTCGCGCGCCTTGTCGCCGGCGGCCGCGAGCTGCACGGCCAGCTCGTCGACACCTGCGACACCGGAGCCGGACACGGCCTGGTAGGTCGCCGCGATCAGCCGTACCAGGCCCGCCTCGTCGTGGAGCGGCTTGAGGACCGGCATCGCGGCCATGGTGGTGCAGTTCGGGTTGGCGATGATCCCCTTGCGGGCCTCGCGGATCGCTTCGGGGTTGACCTCGGAGACCACCAGCGGGACGTCGGGGTCCATCCGGAACGCCGAGGAGTTGTCGACCACGAGGACGCCGGCCTCGGCGTACCTCGGCGCGAGCGCCCGCGAGGTGGACGCGCCGGCAGAGAACAGCGCGATGTCGAGCCCCGCCGGGTCGGCGGTCGCGGCATCCTCGACGGTGATCTCGCGTCCGGCGAAAGGCAGCGTGGTGCCGGCCGAGCGGGCAGAGGCGAAGAAGCGGACCTCGTCGGCGGGAAAGGACCGCTGGGCGAGGATCTGTCGCATGGCGACGCCCACCTGTCCGGTGGCGCCGACGACCCCGATGCGCACTGCTATCGCCCCGTTCCGCCGTAGACGACGGCCTCGACCTCGGAGGCGTCGAGGTCGAACGCACTGTGGGTGGCCTGGACGGCGGCGTTGATCTGGGCCTCGTCGACGATCACCGAGATCCGGATCTCGGAGGTGGAGATCATCTCGATGTTGACCCCGGCCTGGGCGAGCGCGGTGAAGAACTTCGCGGTCACGCCGGGGTGCGAGCGCATCCCGACGCCGACGACGGAGACCTTGCCGATCCGGTCGTCGTACAGGATGTCGGCGAAACCGACCGACGCCTGCAGCGCCTGCAGCGTCGCGATCGCGGTCTGTCCATCGCCCTTCGGCAGCGTGAAGGAGATGTCGGTCCTGCCCGTCTCCACCGCCGACACGTTCTGCACGATCATGTCGATGTTGATCTCGGTGACGGCGACCGCCTCGAAGATCCGAGCCGCCTCACCGACGCGGTCGGGCACCCCGACGATCGTGATCTTGGCCTCGCCCCGGTCGTGCGCCACACCGGAGATGATCGCCTGCTCCACTTCGTTTCCTTCCTCCAGCTCGGAGACCCAGGTGCCGTCCTTGTCGGAGAACGACGACCTGAC
>JBJMIQ010000287.1:0-11136 GCA_045806805.1 Nocardioides sp. | reverse complement strand
CACCTTGAGGATGTTGTCGGTGCGAGGGGCGCCGGTGCGGTAGTCGACGAAGTAGCTCTTCACGCTGGTGACCTCGCGGCTGACGATCGTCTTGGGGTGCACGCGGTAGATGAGCTGGTCGATGGTGTGCGCCAGTCGCTCGCGGGTCTCTTCGATGTCGTGCTCGATGGACGTCTGGTTGGTCACGCGGGAAGGTTACCAACGAGACGCGGGTCGAAGCCGAGTGGCAGCTCCAGTCGGTGCGCCCGCATCAGGGCGTCGTCGGTGAGCAGGTCGTACGTCGCCCCGTCGGCCACGACGACCCCGTCACCGAGCACGACCGACCGAGGGCAGAGCTCGAGGGCGTACGGCAGGTCGTGGGTCACCATCAACAGGGTCACGTCGAGGGATCGCAGGATCTCCGCGAGCTCGCGACGCGAGGCGGGGTCCAGGTTTGATGACGGCTCGTCGAGCACCAGGATCTCGGGTTCCATGGCGAGCACCGTGGCCACCGCGACTCGTCGACGCTGACCGAACGACAGGTGGTGGGGCGGCCGGTTCGCGTAGTCGGCCATGCCCACCTGGTCCAGTGACTCCATGACCCGCCGCTCGAGAACCGGACCCTTCAGGCCGAGGTTCCCGGGGCCGAAAGCCACGTCCTGCCGGACCGTGCCGAGGAAGAGCTGGTCGTCGGGGTCCTGGAAGACGATGCCGACCCGGCGTCGGATCTCGCGCAGGTTGTCCTTCGTGACGGGGAGACCGCTGACCGCGACCGACCCGGCACCGGCGGTGAGGATGCCGTTGAGGTGAAGCACGAGCGTGGTCTTGCCCGCGCCGTTGGGGCCGAGCAGCGCGACGTTCTCGCCGCGATGGACGTGGAGGTCGACCCCGTAGAGCGCCTGGTGCCCATCGGGGTAGGCGTAAGCCAGGCCGCGGACGTCCAGGACCGGGGTGCTCATCCCGCCCTCCTCATCGGGTCCTCTTCATCGGGCCCTCTTCATCGGGGGAGTGTCCCGGTGTAGCCGCGCGAGAGCATCGCGAGGTGGACCCGTTCGCCGCGTTCGTAGGAGCGGATGAACAGGGCGCCCAGCGACCGGGCCAGGGCCGGCCAGTGCCGGGGAGAGTGGGGGTCGCAGCCACGGGACCTCATCGCGGTGAGCATCCGCCCCATCTCGCCGGTGACCACGTCGAGGTAGCGAATCATGAACCCCATGATCTGGACGAGCAGGTCCGGCATCCGCAGTCGTTCGAGACCGCGCAGCACGTCATCCGGCTCGGTGGTCGCGGCCAGCGTCAGCGACGCCAGCACGCCCAGCGTCCCCTTCATCAGCAGGCCGGCCGCGGCGACCAGGCCGGGCTGGGAGAGGCTCAGCCACCCCACGTGCACCTGGGGTCCCTGCGCGACGAAGGGCACCAGCAGCGCGAACACCACGAACGGGATCTCGATCGCCATCCGCTTCGCCAGGTAGACCGGCGGAACCCGCGAGACGCCGACCACAGCCAGCAGGACGACGGCGTAGATGGCGAAGGCAGGATGCCAGTCACGGGGCGTGGCCACCACGAGCAGCATGAAGGCCAGCAGGCCGAAGAGCTTGTGGTGGGCCGGAGCCCGGTGGATGAAGCTGTGGCCGTGGTAGTGCAGCTTGTGGCCGTGACCGGCACCCATAGAAATCAGGCCTCGCCGCGTTCGTCGCTGGGCGTGCGCCGGCGCACCAGCCGGAAGAGACCCCCGCCCACGACCATCACCAGCAGCGCCCCGGCGACGCCGGCAACACCGCCGCTGAGCCTGTCGTCGGCGATCCCCTTGGTCTCGTAACCGGCGAAGGGGCCATCGGAGGTGGCCGAGGCCTTGCCGCGGTCGACGAAGCCGGTTCTCTCGGCAACCGCGTTGAGGCCGTCCGGGTGGCTGCTCGAGTAGAAGCTGGCGACTCCTGCCACGAGCAGAGCCGCAAGCAGTCCGACCACGAGGAAGGTCCGGGTCTTCGGACGGAACTTCATGAGGCCGTCCCCGCACGCACCTCGAGCGGCCGCTGGGCCATGACCGGTCGGGCGCCGTAGCAGAGGTCGGGTCGCACGGCGACCACACCGCCTACCACCAGCCCGGTGATCACGGCCTCGCCGATCCCGATGACCGTGTGCCAGCCGAGCATGGCTGCGAGGACGGTGCCGGTGTCGATCGGAGCGGTGCCGCCGACCGAGAAGAGCAGCGTGAACACCGCGGCCGCGGCGGGGACGCTGGCCAGCGCCCCGACGGCGGCGGCCGGAGCGACCAACGAGAGCCGCTTCGGCAGCACCGAGCGGACCGCCTTGAAGACCAGCCAGCCGACGGCGACGCCGACGAGGGCCATCAGCGTGACGTTGGTGCCGAGTGCGGTGATCCCGCCGTCGGCCATCAGCAGCGCCTGGACCGACAGCACGACCGTGATCGCCAGGACGGCCGTCCACGGCCCGGCGAGCACCGCCGCCAGCGCACCGCCGAGCAGATGCCCGCTGGTGCCGGCGCCCACGGGGAAGTTCATCATCTGGCCGGCGAACACGAAGGTCGCGACCAGTCCCGCCATCGGCGCCGTACGGTCGTCGAGCTCGTGGCGCGCGCGGCGCAGCGCGACCGACACCCCAGCGGCCGCCACCACACCGGTGGCCACCGACGTCGGAACGTCGAAGAATCCGTCAGGCACGTGCATGCGGGCTCCTCGGGGCCGGTAAATTAGCAACCAGTGTCAGACCCAGCCTATGCATGTGCACATTACAGTCAAGGAGCCGAGATGAGCACCGCCCGTCCGCAGATCGACCGCCTCGAACGCGGTGACCAGGCGCCCGACTTCAGCCTGGAGGCGGACACCGGGGAACGGGTGACGCTGGGTGACCTGCGCGGACGCAAGGTCATCGTGTACTTCTACCCCGCTGCGATGACGCCGGGATGCACCAAGCAGGCGTGTGACTTCACCGACTCACTCGAGTCGCTGCGCGGCGCCGGTTACGAGGTCCTCGGCATCTCGCCGGACTCGCCTTCGAAACTGGCCAGGTTCCGTCACCGCGACCACCTGACCATCACGCTGCTCTCGGACCCGGACCGGACCGCGATGAAGGCCTATGGTGCCTTCGGTGAGAAGAAGCTCTACGGCAAGGCCGTCGAGGGCGTCATCCGGTCCACGTTCGTCGTCGACGAGGACGGCCGGATCGAGCTCGCGCAGTACAACGTGAAGGCCACGGGGCACGTCGCCAAGCTCCGTCGAGACCTGGGCCTCGACTCGTAGACTTCACAGCCGGCCGGAGTGGTGGAACTGGTAGACACGCGGCACTTAGGATGCCGTGCCTTCGGGCGTGGGGGTTCAAGTCCCCCCTCTGGCACCAGCGACCCGGCTGCTCTCACCGCCGACGGTCGGCCCGCGCCTCGTCGCGCTCGGCCTTGATCACCGCGGTCACCGCGTGGACCAGCGCGAGGTGGGTGAACGCTTGCGGGAAGTTCCCCAGGTGCCGGCCGCTGTGCGGGTCGATCTCTTCGGCGTAGAGCTGGAGCTGGGTCGCGTACGACAACAGCTTCTCGCACAGGGCACGGGCGCGTTCGAGCTCGCCGATGGCAACGAATGCGGAAACCAGCCAGAACGAGCACATCGTGAACGTCCCCTCCTCGCCGGTGAGGCCGTCGTCGGTGGCGTCGACCCGGTAGCGCAGGACGAGGTCGCCCTCGGTGAGCTCGTCCGCGACCGCGTGGACGGTGTTGCGGACCCGCTCGTCGTCCCAGGGCAGGAATCCGAGCAACGGGATGAGCAGCACCGAGGCGTCGAGAGCCAAGGTGTCGTAGTGCTGGGTGATGACGCCTCGTTCGTCGACGGCGTTGTTCAGCACATCCGTGCGGATCTTCTCGGCCTCGGTGCGCCACTCGGCGGCCAGCTTGGTCTCGCCTCGTCCCTGAGCGAGCCTGGCGCCGGCGCTGGCGGCGTACCAGCACATGACCTTGGATGAGGTGAAGTGCTGAGGACCCGAGCGCACCTCCCAGATCCCCTGGTCGGGCTCACCCCAATGGTCGAGGGCCTCCTCGACCAGGGTCCTGACCATCGCCCACATCCTGTCGTCGAGGCGCTGGTGGGCCGTGTAGAGATCGATGGCGCCGACGACCGCGCCCCAGACGTCGTGCTGTCTCTGCACGTAGGCAGCGTTTCCGACGCGCACGGGTCGCGCGCCGTCGTAGCCGGACAGGTGATCGAGAATCCGCTCCTCGAGGACGCGTTCACCGTCGATGCCGTACATGAGCTGGAGCGAGCCGCTCTCGGCCGTGACGACGTCGACCACGAACTGGAAGAAGTCATTGGCCTCCCAGTCGAGGCCGAGCGTGTACAGAGCGGCAAGCGTGCCGGCGGTGTCGCGCATCCAGGTGTAGCGGTAGTCCCAGTTACGGATGCCGCCCGGAGTCTCGGGCAGCGACGTCGTGGCTGCCGCCGCGACCGCTCCGCTCGGTGCGAACGTCAGCCCCTTCAGCGTGAGGGCGCTGCGCTGCAGGAGGCTTCGCCACGGGTGATCGGGGAAGCGGCCGCGGTCCAGCCAGTGCTGCCAGTGGTGGCACGTCCAGGTGAGCCGTTGGCGCGCTTCGACGAGGGTCCGCGGTGGCGGGTGCTCGCTCCATGACAGGGCGACGAACCGGCTCTCGCCGTCCTTGAGAAGCGTCCGTGCCGAGGCCACCGGGCCTTCGAAGCCGACATTGAGATCCGTCGTCAGGCGCAGGCGCAGGGCATCCCCGTCTCCCGTGGCGACCGCCTCGTGGTAGTCGGAGTTGCCGTAGTCCCACTTCGCCTGGATCAGGCCGTAGTCGAAGACAGGGCTGCAGTCCATGCGGACCTGCACCTGGCCGCTCACGCACTTGATGAGCCGAACCAGGACGTGGTCGGCGTCGTAGTCGGTCGGCGGTCGACGGTGCGTGCCCGAGCGATGGTCCTCGTGGTGCCACGGTCCGATCAACAGCGCGTCGGTGACGACCAGCCAGCCACCAGGCGTCCACCAGCTCGTCTCCAGCACCATCGTGCCCGGGATGTAGCGCCGGGATGAAGGAACCTTGACGCCGGTCGGGCCGACGCGGAACGTCCCGGCGTCTCGGTCGAGGATCGCTCCGAAGGCGCTGGGCGAGTCCATCCTGGGTAGGCAGAGCCACTCGACCCCGCCGTCGGGAGCCACGAGCGCGGTCGTCTCACAGTCGGACAGGAACCCGTAGTCCCCGATGGGCGGGAACTGCCCCCCTGGATGGACGCCATTGGCAGACGAGACGCTCATGCAGTCCAGTGTGTTCCCCTCGCCGAGACCGGTCTAGCGCGCCCGCGCGGCCCCGGCGATCACCTCTCTCCCAGGGCGGCGGCCACGGCGGGGGCGATCTCGCGCAGGGCTCGGCCGCGGTGTGAGATCCGGTCCTTCTCCTCGGCGGTGAGCTCGGCGGAGGTGGTGCCCGCGTCAGAGTGCTCGTCGGCGACAAAGAGGACGTCGTAGCCGAAGCCGCCGCTCCCCCGAAGTTCCCGGATCACGCGGCCGTGCATCTCGCCGTGCACGACGATCTCGCTGCCCGGTCCCTGGCAGAAAGCGACAGCGCAGGCGAAGTGGGCGCCGCGGCGCTCGTCGGGTACGTCGGCAAGCTGGGCCAGCAGCAGCTGGTTGTTGCGGTGGTCCTCCTTGGGCGGCCCGGCCCATCGCGCCGAGAGCACGCCGGGCATGCCGTTCAGGGCGTCCACGCATAGCCCGCTGTCATCGGCCAGCGTGGGCAGTCCGGTCGCGACCAGCCCGGCGCGGGCCTTGAGCAGGGCATTCCCCTCGAAGGTGGGCTGGTCCTCGACCGGTTCGTCGTAGGCCGGCACGTCGTCCAGCCCGATCACCTCGACGCCCGGCGCGTGCTGGCGCAGGATCCGCTGCATCTCCTCGAGCTTCTTCGGATTGCGGGAGGCGAGGAACACCTGCGTGGCTCCCGAGGAGGGCGCTCCGGCCCCGTCTCGAAGGGTCACGACGAGAGTGCCTCGCCCTGCAGCCGGGTCAGGTCGGCGCACCCTTTCTCCGCGAGCGCGAGCAGTGCGTCGAGCTCGGACCGCTCGAACGCGGCGCCCTCAGCCGTGCCCTGCACTTCGACGAACTTGCCCTCGCCCGTCATCACCACGTTCATGTCGGTCTCGGCCCGGACGTCCTCCTCATAGGGAAGGTCCAGTCGCGGCACGCCGTCGATGATGCCGACGCTGACCGCGGCCACCGACCCGGTGAGCGGCTCGCCCGTCAGTGCGCCGGCCCCGCGGAGGTGGGCAACGGCATCGGCCAGGGCGACGTAGGCCCCGGTGATCGCGGCCGTCCGGGTTCCGCCGTCGGCCTGGAGCACGTCGCAGTCGAGCACGATCGTGTTCTCCCCGAGGGCCTTGTAGTCGATGACCGCCCGGAGGGAGCGGCCGATCAGGCGGGAGATCTCGTGGGTGCGGCCCCCGATCCGGCCCTTGACCGACTCCCGGTCCGAGCGGGTGTTGGTGGCGGCCGGAAGCATGGCGTACTCGGCGGTGACCCACCCGAGGCCGGAACCCTTGCGCCACCGCGGAACGCCTTCTGATGCCGAGGCGGCGCACAAGACGCGGGTCCCACCGAACTCGACCAGCACCGAGCCGGCGGCATGGTCGAGCCAGTGGCGGGTGAGCTTGACCGGCCGGAGCTCGTCGTCCGTCCGGCCGTCGGCGCGATTCGTCATGGCGCGACCCTAGGACACGTCATCCAGCCCTGCGGGCCCGGCCTTCCCCCGTGGAGACCGGGCCCTTCGGGCGTCTGGCGTACTACTTGAGCTCGGCCCGCATCACCCGGACCAGTCCCAGCACGAACGGCAGGACAATCCAGATCGCGCTGGCGGTGGCGAGCTGGGCCCACTGCTCTCCGGTCATGTCGACGCCGCTGAACAAGGGCTGCTGCGAGGTGCCGCCGAGGTCCACCCAGGGTGCGGCGTCCTTGAGGGCACCCCAGAGATTGGCCACGATGGAGAAGGCGATGGGGAGCACGAAGTAGGTCACGATCGCCGCCGCCGAGTTGAGGAAGATCAGGCCGAACGCCAGCCCTTGCAGGATCCCACTCACCTGGAGGAGGCCGAACTTCGCGAAGTCGTCCGGACCGATGTTGTCCCAGGCGCCTGGCTCGCCAGCCAGGACGGTGGCCAGCGCGGCGATCCCGACCGCAAGCACGATCGCTACCACTCCGAGCAGGAGAGCCGCGACCACCTTGGACGCGATCACCTTCGGCCGCGATGGCTCGAGGGCGAAGGTCGTCAGCGTCGTCCGCTGGCCCCACTCGCTGGTGACCAGCAGGATGCCGAGCACGGGCAGGAGGAAGCCCTGCGGGGTCGCCGTCGCTCCCATGAAGTTGAGGAACGTGCGCTGGTCGTCCGGCGCGGCGAAGTAGAAGATCGTCACGATCGCCGCGGTGATCAGGCCGATCGCGAGCAACAGCCACATGCCTGCCCGGGTGTCGGCCATCTTGCGCAGCTCGACCCCGATCAGGCGGCTGAACGGGACCGGACTGGTGCCCGAGACGTCCAGAGTCGGGAGGGTGGTCGCCGCGGTGCTCATGCCGTCGCTCCTGGGTTGATGTCGTCGCGCTGGGCGTCGGAGGTGAGTTCGAGGAAAAGGTTCTCCAGGCCGCCGTCGGCGTGCCGGAGCTCGATGAGCACGATGCCTTTCTCGGCTGCGATGCGGCCGACCTCGACCGGTTCGGCCTCGACCGCGAGTCCGTCCCCGGCGGGATTCCAGCTCACGTCGTAGGCGTCGAGCGCCTCCTGCAGGCGGGTGTTGTCGAGCGCCATCACGTGGGTGCTGGTGTCCCGCTCGGCGAGCAGCGCCTTCTTGTCGCCCTGGGCCACGATCCTGCCGCGGCCGATCAGGATCATCTCGTCGGCGATCAGCTCGACCTCGTTGAGGAGGTGGCTGGAGAGAAGGACTGTGCCGCCGCGCTCCGCGTAGGACTTGAGCAGGCCGCGCATCCAGCGGATGCCGGCGGGGTCCAGCCCGTTGGCGGGCTCGTCGAGGATCAGAACCGAGGGGTCACCGAGCAGGGCGTGGCCGATGCCGAGGCGCTGTCGCATGCCGAGCGAGTAGTTTCGGACCCGGCGCTTCGCCTCCGCGGGGGTCAGCGAGACCAGCGCGAGCATCTCGTCCACCCGTGAGTCGGGCAGGCCCATCGTGCGGGCACCGACCGTGAGCACCTCGCGGCCGGTGCGACCACCGTGCTGGGCCGAAGCGTCGAGGAGGACGCCGACGTGGCGGCCCGGGTTGGGAATGTCGCGGTAGTGGAATCCGCCGATCGTGATCTCGCCCCGGCTGGCCGGCGTCAAGCCGGCCATGATCCGCATGGTTGTTGTCTTGCCGGCACCGTTGGGGCCCAGGAAGCCCGTCACACGACCGGGCTGGCAGGTAAAGCTGATGTCGTCGAGCGCGAGGAAGCCGCCGTATGACTTGGAGAGTCCGTCCACCTTGATCATGGGACACATCCTGCTCCCGCCGAGGCCGCACCACATCAGACTTCGGAATGTTCAGGTACCTACCGGGGTAGGGCCCTGAAGGAGACCTGAGCCTCCTGTTCGGCCCTTCGGCTCGCCCTAGCCTTGGATCGTGGACAAACCCCCGGCCGAGGCCTTCCAGCCGCCGATCACGCGCTGGGGACACATCTGGCGGATCCTGCTGATGCTCGTCATCAGCGGCATCGTCTGGGGAACGGTTGCCGCCCGGCAGTTTGAGGACTACCCGATCCTCTTCTGGCTGGACATCGGTCTGGCTGTGCCCGCCTACACCCTGGTCTTCTTCCGGCGGCGGTGGCCGATGACGGTCGCCCTCGTCACGGCTCTGCTGGGCACGTTCTCCGGACTGGCGGCCGGTCCCGCGACCCTGGCGGCCGCGTCCGTGGCGACCCATCGCCGGTGGGGGCAGGTCGTGGTCGTCGGTGTCGCCAACCTCGTGAGCGCCCAGATCTTCGCGGTCGTCGAGCCGACCGGGGCGCCGAAGGATCCGTACCTGCTCGTCCTGGTGCTCAACCTGACATTCATGGCCTCCATTCTCGGCTGGGGCATGTACGTCGGTTCCCGGCGGGAGCTGGTCTGGACGCTGCGCCAGCGGGCCGAGCGGGCCGAGGCCGAACAGGAGCTGCGGGTGGCCCAGGCGAGGAGCAACGAACGGGCCCGGATCGCGCGGGAGATGCACGACGTACTCGCCCACCGGATCTCCCAGATCTCGATGCATGCGGGTGCGCTGGTCTTCCGCGACGACCTCACGGCCGCCGAGATGCGCACCAGTGCACAGGTGATCCAGGAGAAGGCGCACGAGGCCCTGACCGACCTGCGTGGCGTGCTGGGCGTCCTGCGCGACAACAGGGGCGAGCGCCTCGACGCGCCGCAGCCGACGTACGCCGACCTGCCGCGACTCGTCGACGACGCGCGCGACACCGGAGTGGACCTCGACTACGTCAACCTCCTGGACGGTGACACCCGACAGGTGCCTGACGTGGTCGGCCGGACCCTCTACCGGATCGTGCAGGAGGGGATCACCAACGCCCGCAAGCATGCACCCGGCGCGCGACTGAGCATCCGGGTCAGCGGCTCCCCTGAGGATGGCATCGACATCCTGCTCTGCAACCCGGTGGGCTTCGGTCCCACCGCGACGCCCGGATCGGGGCTGGGGCTGGTCGGACTGACCGAGCGAGCGCAGCTGCGGGGCGGGCGGATCGAGCATCGCCACGAGGGGTCGACGTTCGTCCTGCACGGCTGGATACCGTGGGCTGCATGATCAACCCGGACGCGAGCCGCGTCCTGGTCGTCGACGACGACCCGCTCGTCCGCTCGGCCCTGTCGCTGATGCTCGGCGGCCAGACTGACCTGGAGGTCGTCGGTGAGGCCGGCGACGGTCGTCAGGGGGTGGAGCTCGCCAGGTCCCTGCGCCCGGACGTCATCCTGATGGACATCCGGATGCCGGTGCTCAACGGGCTGGATGCGACCCGGGAGCTCCACGCGGCCCCGGAACCGCCCCGAATCATCATCCTGACGACCTTCGACGCCGACGAGCACGTCTTCGGTGCGCTCGAGGCGGGGGCGGACGGATTCCTCCTGAAGGACACCCCGCCGGCCGAGATCGTCGCGGCGATCCGTCGGGTCGCGTCCGGCGACCCGATGCTCTCGCCGTCGGTCACCCGCACGCTGATCCAGCGGGTGCGCGCCGACGGCGCCGAGCATCGTTCCGCGGAGGCGGAGGGCCGCCTGGCAATGCTGACGGCGCGGGAGCGTGAGGTCGCCCTGGCCGTGGCGCGCGGCCTGAGCAACACCGAGATCGGCGGGGAGCTCTACCTCTCGCTACCCACGGTGAAGGCCCACGTCTCGAGGCTCTACGACAAGCTCGAGGTCACCAACCGGGTGCAGATCGCGATCCTCGTCCACGACGCCGGCCTGGTCTGAGTCCGGGTGGATCGGGCCGGCCGGGCTCAGACCTCGAACACGGCGCCCGCGGTGGCGAGCTCGATCTCGCCGTCGTACGTCGTCCTGGCCTCGGCGAGGGCGTCCTGCGGGTCGCCCCACGGCGGGACGTGGGTCAACACGAGTCGGCGCGCCCGGCTGCGGGCCGCGGACTCGCCGCCCTCGGCGCCGGTCAGGTGGAGCTTCGCGGGGTTCTTGGACCCGGACGTGAAGGACGCCTCCGCCAGCAGCAGGTCGACGTCGGCGGCGACGGCGTCGAGCCCGGTGCACGGGCCGGTGTCACCGGAGTACCCGATCGTCCGCCCGTCCGCCGTCACCCGGAGGCCGAACGCGGGCACCGGGTGCTCGACCCCGATCGGCTCGACGACGAATGGTCCGAAGTCGATCTTGCCTTCGTAGACCCGGAAGTCGAACTCCTCGTGCATGCCCGGGTCGGGCGGCAGGTCGTAGGCACGCGCCATCCGGTCGGCGGTGCCGATCGGTCCCCACACGGGGATCCTGGGCTGGTGGCCGTCCGGGTGGAACCGGCGGAGGACGTAGTATCCGGTCAGGTCCAGGCAGTGGTCGGCGTGCAGGTGGCTGAGGAACACGCCGTCGACGGCCAGCGGGTCGACATAGCGGTGCAGGGCGCCGAGTGCCCCGCTGCCCAGGTCGAGGACGATCCGCCAGGTGCGGTCCTCGTGCTCGGACTCGAGGAGGTAGCAGCT